>DASPXJ010000150.1:0-7198 GCA_035637355.1 Gemmatimonadales bacterium
GCTGGTGCACGCCCAAGGCCTGCGTGGCGGACAACGACCTGGCGCTCGGCAAGATCGTCGAGGGCTTGTCGCACAGTCCCTTCTGGAAGTCGATGGCGATTCTCGTGGTCGAGGACGATGCGCAGAACGGCGTCGATCACATCGACGGGCATCGCACCGTGGCGCTCGTCGCGAGCCCGTACGCCCGGCGCGGCGTCATCGATCCGACCTTCTACGCATTCCCGAGCATGCTGAAGACGATCGAGCTGATGCTCGGCCTGCCGGCGCTCAGCATGTTCGACCTTGTCGCGACCGACATGCGGGCGAGCTTCATCGGTCCCGACGAATCACCCAACTTCTCGCCGTACACGGCGCTCGTGCCGAATCAGTCGCTGTACGAGATCAACCAGCAGGTGGGCTCGATCACGGGCCCGCGGGCCGCAGAGCGGCGGCGTGCCGCGATCGCGTCGTCGCGCATGAACTTCCGTGAGCCCGACGCCGCGCCGACGGAGCGCTTGAACCGCATTCTGTGGCATGACGCGCGCGGATGGGAGACGCCGTACCCGGAAATCAAGAGATCGCTATTCTTTCCGATGGCGGTCGATCTCGAGGACGAGGAGCGCGAGGAGCGTCGCGATCGATAGGCGCGACTTCGTCTGGACGACTCTGGGGGCAGCGGGAGTCGCGCTCACGAAGCGTGTCGACACTCCCGCTCCCTTCTCCCCCGTCCCCGCTCCCCGGCAGTTAGCCTGGCACGAGCTCGAGTTCTACGGCTTCCTCCATTTCACCGTGAACACCTTCACGAACCGCGAGTGGGGCTACGGCGACGAGTCGCCCGCGGTCTTCAACCCGACCGACTTCGACGCCGACCAGATCGTGGGCGCCGCACGTGACGGCGGGATGAAAGGGCTGATCCTCACCTGCAAGCACCACGACGGTTTCTGTTTGTGGCCGTCGCGATACACAGAGCATTCGGTCAAGAACAGCCCGTTCAGGCGCGATGTCGTGAAGGAGATATCGGCGGCTTGTGGGAAAGCAGGATTGAAATTCGGTGTCTATCTCTCGCCGTGGGATCGCAATCACAAGGATTACGGCAGCCCCGAATACCTCGTCTACTACCGCAATCAGCTGCGCGAGCTGTTGACCCAGTACGGCCCCGTCTTCGAGATCTTCTTCGACGGCGCCAACGGCGGCGATGGCTACTACGGCGGCGCGTACGAGCGGCGCGAGATCGACAACCGCACCTACTACGACTGGCCGACCACGTGGCAGCTGGTGCGCGACCTGCAGCCCAACACCGTGCTGTTCAGCGACGCCGGCCCGGATATCCGCTGGGTCGGTAACGAGAACGGGATCGCGGGGGAGACGTGCTGGGCCACGTCAAACCGCGAGGACTTCTCGCCGGGAAACGCCGATGTGGCGCGGCTGAATCGCGGCGATCGGCCGGGCACGCACTGGGTGCCGGCCGAGTGCGATGTCTCGATCCGGCCGGGCTGGTTCTATCACAAGCATGAAGACAATCAGGTCAAGACGCCGCAGCAGCTCGTCGATCTGTACTACTCATCGGTGGGTCGAGGTGCGTCGTTCTTGTTGAATCTGCCACCGGACCGGCGTGGACGGATCCACGAGAACGACGTTGAGTCACTGCGATCGTTTCGGCGCATCATCGATGCGACGTTTGCGACCAATCTCGCGGCAGGCGCGCGTGTCAGCGCCGACAACTGGCGCGGCCGCGATCGCCGCTTTGCCCCGGGCAACGTGCTCGATGGAAGCCGGCAGACCTACTGGGCCACGGACGATGGCATAAAAACGCCAACCTTGACCATAGAATTGCAGCGCGCGACGACCTTTAACGTGGTGCGGCTGCGCGAGTTTCTCCCCCTGGGCCAACGCGTCGAATCCGTAATTGTCGATATGTGGCGCGATGGGGGATGGGTCGAGTTCGCTGAGGCGACCAGCATCGGGAGTTGCCGCTTGATTCGAGGACCGCGTGTTACGACGCCGCGGGTGCGACTCCGGGTTACGAAAGCGCCGGTGTGTCCAGCAATTGCGGAGGTTGGGTTGTTTGCTGAGCCGAGGTAGATGAACAATTTGGTGATGAAGGTTTATCCGTGCGCTAAAGCGCCGGCTCGGCCACCTCACGCGCCCTGAAGGGCGTTTGGAGCGCGTCCTTCAGGACGCGTGCATTAGCCGAGCCGGCCCTTTAGGGCACGGATACCAATGCAATTGGGATTCTTTCGAAGGATGTCACCGTGTTGTGCGGAGATCGCCAGCGCGAAATAAGAGTCCTACGACACCGTCACTCGCATTTACTTGTGATCCCAGATTCTGGAACACCGCCGACCGGTCCTCGGCCTCCGCGCGCACGGTGGAGTTCTCGAACAGCGGGTAATAACCGATCGCCATCCGCACCGCACCCGGTGGTATGGTGCAACCGCAGCGCATCGCGCCCGCCAACCCCGCATTCACGGTGATCGCGAGCGGCCGGCCCGTCTCGTTGGTGATGACCGGTGCGAAGTAAGCACCATGCGTGGGCCGCGCGGTGGCGCGCACGCGCACCGTGCCGCGCGGCCGCGCGATCGCGATGGTGTCGCCCAGCACGGCGCCGAGCCGCGGCACCAGCTGCCACGCGAGATCGAGCCGGCGTCCGCGCTCGAGCTTGAGCGTGAACGAGCCGCCCGGGAGAATCCGGCGCTCCTCGCCGGCGACCTGCACCGTGACCATGTCGGCCAGGCGATTCTCGAACACGAGCTGCGGTTGCCGGAAATACAGTGCGCTGGCACCCAGTGCCAGGAGTGGCAGCACGATCACCAGCAGCACCCAGCCGACCCGCCGCGGCCGGGCCGTCCGGCCGCCCGGCCGGCCGGCCGTCCGCGGTGCCGTTCTCGCCCCGCTCACCAGCAGCTCAGTCGCCGCCTGCGCCGCGCTCGCGCGCGAACGCATCGTGCTCGGCTGCTTGTCGCTCTCCAACGCCGCGATCACCTCGCCCGCTGAGCGGAAGCGATTGGCCGGCCGTTTCTCGAGACAGCGCAGGATCACATCCGACATTTCGCGCGGCACTTTCGGGTTCACATCGGTCGCGGCGGGCGGCGGATCGGCGATGTGCTGGCCGACGATCTGCTGCGACGACTCGCCGTCGAACGGCGGGCTGCCGGTCACCATCTGGAAGAGCACGCAGCCGAGGGAGTAGAGGTCCGAGCCGGGCCCCAGGTTGGGATCGCCGAGCGCCTGCTCGGGGCTCATGTAGTGCGGCGTGCCGATCACGAGACCCGTCTGGGTAAGCCCGGCGCCCGCGTCGCTGTCGAGCCGCCGCGCGATGCCGAAGTCCACGAGCAGCGGCCGGCCGCGCGCGGTGTCGAGCATGATGTTGTCGGGCTTGATGTCGCGATGCAGGAGGTCCGCTTTGTGCGCGTGGTCCAGCGCGTCGAGGATCGGAATGATGATGGCGAGCGCGCGCTCCGGCGGGAGGGCGCCGGAACGTTTCAGCAGCTCGCCGAGCGACATCCCATCGACGAACGGCATCGCGTAGTACGCCAGCCCTTCGCCCTCGCCCACGAAGTGGATCGGCAGGATGTTGGGATGCTCGAGCCGCGCCGCGGCGCGGGTCTCGCGCTGAAAGCGCTCGAGCATCCCCGACGTCCACGCGACATCCGGCCGCAGCACCTTCACCGCGAGCCGGCGCTCCAGGTCCTTGTCCCACACCTCGTAGACCTCGGCGAAGCCGCCGGAGCCCACCAGCCGCTTCACCTCGTACTTGGCGCCGAGGGCGCGGGAGAGCTTGGAGATCGTATCCGAGGCTGGCTCAGCCATGGGCGTTACTATGCGGCGATGAGAGAACCGATGCAAACGGCAAAGGGCCCACTCTTGAGAGTGGGATTCTACAACAGAAGCGCTTCCACCCTGTAGGCATGCACCTTCTTCGCCGTTTGTGACCATCCAAACACCGTAAACCTGCCGTCTTGAGAAGCGACCAGCGCGAGCGAGTCGCGCTGCTCGTGCACGAATTGCGCTGCCGACAGATGTCGCGTCCCGCCCAGCTCCGACGCATGTACCGTGACCGGCGTGTGACCGAGGATCGGTTCCCGCACCAGCACGTCCCCCACGAATGGGCCGGACTCCGTCCGCCCGATCTTCGCGCCGAACGCCAGCACGTCCCAGCGGTCGCTCAACACGACGGCGCCGTCCACGGCGGTCAGCCCGCCGATCGCGTCCGTGGCGTCCTTGAAGGCGCCATCGCGCGTCCCGTTGCGAACCAGGTCGCCGAGTTTCGAGAACGGCGGGGCGACGGTGTAGGGGACCGAGACAATCGACTTGCGCCACGACGCCGTGTCGTGCGGCACCACCAGCAGCGAGCCGCCGTGGCCGTGTGCGCGCATCGAGAGCGCGAGCGGCAGTAAGACATTTTCGGAACTCACCGCATCAAAACCCAGCAGCATACTGACGAACTCCGGGCACTCCGACGCCAGGGTCCCTTCGGCGTCGACGATTTTGATCTGCTCGCCCTCGAGCACCGCGACGTTGGCGAACTTGCCCTCCGGGTCGGCGCGCCGGTGTTTGATCACGAGCAAGCCGGGCTCGATCACTTCCACGACGAAGCAGAGCGGCGGGATCGTGCGCGTGGCGCCCCACACCGCCAGGTCACCGCCATTTTTCCAGACGCCCAGGTGAATGCCGGGGCGTTCGACGGCAGGGGCGAGCTTCGTGAGGTTGGCGGGGTCGAGCGGCATCGGCCGTTCCACGAGCAGCGCGGTGCCGGCGGCCTCGGGCGGTAGGTAGGCCAGCGAAATTGTCGGCTCGCGGCCTTCTTCGCGCCGCAGGCTCGCCCAGAAGGCGGCGTTGATGATGCGCTCTATCGTCGCGGCATCGGGCGCGGGCACCTCACCGGGAATGCCCGCCCGCTGCATGTGGCGCCGAAAGTGTTGCGCCACGGTTTCGGCGACGGCGTGAGCCGGCGGGTAAGGGACGCGCTCCATGGCTTGAAGCTACTCAACGTCTCAGGATTTGTACCTTTGGGTACCAATCGGGAGGCTCCAATGTTGATGCTCGTCGCTCTGGGTCGGCATGATGGCGTTCCAGACGTTTTACCTGTTGAGTGTGATCCGTGCGCTGAAGCGCCGGCTCGGCTACGACGCGCGCCCTCAAGGGCGGATGTCGCGGCGTCCTTTAGGACGCGTGCTCTGGCCGAGCCGGCCCTTTAGGGCACGGATAAAACGGAGCCAGACGCTCTTGAGGCCGTACGCTCTTGAATATTGAGATCGAGATACGACCGGAGGTTTATCCGTGCGCTGAAGCGCCGGCTCGGTACGACGCGCGCCCTCAAGGGCGTGGGCTGCCATGCTTGAGCTCCTGCAAACGGATGTAGTTCGCCACCTGGGGAAGCTGCCGGACTCCCACCGACCGCAGATCGTATCCGGTTTCCCAGCGCAGAGATTTAGGGCACGGATGGAACGAGACTGGACTGATCGGATCCGGAGGAGAGATTGGGATCGTAGTTGAGTCTGAATCCCTGCGTAGTGTGACGCAAATCACACGGAACATCTAAACATCTGGCCCCGATCGGGGTCAAAAGGAGCGCACAACCTTCACCAGGAGGTGCGCTGAATGAAACGTCACCTGCTTATCCTCGCGGCCACGCTGAGTCTCGCGGGCTGCGCGGGCGGATACACCAGCGCGGAGTTCGTCTACGCCGAGCCGGTCGAGTACGAGTATGTCGTGCCGGTGGATCGCGTCGTGGTCGTGACGCGCGAGGTGCTCGTCACGCGGGGCTGGACGGTGTACCGCGTGCAGCGCTCGGGCCCCAACCGCATCATTTGGGCCCGCCGCGGAGATGATCGGATCGTCCGCATCTTCGCGACCCCGCGGGGCGAGCGCGTCGCCGTGCGCGGGCTGCAGGAAGAGCGCGAACGCGGCGACCACGGTCGCCACAAGGGCTGGGCCAAGCGTGGCGAGCCGCGGGACATCATCACCGACATCGACGTCCGGCTGAGAGCGCGCGGCTAATTCTTTCCACTCTTAAGAGTGGGCCCGTGAGTCACTGCGCGGCCCACTCTTCAGAGTGGGAACAGTCTCACAGTGATTCGTACCTCTCTCTTTTCACCCGTTGCCATTCCAGCCGCGTCAGCACAATCACGAACACATCGAGAACGGTCAGCGCGATCAGCCAGTCCGACGGTTGGACGAAGTAGCGATAGATCTGGAAGATGGCGAACGCGGCGAAGACGCCGACCGCCCACGGGAAGGCCCAGCGTTTGTCTTTGAGCAACGCATAGACCAGCCCCACCTTGATCACGCCGTGCGACAGCAGATAGATCGCCCCGAACAGCTCGCCACCAACGGAGAGATGCTCGGCCGCCGAGCGCAGCTGCGTCGCGATGAAGTCGTCGGGGTCTTTGCTGAGCTCGTTGTGGGTCAGGCCAACGATGAAGTGCTGAATCGCGCTGGGCGGGAAGGCCAGCAGCAGCGTGCCGCCGGTCAGCTCGAGGAGCCCGTTGAGCCCCTTGAGGACGACACCGATTTCGAATGCGACGTGGAGCCTGGAGCGTGCTATTAGTGCCGCCGGCCTCCGCCGCCAAAGCCGCCTCGACCGCCTGACGGCCGGCTCGAGGGCCGCGACACTCCGCCGCCGCGCGACCCACTCGACCTGCCACCACCCGACCACGACCTTCCACCGCGGTCTCGGGGAGCGATGCTGCGGCTTCCTCCGAACGACCGCGAGGGCGGGCTCACCGTGCCGCTGCGCGGGCGCGCTTCGACCGGCGTGTAGCGGCTGCGCGGTGTGTTCGACGGAATCACGACGCGCGGACCGTTAAACACGAGCGGCCGGCCGAAGCCGTAGATCCGGCGCGGAAAGTACGTGTACCCGAAGCCGTAACCGAGGCCGAGACGGCCGTAGCCAAACCCGTAGCAGCTCGCGCTCAAGCCCCAGAAGGGGTCGTAGCAGAACGGATCATAGAACGGGTCGTAGGCGTAGCCCAGGCCAAAGCCGAAGCGCGGATAGCCATAGCCATATCCATAGCCATATCCATGGCCGTAGCCGTAACCCGCCGCGATGTCTCGACCCACGACATAGGTCGCCGCATCGTACTCGAAGCGATTGTCGCCGCTCATGCGACGCACGATGTCGAGCAGTCCGGCGAGCGGGTCGTCTTTGACCGTTCCCTGGCCGAGCGCGCGATAGTCCCAGTGACCGTTGAGGACGAAGCCGTCGAAGCTGAAGGCA
>DASPXJ010000151.1:0-12391 GCA_035637355.1 Gemmatimonadales bacterium
GGCGGGGGTCGTCTTCACGATCCCCGCGATTTTGTTGATGGGCTACGATCTCGACATCTCGCGCGTGACGATCCTGGCGATCGCCGGCGGCCTGATGGGCGTGCTGATGATGATCCCGTTGCGGCGCGCGCTGATCGTCAAGGAGCACGGCAACCTCCCGTACCCCGAAGGCACCGCCTGCGCCGAGGTCCTGATCGCCGGCGAGCGCGGCGGCATTCACGCCAAGACCGTGTTCCAGGCGTTCGGGATCGCGTTCGTCTACAAGTTTTTGATGACCGCCGTGAAGGTATGGCGGGAATACCCGACCAGGGTGCTGAGCTCATACCAGAATGCCGAAGTAAAAGTCGAGGTCAGTCCCGAGCTCCTTGGCGTCGGGTACATCATCGGCCCGCGCATCGCGGGTTATTTGTTCGCCGGCGGCTGCCTCGCATATGTCGTGCTCATGCCGGCGATCAAGCTGTTCGGTAGTGCCATGACCGAGCCGATGTTCGGCACCACCATGCTGATTCGCGACATGGACGCGGGCGAGGTGCGCGCCGCATTCGTCTTCTACATCGGCGCCGGAGCCGTCGCCAGCGCCGGGATCATCGCGTTGGTACGTTCGCTACCAACGATCGTCGGGGCGTTCCGGGCTGGATTTGCCGATATGCGGGCCAGCCGCGTCGGCCAGGCGATCGCGGCGAAACTGCGCACCGACGATGACTTGCCGATCAGCGTGACGATTTTTGGCTCGATCGGGCTCGCAATCGTGCTCGCGTTCCTGCCGCAAATCGGCGTAAACCTGCTCGGCGCCGTCCTGATCATCCTTTTCGGCTTCTTCTTCACGACGGTCTCGTCGCGCATCTGCGGGCAGATCGGCAGCTCGGCGAACCCGATTTCGGGCATGACGATCGCCTCGTTGATCGCGATCTCCTTCATCTTCCTGCTGCTCGGCTGGACCCAGATCGACGATCGGGTGCGCGCCATCTCGATCGCGTGCGTGATTGCCGTAGCGGTCGCGAACGGCGGCAATACCTCCCAGGACCTGAAGACGGGATTCCTGGTGGGATCGACGCCCAGACGGCAGCAAATCGCGATTCTGATCGGCGCGATCGGTTCAGCGCTCGCGGTAGGATGGACACTCACCTTCCTCAATAATGCCTACAGCTACCAGGTCCCCGAAACGCGTTCCGGCTTTGTGGCACCGGCGAGCGGTAGGAGTCCCGACGGCAACGTGGTCGTCCATACCGAGACGATGTCGCACTTCGGCATTGGGGGAACCGATTCGATCGACAACAGCAGTTATCAGGTGATTCGCGTCTACGTCGAAACGCAGGGCGTTCCACCCGGGAAGTATCTGGTCGATCCCGCTTTGCACGAAATCCGCTACGTCGTGGACCCGGGCATCGGCGGCCGCATTCACGAATACCGGGGGCACGAGCTGAAGCGGCTCGACTCACCCAAAGCGACGCTGATGGCGCTGATCACGGACGGGATTCTCACCCACAGGCTCCCGTGGGCCCTGGTACTGATTGGCGTATTCCTCACCATAGCGATCGAGCTGATGGGCGTGTCCTCGCTGCCCGTGGCCGTCGGTGTCTATCTACCACTCAGTACATCCGCGGGAATGTTTGCCGGCGGAATCGTGCGGTGGCTGGTCGAGCGCAAAGTGCGCTCGGATAACCGTTCGCTCGCCGACATCGAATCGGGGCCGGGCGTCTTGTTCGCGAGCGGCCTGATCGCGGGCGGAGCGATCTGCGGAATCGCCGTTGCGGCCATCGCCGGTTGGGGAAGTGCCCGGGGCATGTCGGCCGAGTGGCTCGCCGAAAAGATCGGGTTGTATCACACGCTGGGCGGGTTCGCGACATCGGCGATCGTCGGCTTGATCATGTTCACCATGCTCGGCCTCCTCCTCTATCGGACCGGGCTCCGGAAGCTATAGAGCATGACCAACACCGTCGGATTCCTGAAGCAGCTGCTCGACACGGCGGGGCCGTCGGGCTTTGAGCAGGCACCTGGGCGCGCCTGGCGCGATGAGGTCGCCGGGTTCGCGGACGACGTGCGTGTCGACGTGCACGGCAACTCCGTCGCCGCGCTGAACGGCAAGGGGAAGCCGCGCCTCATGTTCGCGGGACACATCGACGAGATCGGCATCCAGATCACGCATATCGACGAGGATGGCTTCCTCTACTTCAGCGGCATCGGCGGCTGGGACTCGCAGGTCCTCGTCGGGCAGCGCGTCCTGATCCTCGCGCGCGCGGGTCCGGTCCACGGCGTGGTGGGGAAGAAAGCGATCCACCAGCTGAAGAAGGAAGAGCTGGATCGCGTGACGAAGGTCATCGACCTGTGGATCGACATCGGCGCGGCGAATCGCGATGAGGCGGCCGCGCGCGTCCGCATCGGCGATCCCGGGGTGCTGGACAGCCGGGTCGAGGAGTATCCCAACGGGCGGATCGTGTCGCGCAGTCTCGACAACCGCATCGGGGCGTACGTGGCAGCGGAAGCGCTGCGCCGGCTGGCGACGAAGCGGCCCACGCATGCCGCCGTCTTTGCCGTCGCGTCGACCCGCGAGGAGATCGCGTGGACCGGGAGCGGCGCGCGCACCAGCGCGGTCGGCATCGAGCCGGACGTCGCGGTCGTGGTGGACGTCACGCATGCGACCGACTATCCCGGCGCCGACAAGAAGCACTCGGGCGATCACAAGCTGGGCGGCGGCGTCGTACTGTCCCGGGGCTCGTCGGTGAGCTCCGTGGTGTTCGACCTGCTCGTCGAGTGCGCCGAGCAGGCGCAGATCGCGTATACGATTCAGGCGGCGCCGCGGGACACGGGCACGGATGCGGACGCCATCTACAATGCGATGCGAGGCATCCCGACGGGGCTGGTGAGCGTCCCCAACCGCTACATGCACAGCCCCAATGAAATGGTGGCGCTGGCGGATCTCGATCGCGCCGCAGACCTGCTCGCCGCGTTCGCCCGCCGGCTCGAGCCGGGGATGGACTTCATTCCGCGCTGAGCCTCCACCTACCTGCACAAACCCCTGCAAACGTCCTAGGTCTTTTCCTAGCGCGTCAGGTATGACGTTTGGGGCGGTTTTGCTTGACGACCTTCGCACGCGGGTCTACTCTCGCGTCCTCCGGTGTGGGTCGGTGTCTCGATCAGCGCGAGACCGGAATGCACGTGCGCAGGGCGATTCGTTTACACGCAGTGGAACACCGGCGTCGACGCCTGCGTGTTGTGGTTGCCGATGACCATCGGATCGTGATGGAAGCGCTCGCCGCAGTTCTGGCAGCTCATGATTTCAACGTGGTGGGATTGGCGGAGAATGGGCGGCGCGCGGTGGTGTTGACGCGCCAGCGCCGTCCCGACGTCGTCATCCTCGACGCGACAATGCCGGTCATGGGCGGCCTCGACGCCGCGCGCTTGATTTTGCAAGCGCAACCCGATACCTGCGTGTTACTGCTCACCGGACAGTCCGAAGACTACCTTGTGCTCGAGGGTCTGCGGGTCGGGGTGCATGGGTTCGTGATGAAGGCGCAGGGTGTGGACGATCTGATGCAGGCGATCCGCGACGTTGGAGCCGGTGCGATCTACGTGAGCGCCTCCTATTCCCGCGGGGTGCTGCGCGCGTTCGCCGCGGGCAGTACCGAAGCGGGGCCGAGGCTCAGCGATCGCGAACGCCAGATGTTGCGGCTCATCGCCGAGGGAAAAACGGCGAAGCAAGCGGCAGGAGCGATGGCGATCTCGGTGCGCACGGCCGAGTCGCACCGCGCCAGCTTGATGGGAAAGCTCGGCATTCACGACACCGCTGGGTTGGTGCGCTACGCGATCCGGCAGGGCGTGATCGTTGCCTAGTGGTCTGTAGAACTACGGAACACCCCCCTCCGTAACACTTCGGATTACGAGTAGCGCGACGCGGCGCGATCTCCAGAAGACCGATTCCCTCTCTTCTGGAGTGGCCCATGCAGCTGTCCCGGGGTAGCGCGCACGTCCTGGTTGCCGCCGCGGTCGCCCTCATCGCCGTCGTTGCCACTGCGATTCGTGTCTCGCCACTGTCGTCGCGGTCACAAACCGTCGCAGCGCTGCCACCGCCCCCAGCGCCTGGCGATACCGCGGTGATCCATGGCCCGCGCCGTTACGACGCGCCGATCGGCAGCTCGAACACGATTCAGAATTTCGTGGACACGATCCCGGTCAGCATGAACCCCTACCACCGCTACGTGATCCGGGTGAAGAACGGTAACCCGGATGGCACGCAGCGCGTGCTGCGCGCGCTCGTCGCGGGCACCGACAGCATCACGGGCACGATGGCGCAGAAAGCGTTCGAGATCGCGGTGAAGCCGACGACGCTCATCACCGTCGCGATCCGCGGGCAGGCGAGCGCGGGGCATCTCACGATCGAGCTGCTGGAAATCAACGGCGGCAACTTCGCGATCTTCGGGACGGAGCGGTTCTCGCGCCGCAACACCAATTCGGATGTGGTGTTCACCCGCACGTTCACGCGCGGGGCCAACGCGGGCCCGCCGTTCTTTCTCTGGATCATCAACGGGACGGCGAGCGCCGGCCAGCGGATTGCGGGGGTGATCGTCAAGCTGAACGGCGATACGGTGGTGGGCCCGGCGCCGCGCTTCCCGAGCCTCCCCGCCAGCACCTTCATGCTGATGGTGAAAGTCTCCCCCGTTGCGGGCTCCAATGCGCTGGTGATCATCCTCCCAAAGAAGGAGGCCGGATACATCGACCTCACCATCCTGGCCACGGATAACACGGCCCCGACACTCACGATCACGGCGCCGGCGCCAAACAAGATCACGCGGTTCGACACCGTACACGTCCAGGGCTCGGTTGCCGATGCGTCGCCTGTTACCGTAACCATCGATGGCCAGGAGCCGTCCACGATGTCCGGGGACTCGTTCCACATCGTCCTGCAGTACCCACCTGGTGCGGATGGACTGAAGGTGATCACTATCTCAGCCGTCGACGCGGCCGGGAACCGCACGGACTCGACACGCTCGGTTACGGTGGATCGGACGCCGCCCAGTTTTGCGGTCCTGACCCCGCAGTTCGGGTTCATCACGAATCAGACGTCGATCACCGTTTCCGGAACAGCCAGCGATAATCTGACTGGGGTGACCGTCTACGTGAACGACGACGCGGTTCCGGTGAGCGGCGGCGGGTTCTCGAGGTCGGTGCCGCTCGTCGAGGGCACGAACACGATAACCGTCACGGCCATCGATGGGGCAGGTAACGCTGGACCAATCGAGATCCTGATGGGCACGCGCGACACGCAGCGGCCGACGTTGACGGTGTCCGCGCCCGCGGAGGGCGCGACGGTGTCCACGCCGACGGTGACGGTCCAGGGGACCGCCAGCGATGCCATGCTGAAGGACGTCAAGGTCAACGGCGTCGCGACGACGGTCAGCAATGGCGCCTTTAGCAAAGACGTGGATCTGGTAGTGGGCCAGAACACAATCGTCGTGATCGCCACCGACTCGGCGACGAATGCGGATACGGTCACACGCACGGTGACCAGAGCGACTGGTCTGCCGCCTGATCCGGCCACGGTCGCGACAGCGATTGATCCCACAATCGCGACGACGGTATATGCGTCCACGGCTTTCCTCTATTCTGGGGCGAATCCAATTCAGACGGGTGTTTCCGCTGGCACGATCGAGACCCTGCGGGCTGCCGTCCTGCGCGGTCGGGTGCTCGATCGCAACGGGCAAGCGCTCTCCGGGATTCGGATCGAAATCCTGGACCATCCGGAGTATGGGCACACGCTCAGTCGCGCCGACGGACGATTTGATCTCGCGGTGAATGGCGGCGGCGCACTCACCGTCACGTATACCGGAACCGGCGTGCTCGAGGTGCAGCGGAGTGTCGAAGTGCCGTGGCAAGACTTCGTGCCGGTCGACGATGTCACCATGGTGGCCCTCGATCCTCAGGTGACGACGGTCGATTTCTCCGCCCCCGTAGAGGTGGCACGCGGCAGCCCGGTGACCGATGTGGACGGTACGCGCCGGGCGACGCTGCTCTTCAAGCAGGGTACCCAGGCGACTTTGGTGATGCCGGACGGCAGTGAGCAGCCGTTGTCGAGCATCAACGTCCGGGCAACTGAGTACACGGTCGGCTCGAGCGGCCCCCAGGCGATGCCCGCGCCGCTCCCACCCGCGAGCGCGTATACGTATGCGGTCGAGCTCAGCGCCGATACGGCGATTGCGCTCGGCGCCAAGGAAGTCCGCTTCGATCAGCCGATACCGTTCTATCTCGAGAATTTCTTGGGCTTCCCGGTTGGCATGGCGATGCCGATGGGATTTTATGACCGGTCTCGCGCCGCGTGGATGCCGTCACAGAACGGACGGGTCGTCAAGATCGTGAGTATGACCGGTGGCCTTGCCGACCTGGACATCACGGGTGATGGCGTGGCTGACGATGCCACGTCGCTGGGAGTCGATGACGCCGAGCGCGGGCGGCTGGCGGCGTTGTACAGCGCAGGCCAGGAGCTGTGGCGTGTCCCCGTCACGCATTTCTCTCCTTGGGATGCGAATTCCCCAGCTCAACTTCCTCCCGGGAGCGGCGTGCCAAACCCAGAACCCATCCAAGCCGGTGGTGCTGGTGGCGGTGGAGGCGGAGAGCCCGGCGATAAGAAGAACGCCAAAAAGAGCAAGGACGACGCTTGTAAGAGGCCCGGTGGCTCAGTTATCGAATGCGAGAATCAAACATTGGGCGAAATGATCTCCGTCGTTGGAACCCAGTTTACGCTCAACTACCGAGACGACCGAGTTCCCGGGCACGGGGCGTCACGCGAGCTCGTTATCCCACTGATCGGTGACACCGTTCCCGACGGACTCGCAGTCATCAGATTGCGGGTGCATGTGGCTGGTCAGGTGTTCGAGGATTCCTTCCCGCCTACCCCGAATCAACAGACGAACTTCACGTGGGACGGCAAGGACGCGTACGGCCGGAACGTCATCGGAATCCAACCCGTCACCGTTCTGATCGCGTACGAGTATGAGAGCGTCTATCGTCAACCCGCGGCCGGTGACACGAGCTTCGGAAGAGCGGGCGGCGCGATCATCCCGGATGTGAACACTCGCGACCTGTACACGTCCACGACTGCCCAGAAGACCACCCTGGGTGGCTGGGACGCGCGGGCGCAGGGTCTTGGCGGCTGGACGCTGAGCGTGCACCACGCGTACGACCCGATCGGGGGCGTGTTGTATCTCGGCGATGGATCGAAGCGCAGCGCGCTCACGTTGGGGCAGAGCATCGTAACGGTGGCCGGGAACGGAACTGCGGCGTTCGCCGGTGATTCTGGACCGGCAACGCGGGCATCCCTGTCAGCGGTTGCGGTCCTGGCAGCTCCTGATGGCAGCTTCTACCTCTCCGATCAGAGCAACCTCCGCATCCGCAAGGTCAGCCCTGACGGCACGATTCTGACGGTGGCAGGCAACGGCGTTTTCGGCTCCGGTCCGGACAGCGGTCTGGCGACGGAAACCCCAGTCAACCTGTCGTACGGTCTCGCCCTCGGTCCCGATGGTGCCCTGTACATCGCGGAGTGGAACGCAAGCAAGATTCGGCGCGTCGGCCTCGACGGCATTATCACGACCGTGGCAGGCAACGGGAACTTCGGATTCTCGGGTGACGGAGGTCCCGCGACTGACGCGGCGATCAACGCTCCGGTCGGTTTGGCGTTCGGCCCGGATGGCAGTTTGTACTTCTCCGACGCGCAAAACAACCGGATCCGGCGAATCAGCCCTGACGGCATCATCACGACGGTCGCCGGCAACGGTACAGCGGGCTACGGCGGTGATAGCGGGCTGGCGGTAGATGCGATGTTGAATTTCCCGCAGGGAATCGCGGTTTCGCCGCAGGGCGAGGTCTTCATCGCAGACTTCCGCAACGCTCGCGTTCGCCGGATCTCGTCCGATGGGATTATCACCACAGTAGCTGGAAACGGCGATTTTGGATTCGCTGGCGATGGCGGTCCGGCCACGGGCGCGCTGCTGGGTCTGCCGCGGTCGGTGAGTATCGGAGCTGACGGAATGCTCTATATCAACGACAATCCTCGCGTGCGCGTGGTCACGCCGTCGGGGATCATTCGGACCGTCGCAGGATCCGGAGCGCGCGCGTTTGGGGGGGATGGCGGTCCCCCGACGGGGGCTGGAATCGATCCGGGATGGGTTTCCATCGGTGCCAACGGCCTGTTGTACATCGCGGACCCGAGAAACAACCGCGTTCGGGCGATCAAACCCACGTTGCCGGCGTTAGGCGTCGCCGACATCCTCGTCGCGTCGGGCGACCGGAGTGAGTTCTACCGATTCAGTCCCGAGGGTCGGCATCTGAGTACGATCGACGCGTTGACCGGATCCGTACGCTATCAGTTTGCGTACACGCCGGCCGGATTGCTTGCCTCTGTAACAGATGTGGATGGTAACGTCACCGCGATCGAGCGGGCACAGGATGGCCTGCCTGCCGCGATCACCGGTCCGTATGGAGCTCGTACTCCACTTGACGTCGGCACGACTGGATTCCTCGACCGCGTCACCGATCCAGCGGGCCAGATCGTCGGTCTCCATTATGCGGCGGGCGGTCTACTCGACACGCTCACGACTCCACGGGGGTACCTGCATCGATTTACCCATGACTCCGTTGGTCGGCTCACGCGTGACCAGGGGCCATCGGGGGAGGATATGACGATCACGCGTCGAGATTCCGCCTCCATCACGGAGGTACGCGTCTCGACGGCAGAGGGCCGGTCTACGGCCTACCGTCTCGAGTCGTCTGCCAGCGGCCAACTACTCCGCACCGTTACGGATCTGTCTGGGGTCACCGCGCAGGAGCGTGTGGCTCGAAATGACTCAGTTGTGTTCACGTCGGCGGACGGGACAGTATCCACGATGGTTCTGGCAGCCGACCCGCGGGCTGGCTTTGCGGCGCCTGCCTTGCGAAGCATCGTCACCCGGACACCGAGTGGCCTCACCAGCGTCACGACGGCGAGTCGGACGATCACGCGACCCGATAGCTCGAACCCTCTCAGCCTCACGACCGTGGTCGACTCGCTGAGCCTAAATGGACGGTGGACGGTGAGATCGTATTCGGCCGCGACGCGTCAGCTCACAATGACGAGCGCCGCGGGGCGGCAGCGGTTCATGACGCTAGATGCCAAGGGCCGCATTGCCGCGGCACGAGTCGCGAGTCTCGACTCCGCTCGCTTTACCTATGACAGTCGAGGGCGGATTAGCCAGCTTCAGGTGGGCGGCCGAGGCTTCGTTTACGGTTATGACAGCCGCGGCAGACTCTCCAATGTACTCGACCCGATAGGTCGGCGAGACAGCCTGTTCTACGACAATGCCGATCGTCTCATCCGGCGTGTGCTCCCTGACGGACGCGCAATTCTGCTCGGATACGACTCGAGCGGAAACGTCACAAGTGTGACGCCACCCGCGCGCCCGCAGCATGGATTCCAATTCACGCCGTCAGGTCTCACGCAGGAGTATGACCCTCCGGGCATCCCGGGCCCGAAGCCAACGCGTTACGTCTACAATCGGGACAGGCAGATCGACAGCATTGTGCGACCCGACTCGGTGTCGCTCAGGTTTGCGTACGACCTCGCCGGCAGGCCGACCAGCCTAACGTTCGATCGGGGTACATCGACATTCCGATACAGCCCAACAACTGGAAAACTCATCGGCATTCGATCGCCAACGGGGGACAGTGTTACATTCACCTACGACGGCTCCCTCGCCACTCAAGTGCGTTGGACTGGAGTGGTCAATGGAAGTGTCGGCGCAGCCCACGACAACAATTTCCGTGTTACAAGCCAGACCGTAAACGGGGCCAACGCGGTGAGCTTCGAGTACGATCAGGATGGTTTGCTGCTTAGAGCGGGCGCTTTGCGACTCGGACACCGGGCGACCGACGCGCTCCTGACCGCGGATACGCTCGGGCCGGTGGTGAGCACGTTTGGATACAGCTCGCGCGGAGAACTCGCGGGTCACCGCGTGATCTCGAATGGGAGTACGATCTTTGCCGCTGGTTACGTTCGGGATAGCCTGGGACGGATCGCGCAGCTCTTTGACACAACGCAGGGGACGCCTACGCAATGGAGTTTCGTTTACGACAGCATTGGACGCATCGTCGCCGATAGCGTCAATGGGGCGATCTTTCACGCCTTCGCCTACGATGGAAACGGCAACCGCGTGAGCTTTACCTCGACCGCTGGTAACGTCGGTTACACCTACGATAATCAAGACAGGCTGCTCTCCGCGGGGACTACGACATTTGCGTATGGTTCCAACGGTGAGTTGAAGACCCGGACGGTCCCTGGTGTGGGAACGACGAGCTACACCTACGATGCCTTGGGAAATCTCGTGACGGTGCTCTTGCCGAGCGGAGCACGGATTGACTACGTGATCGACGGCCAGAATCGGCGCATCGGGCGCAAGATGAACGGGACGCTCATCCAGGGATGGCTGTACCAGAACCAGTTGAACCCGGTGGCCGAAACCGACGCGAATGGAAATGTTGTCGCTCGCTATGTGTACGGCAGCCGCATGAATGTGCCCGACTACATGATCAAGAGTGGGGTCATGTATCGGCTGATCAGCGATCGTCTGGGCAGCGTACGACTAGTCGCCGACACGACCGGAGTCGTTGTCCAACGCATCGACTACGATGAATGGGGGAACATAGTTCTGAACACGAATCCGGGCTTCCAGCCGTTCGGATTCGCGGGCGGGCTGCTGGATGATTCGACGAGGTTGGTGAGATTCGGTGCTCGTGATTACGATCCGTCGGTAGGTCGGTGGACCGCCAAAGATCCGATTCGATTCGGGGCCGGAGAGAGCAATCTCTATGCGTACGCTGACAACGATCCCGTAAACAGCTTTGATCCCACCGGTCGGCAAACTCTGCAAGTGGGCGTCAGCGTCAGCGGTACGTTATTTGGAGTCGGCTTCACATTCTCAGCCACCGTGGGGATCGACATCCACGGCAATCTCGGAGTGTTGTACACCGGCGGGCTCGGGGACGGGCTCGGTGCAGACTTGCAGGGTGGGATCACCGTGCAGACCTCGAATGCAGCGACGATCTGCAGACTGACAGGGGTATTTGGGAACGGGAGTGTTGGCGCCGGTGAAGGACTTGGCGCTGCGGTCGACGTGTTTACGGGCAACAGCCCTGAGGGAGTGATTGTGGGGGGTGGGGTCACCGTAGGCGCCGGACTCGGTGCGGGGGGGTTCGTCGGCCCGACTGAGACCGTCATGCCAGGACCCGTATTGCACCTGTGGTAAGACTGAGTAAGGTGATTGGCGTGACTCTAATCGTTGCGGGATTCAGCTCGCTGGCGTCTAACGTCTACGTCGAACTCCGCTACTACAGTGTCATGCCGCGTGCGCCCGATCCGAGCACGGGGCGCACATACCCTTTCAGCGCCAATCGCTTCGATGTATATGTCACGCAACAGGAGGCTCATTTTGGCAAGTTAGTGAGAACAGTTTTCCCATTTGGCATCGTAAGCGCGCTTATTGGGATTCACATGGTACGCCGCTCCTCGGGCCGCCGACCGTGATTCGGCTTGGAAACGGCGCGTACTGAGACGCATTTAGGATGCTACATGTCTGCATGAATCCGTAACACTACGGACTTCTCGCCTCCGTAACAATTCGGATTACGAGTAGCGCGACGCGGCGCGATCTCCAGAAGACCGGTTCCCTCTTCTGGAGTAGCCCATGCAGTGGTCCAGGGGTAGCGCACACGTTGTCGTTCCCGCCGCGGTGGCCGTGATTGCCTTCGTCGCAACCGGCATACGTCTGATAGCACCGCCGCCCCTACCCCCACCTCCTCCAGCCCCGGGCGATACCGCCGTCATCCATGGGCCCCGGCGCTACGATGCGCCGATTGGCAGCTCGAACACGATTCAGAACTTCGTGGACACGATCCCGGTCGTGCTGAACCCGTGGCACCGCTACGTCCTTCGCGTGAAGAACGGCAACCCCAACGGCACCGAGCGCGTGCTGCGCGCGCTCGTCGCCGGAACCGACAGCATCACGGGATCCATGGCCGAGAAGGCCTGGGAGATCGCGGTGAAGCCGACCACGCTCATCACCGTGGCGATCCGCGGGCAGGCGAGCGCGGGCCATCTCACCATCGAGCTGCTGGAGATCAACGGCGGCAACTACACGATGTTCCACGAGATCTTCTCGCGCACCAACACCAACTCGGATGTGGTCTTCACCCGGTCGTTTACGCATCAGACGACCGGGGGCCCGCCGTTCTTTGTGTGGATCATCAACGGAAACTCGAATGGGACGTCACGTCTGGCCAATGTGACCGTCAGGATCAACAGTGACACGGTCGTCGGCGCGCCGCCGCGCCCCAATCTCACCACGAGTACCTACGTCATGATGGTCAAGGT
>DASPXJ010000152.1:0-11328 GCA_035637355.1 Gemmatimonadales bacterium
GCTGTGCTCGAGGCCGCGCGTCGCCACGCGCTCCAGGCGCGTTCCCGTGTTATGAAAGACTGTGATGGGCATCCACTCGCCGACGACGACCAGATCGTCCCGGTGGTCACCGTCCACATCGACCCACACCGCGTCCGTCACCATGCCGATATGGGCCAGCTCGGGGGCGACCTCCGCGGTCATATCGGTAAACCGACCCCCGGCTCCTCGGCGCAGCAGCACGCTGAGTGGGTCCACGCCGTAGCGTCCCGGCACGGCGCGGCCACCGACGAAGACGAGGTCTCCAGAGACCGCGACGCGCTCGCCGCTGGTGAAGACCGGCGGCAAAGAGCCGGACGCCTTTCGGAACGTACCGTGACCGTCGCCCAGGTAGAGCCGATCCTCAAATGCCGGCGCCAGCGCGGAGAACTCCGTGCCGCCGGTGACGACGTAGAGATCGAGTGTGCCGTTGCCGTCCGCATCGAAGAACGCGGCCCCCAAATCCTCCGCGATCTGGTCTTCCGCAAACAGCGCCTTGTTGGTTGCCACGAATGTGCCGTTGGGCCGCTGCACGTACAGCGCGCTGGATTGACCCTTGGCGCCGCCGACGAAGAAGTCGTCCAGCCCGTCGCCGTTGACATCGCCCACAGTCACGATCGGTCCTTCGGTCGAGACCATGTGCGGCATGAGCGGCTCGCGATCGAAATCGACGAACTCATTCTCACGATGAACGAAATCGAGGCCCACGTCGCGCGTGACGTCGCGCAGTACCGTGCTGCGGCTGTCAGTCCGTCCGGCTCTCGGTGTCGGCTGCGTCTTTGCTTCGCGAATCGTGAGCTGCTGGTTCGAGACCACGGGGGAGACGAAGGTCGACCGCCCGTTGGGCCAGTCCACGATGACCGATTCGAGCGTGTCGACCTTGCCGACGCCGAACGTCAGCGTGTAGTCGACACTCGATTGAAAGCCACGGGTAGGCTCGAGCTCCTGCGTGAATTCGGTATTGGCGCCGCGGACCGTGACGCGCGCGCCGACGGCGAACGGATTCGCGCCTGCGCCGACGAGGCGCACCTGGAGAAAGTGATTCTCGGGCAGTTGCGCGCGGGCGTTGTTGCGGTACACGAATGCTTCGTCGTTCACATTGTTCACGACCAGATCGACCGCGCCGTCCCCATCCAGGTCGCCGTACGCCGCGCCGTTCGAGAAGCTCGGCTGGTCGAGTCCCCATGCCGCCGACGCGTCGGTGAACGCCAGAGCTCCGCTGTTGCGAAACGCGTAGTTCGACAACTTGGTCGAGCTCATCGACCGGATCAGGCCCAGGAAGTCGACGCGATCGCCCCGCGTGGCGCCGAGCATGGTACGGTCGCTGGCGAGCAACGTGACGTAGTCCTGCGCGGTGACGTCCTTCGCGAGCCCGTTTGCGACGAAGATGTCCTTGTTGCCGTCCAGATCGAAGTCGGCGATGAGCGCACTCCAGCTCCAATCGGTGCGTGACACGCCCGACTGGTAGCCGACGTCGCTCAAGGTGCCGTTCCCATTGTTGATCTGGAGCATGTTCTGCATCAGCTGGTGATCGAACCCCTCGCGCGCCTTGGCCGCATACAGCTCCCACGGCTCGAAGGCCGATGTGGTCTTGAGCCGGTAGTCGTCGCGGGGCAGCATGTCGGCGGTGTAGATGTCGGGCCAGCCGTCATTGTTGACGTCGGCGATGTCGACGCCCATCGAGAAGTAGCTCGAGGCCGGCAGCGCGCGCTCCAGCACTTCGTCGAACGTGCCGTTACCGCGGTTGAGGTAGAGGTAATCCCGCTCGAAGAAATCATTGGCGACGTACACATCGGGCCGGCCGTCGCGATTGACATCTCCGACCGCGATTCCCAGTCCGAAACCGATTTCTGGACCGTAGATCCCGGCCTGTTCGCTGACATTGACGAACCGGCCGCCGTCATTGCGGTACAGCTCGTGGCCGCCGAGCGGATCGCGCGTTGCGCGAAGGTTGCGTACGGGGATGGTCGCGACGGGACGCGGCGAGTTGCGGATCAGGAAGAGGTCCAGATCGCCATCGCCGTCGTAATCGAAGAACGCCGCCTGCGTGGAGTAGCCGGTGTCGGCGATGCCGTAGGCGGCCGCCATTTCGCGAAAGAAAGGAACGCCGTCCCGCAGTCCCTGGTTGACGTACAGCGTGTTGGCGCGCGCCGCGGCGGGCTTCAGACCTGCATGGCACACGTAGATGTCGAGTCGGCCGTCGCCGTTCACGTCCGCGAGCGTGACGCCCGTCGTCCACCGATCGCGCTCCACCAGTCCGGCTGCCCGCGTCACGTCGCGAAACTTGAAGGCCCCGAGGTTCAGAAAGAGATGCGGGCCGTCCTGATTGGACGTGAGGACGATCTCCGGGAGCCCATCGCCGGTGAGGTCCCCGAGCGCGACGCCGCCGCCGTTGTAGTAATTGCGATACGTGAAGATGTTGAAGTCGCGGGTATCGTCGAGACGGTTGGCGAAGCGCACGCCGGTGACGCTCGATGCCAGCAGGGTAAAGAGATGCCCAGGGATCTCCCGGCTCGGTTCCGAGCAGGCGGTGCACGTGCCCCCGAGAAGCAGCAGGAGGAGCGCAGCGTGCTGCGCTCCTCCTGGACGAGCCTGCCGCAAGAAATCAGTAACCGGGATTCTGAGTCAGATTCGGATTGGCGTCGATCTGGCCCTGCGGAATCGGCATCATGACGTAGTTATCCGGCCGCGCGCTCTTGAACAACCAGGGCGCGGTGTACTGGCCGAAACGAATCAGGTCCTGGCGACGCTTCGCTTCGCCCGTGAACTCGAAGAGGCGCTCGCGCAGGATGGCATTGAGGTCGACGGCACTGAGCGTGTCGACGGCGAAGTTGCGCGCCCGTACCGCCTGCACGAGCGCCAGCGGCGTGGACGTGCCCGTGGCGCCGTCCAGCTCCGCCTCCGCCTTGATCAGCAGCATCTCCGACAGCCGGAACCACGGGAAGTCGTTGCCGTTGTTCTGTGCGACATGATTCGGATCGGCCGGGAACTTGTAGATCCGGGCACCTTCGCCTTCCGTTGCCTGCGTGATGTCGCCGATCGACGTCGTGAACACGAGCGGATTCCCGGCGCGGTCGTTGACCGGCTGGCCGGTGAGGACGTTCTTCTGCGGCCCCACCAGGAAGATCTTGCGGCGCGCGTCCAGCGAATCGAAGGCGTTGTACGTTTGCGCGATGGTCGCGAACCCGTTCCACGGCGACGGATTGTACTGGTTGTAGTGCAGTGCCCGCATTACGAAATTGAGTCCCAAACCATCCTGGGGAATGAACTTCACCACGAAGATGTTCTCCGGCGACGTTCCATTGTCGGCGCGGAAATTCTGCGCAAACGTGTCGGCCAACTGGTATCCCGCGCTCGATAAGAGCACGCTGTCGGCGCGGTTCAGCGCAGCCTGGCAGGCGGTCAAACCACCCGAGACCGTGACCCCGCTGCACGAATTGTAGGAATTGGCGCTGATCCCGCCCGCGGCGCCGTCCTTGGTGAACACGCCGGCGTTGATGTACATGTTGGCCAGCATCGCATCCACCACACCCCGCGTGACGCGGCCGTTATTGGCCGCATCCCACGTCACCGGCAACGCGGGCCGAGCCGCGAGCAGCTCGGCTTCGACGAACTTGAACACGGAATCGCGCGAGGGATTGGCCGCCTGCTCAATCTCGGGGCCGGTCACGACGGGCACTCGTCCGAACAGATCGAGCAGCAGGTAATAGTAGAAGGCCCGCAGTGTCCGGGCTTCGGCTTCGACGCGCGCCTGGTTCGGTACCGTCACGCGGGTCAGCGCATCGAGCAGTACGTTTGCTCGCGCGACGCCCGCGAACGCCGCGTTCCAGGCGCCGCTCAAGAATGCGCCGGTCGCCGGGCTGATGGGGGTAAAGGTCTGCGCGTGCAGGTCGAGCCAGGTGCCGCCGTCATACCAGTCCTGACCGCGCGTCGGCACCACCATCTCGTCGCTGCTGATTTCGCTCACGTTGTAGTAATCATCGACCGTGCTGCGCAGCTGCGCATACACGCCCGCGAGGCCCGCGAGCACCTCGGCTTCGTTGCGGAAAAAGTTACTCGGCGAGATGGCGCTCTGCGGGCTTTCGGACAAATCGGTGCACCCAGTCGCGACCATCAGAAGGACAGCGGATGTCACGAAGACTCGTTTCATGTCAGGGCTCCTTAAAACACCAGGCGCAAGCCGCCGGTGATAACCCGGGGCCGCGGGTAGCTGAGATAGTCGATGCCCCGTGCCTGCAAGCCGACGTCCCCCGGATTGGCTTCGTTGTTGCTGTTGACCTCGGGATCCAGACCGGAGTAGCCGGTCAAGAGCAGCACGTTGTCGGCGGAGACATAGAGCCGCGCGCTCCGGGCCGAGCGCGTGAGCCATGGAATCGCGAGGTCGTACTCCACCGTGATGTTCTGCAGGCGCACGAACGAGCCGTCCTCGATCCAGCGCGAGGAGTAGACGGCCGGCTCATGCAGCGCCGTCGGATCGTTGAGCGCGTCCGCCAGGAAGTTCTTGTCCTGGAGCGCGTTGCCCTTGGTCGAATACACCAGCGCGGTGTTGTTGAAGACGTCGTTCCCGACGACCGCGCGCAGCAGGAAACTGAGGTTGAACCGGTTCCACTGCAGCTGGTTGCTGAACCCCAGCGTGAACTTGGGATTCGCATTGCCGATGATCGCGAAGTCACTGGCGAGCACACTGTCGGACGTCGCGGTGTTGTCCGCTCGGCACCCCGCGGCGCCGGTCGAACAGCGGAACAGTTGCTGTCCGGCCGAATCCCAGCCGACGAAGATCGGGCCGTAGAACGTGCCCAGGGGCTGCCCGATGAGGATGCGCTGCGCCCATACGTCCGACTGACCCTGACCGCTCACGATACCCGACTTCAGCACGTCGTGCGGTCCGAGACTGAGGACCCGGTTGCGTTGCGCGGCGAAGACGAGGTTGGACCGCCAGCTGAGTCCGGCGCGGGTCAGCGGAATCGCATTGAGCGTGAGCTCGAGCCCGCGGTTGCGCAGCTTGCCGACGTTTTCGATGCGCGTCGACGGCTCCGCCGGCGAGGCCACCGGCACGTCGAGCAGCAAGCCCGTCGTGTTCTTCACATAGTACTCGAGCGTGCCCGCGAGACGGTTCCCCATCAATCCAAAGTCGACCGCGAGGTTCGCCTGGGACGTGTTCTCCCACTTCAGATTCTCGTTCGGGTTGCGCAGCAGCGTCACGCCGGTCTGCGGCGTATCCCCCCACGGATACGTGCCGCCGGTTCCGGCGGTGAGGAGCCGTTTGGATGCGTACGCGGGAACGCCCGGGTTTCCGGTGCGACCCCATCCCGCCCGCAGTCTCAACTCCGAGAAGCCCCAGCCCGAGGCAAACCCCTCGTCGCTGAGCTTCCAGGAACCAGACAGGCCGGGGAAGATTCCCCACTGATTTCCCTCGGACCAGCGCGACGACCCGTCGTAGCGCAGGATGCCGGTCAGGAAATACTTGTCCTTGATGCCGTAATTGGCGCGCGTAAAGAAGGACACGAGCCGCCAGTCCTCCGCCCATGAGGAGTCGGTGCGGGTGAGGGCGGCGCCCAGGTTGTTGTACTTGAACGCATCCGTGAAGAAGCCGATACCCTGGGCCATGAAGAGATTGCTCTTGAACTTCGTATACTCGTAGCCGCCGACGACATCGACGTTGTTCGCGTCACCGATCTGGCCCGTGTACGTCAGGAGGCCCTGGAACGTACGCGTCGAATTGTCGAGCTGGTACTGCCGCGCCAATCCATTCCCGAGCGATACGCCGACGGGACTGGCCAGCGGATAATAGAGCTGCCGGCCGCCGTTCGACTGATCCACCCCAATCGTGACCTTGCCCGTTAACCCGCCGGTGAGCTGCAGGTCGGCGCTCGCATTGCCCAGGGTGCGTGTCGTCTGCCCGATATCCGTGATCTGCTTGGCGAGGGCCACCGGGTTGCGAACCGAGGCCGCGCCCGTCTCAAAGAAGTGCGTGCCGAGCGAATCGTTGAACGTGACGGGCTGTGTGGGATTGAAGATGGCCACGTTCTGGAAGGCGCCGCCTTCGAAGCCGGCGCGGTTCTCGAACGTCAGATACGTGTTGTTCGCGCGGCTCGTGGTGACGTTCAGGTTCAGGCCGAGCCGGTTGTCGAGCGCGCGGTGCGCCGCGCTGAGGCTGCCCTGAATCCGCTGCAGGCCGGTGGAGAGCGCCACCCCCTGCTGGTCCATGTAGTTCAGCGAGCCGCGATAGTGGGTGACGTCAGTGCCACCGATGAACGAGAGGTCGTGATTCTGGGTCACCGCGGTGCGAGTGAGCTCGCGTCCCCAGTCGGTGTTGGAAATGATCCTGGTTGTGTCACTCGGTAGCGGGCCGGTCCGCACGAGCCGGCCGAACGATCCCAGGTGCGAGGGGGCAAGGCCGCCAAAGTTTTTCGTAGAGTCGGCGAATCCGCTCGCGCAGGCAGGCCGCCCCATGCAGGCGGCGGAATCGGCCCGCCACAGCGGGATCTGGCTATTCACATAGGCCATGTATTGGCCCGCGTCGAGCAGCTCCAACCGTTTGGCCGGCGATGCGGCGGAGACATAACTGTCGTACTCGATCGTCGGGCCGCCACCGGCGGTCCCGCCTTTCTTCGTCTCGATGAGAATCACGCCGTTCGCCGCGCGGCTGCCATAGATCGCGGCGGCCGAGGCGTCCTTCAACACGGTGATCGAGGCGATTTCGGACGGGCTGAGCACGTTGAGTGGATTGCGGGGCAGCGGCGGGCTGCCACCGATACCGTAGCTCGGCGGCTCGGTCGCGACGTTGTTGATCGGGACACCGTCGATCACGTACAGCGGCTCGTTGCTCGCGCTGATCGAGCTGCCGCCTCGGATTAGCACCTGCATGCCTGCGCCGGGCTCACCGTTGTTCTGGACGATGTCGACGCCGGCGGCGCGGCCCCGCAGCATCTGATCGGCGTTCGTCGTGACGCCGACGTTAGCCGCGGAGCCCTCGACCGACGACACGGATCCGGTGATCGCTTCACGCCGCGTTGTGCCATAGCCCGTCACGACGACGGGCTCGAGAATCGAGGCCTGCGGGGCCAGCTCGAACCGGGCCGTCGCCGCGCCGCCGTCCGTTACCGCGACCGACGCCTGCTGTGGGCCGTACCCGATCCGTGTCGCGCGCAACACCACGTTGCCGGATGGGACTTCCGTGAGCGTAAAGCTCCCGTCGCTTCCCGATTGTGTTTCGCGCTGTGTGCCTTGGATTCGGACGATGACTCCTGCGAGGCCCTGCTTGGTGACGCTGTCGACTGCCTGTCCGCGAATGGTGCCGGTCCCCTGAGCGGCGAGTGGCAGCGCCAGTATGGACAGGAACGCGAGGATGGGAATTAGGTGTCGAACGAGACGCATCGATGTTACCTCCGCGGGCGGGGTCGCCTGACCAACGGAATGACGGTTGATGCTTCCGAAATGCCGCCGGGTTTGGGCCTTGTCAAGGGCGGCCCCCGGGCGGAGTATCTAGGCCCATGCTTTTGGGTATACTGCTCGCGATTCAAACTGCATCCCCGCGGGAAGCCCCTCCCGTGCTTGAATTCCCCACGCGCGGCCTCGATGACTCCGCAGCGTACGACGGCTACACGGCCCGCGTGTATCGAGATTCGCGCGGCAACTCCGTCGAGATCTATCACGACGCGAAGACTGGCCGGGTAGTGCATCTGTGGGCCGACGCGCTGAATGAGAGCATCGGCTTTACCACAACTGGGGCGGTCGCATTTGATGCAGGGCCGGCGCAGGTGTGGAGTAGCGGCGGTCGGCGCAACTTGCGCTACTGGCTGACGGTGCAGGGCGGGCGGTCAATTCAGATAGGCCAGCTCCTGCTCGGCTCGATGCGCGTCGAGCGCGACTTTGGGTATGCCGGTCGAGTCCGCGATGCGATCGACGCAGCGACGTTCGTGGTGCCCGAGATGGCGCAGCTCGCCGGGCGCCTGGGCCCACCGTACACCGAACGTCTCGCGCCGAGTGTCCGACTGAGCAGTGATCCGCGAGGCTGGACGCTGCGGGCGTCGCAGCCCAGTCTCGATGGAAAGCACCACCTCGCGCTGACGCTGCGCGGCGACGGGCGCACCACTCGCGCCAGACTCGCCAACGGTGTCCTGACGATCCGGCCCCTCGGGGGGGGGGCGGCGACGTTCAGCGCGGAGATCGCGACCGATGGCCCGGCGCTGAATCCCCTGACCCGCACGCAAATCTTCAATACCCAATTCCGCCGCTTCGCCGATTCCGCCAAATCACGGCGCCTGGAGCGCGAGATCCGCGGCTTCGAGCTGCTCAGCTCCAAACAAAAGCTGATGGCCGGCCTGCCGACCTACGCGACCTACTTTGGCCGCGACATGCTGATGACGGCGCTGCTCATGGAGCCCGTCTGGTCCGACACGATGGCGGAGTTCGTGATGGGCGCGGCGCTCGCCAAGCTCGCGCCCGACGGCGAAGTGAGTCATGAAGAAGCGCTCGGCGGTCAGGCGATTCGTGAGAATGCCGCCGAATTTCTGCGCACGGGCGACACGACGCTGCTCCACAATCTTGCGGCGACGCGCGAGAACTATTGGATGGTGGACGACGATTTCCAGCTGCCCGTCGTCGCCGGTCGCTATTTCGCCAACGCTCGCGTCTCCAACACACGCAAGCAGGCGTTCGTGCGACGGTGGGGCGCCGCGCTACGCAAGAATCTGGCGTACGTGACTGCGCAGGCCGCGCCCTACGCGCGCGATCCAGTCGCGAAGAACCTCGTGAGCTTCAAGCGCGATGCAGACGGCTGGTGCCATCCGGGCAGCTGGCGGGATAGCCGGGTCGGCTATGCGGGCGGCTGCTTCGCGTTCGACGTCAACGTGGTGTGGGCGCCTGCCGCACTCCGAGCTATCGGCTCGATCGACAGCGTACTGCGCGCGATGGGGCAGCCCGGGGTCGACGGCGCCGGCGAGATCGTGCGGGCGGCCGAGGTCTGGAGAGGGACGGCGCGGCACTTCGCGGTCGTGCTGTCGCCGGACGAGGCCGCCGCGCGGCTCGGCGTGCGAGTGGCGGCGCTCCCTGAGGCAGAGCGCGAAAGGTGGGCAGCTGTTCTGGCCCGCAGCGGCAACGCACTGGCAGACACACTCCGCTTTCTCGCGGTTTCGCTCGACAGCGCGGGACTCCCCATTCCGGTCATGAGCACCGATCCCGCCATGTGGCTGCTGCTCGAAGACCTCGGCGCGGAACGTGAGCGCGAGCTGTTGCGACCGTTCCTGTTGCCCTATCCGGTTGGTCTGTTCATCGATGGGCTGGGGCCGGTGACCGCGAACGATGCGTATGCGCCGCCGGACGTGTGGCAGATGTTCGAGCGCGACCTTTATCACTCACCCAAAGTCGTGTGGGGCCGCGATGTGAACATTCTGCTCGCGGCGCTCGCGCGACGGAATCGCCCGGGCGAGATCGATTCGGTGCGTAGCGCAGTCGCCGCTTCCGGGTTGCAGTACGCCGAGTTGTGGAGTTACAAGATCGCAGCAGGAGCCCTGCGCCCCATGC
Organism: Gemmatimonadales bacterium; assembly: GCA_035637355.1. Lineage (GTDB taxonomy): Bacteria > Gemmatimonadota > Gemmatimonadetes > Gemmatimonadales > GWC2-71-9 > 20CM-2-65-7. The sequence goes on from DASPXJ010000152.1 coordinate 9,544, forward strand.
GCTACGGCTCGAGTTCAGACGTGCAGCTGTGGACGCTCACGGATCTCGCGGTTCAATATCTCCTCAACTCTCCAAGGCCGGGGCCGACCCAATGAGCAACCTCCACGCGTTCGACGTGATGTTCATCGCGGTCTACTTCATCATTCTGTTCGGTATCGCGTGGTGGGCGGCGCTACGCGAGAAGAACGTGAGCTCCGACTACTTCCTGGCGAGCCGGGACGTCGCGTGGTTCGCGGTCGGCGCCAGCCTGTTCGCCTCCAACATCGGCAGCGAGCACCTGGTCGGGTTGGCGGGCACCGGTGCGGGGAGCGGGCTCGCGGTCGGCCACTTCGAGTGGCTCGCCTGTCTCATTCTGATGCTGCTCGGCTGGCTCTTCGTCCCCTACTACCTCAAGAGCGGCGTCTATACGATGCCCGAGTTTTTGGAGAAGCGGTACAACTCGGCGGCGCGGACGTATTTCACCTGGGTGTCGGTCATCGGGTACGTCCTGACGAAGATCAGCGTGACGCTGTATGCGGGCGGCGTCGTGATTCGCGCGGTCACGGGGTGGAATTTCTACACCGCGGCCATCGTCCTCATCGTCGTCACCGGGCTGTATACCATCTTCGGCGGACTGCGCGCCGTGGTCTACACCGAGGTGTTGCAGGCCATCGTCCTGATCCTCGGCTCCCTCACGCTCATGGCGATCGGGCTGTCACGCGTCGGCGGCTTCGCGGGGCTCGAAGCCAAGGTCCCCACGGGATTCTTCTCGATGTGGAAGCCCTCCAGTCACCCCGACTTTCCCTGGACGGGAATCGTGTTCGGCGCGCCGATACTGGGCATATGGTACTGGTGTACCGACCAGCACATCGTGCAGCGCGTGCTCGCCGCGAAGAACATCACAGAGGCGCGCACGGGAACGATCTTCGCCGGGTATCTGAAGATTCTTCCGGTCTTCATTTTCGTGTTGCCCGGCATCGTGGCCCTGGCGCTGTTCCCCGAAATCCACAACAACCCCGATTCCGCGTATCCCACGCTGGTGACGCGGCTCTTGCCGGACGGGATCAAGGGCCTGGTGCTCGCAGGGATGCTCGCGGCGCTGATGAGCTCCCTGGCCTCCGCCTTCAACGCGTGCTCCACGTTGCTGACGTGGGACGTCTATCGCAAAGTGCGCCCCGCAGCCACCGAGCGGCAGCTCGTGCAAGTGGGCCGCATTTCCGCCGGGGTCATGGTGCTGCTGGGCTTGGTGTGGATTCCGTTCATGAAGTACATCTCGTCGCAGATCTACATCTACCTGCAGAGTGTCCAGGCCTACATCGCCCCGCCGATCGCGGCCTGCTTCCTGCTTGGCCTGTTTTACCGCCGCCTGAACGGCTCCGGCGCGATTGCATCGTTGATTACCGGTCTCGTACTCGGTCTCTTGCGCCTCATCCTCGAGCTCACGAACAAAGCGTCGGGCGGTGGGCTCGAGCCCGGCACGCTGTGGCACTGGATCGCGACGATCAACTTTCTCCACTACGCCGTATTGCTGTTCGTGATCTGCACCTTCGTGCTGTTCATCGTGAGCATGATGACGCCGCCGCCACCTCGGGAGAAAACCGAGGGGCTTACCTTGGGAGGCGCCCCGGCGACAGCGGGGGAGACAAGAGACGAGCGGAAATTCGAGATCGGGCTGTCCGTCTTGCTGGCCGCGCTCCTTGGTGTCCTCTGGATCGTCTTTGCTTAAGAAAGACGGGGACATGCAAAAGCTAGACGCACCGACGCACCGCGGTGATGAGTTCGTCGTCAACGGGACAACCCTCGCGC
>DASPXJ010000153.1:0-43293 GCA_035637355.1 Gemmatimonadales bacterium
CCACCACCGTGCTGATTGGGCTGTTGCTGATTCCGCTCGGCTTCCCCGGCTTGTGGGTGATGGTCGGCGGCATCCTCGTCTATGGCTGGCTCACGAGCTTTCGTTCGGTGAGCGTCGCGCTGATCGCGATCGTGCTGGCGCTCGCGTTCCTCGGCGAAATCATCGAGAGCTGGATCGGCTTTCGTTATGCAAAACGCTATGGCGGATCCAGCCGATCCGGCTGGGGCGCCCTGATCGGCGGCTTGGTAGGCGCGGTGATCGGTGTGCCGGTTGCCGTCGTCGGCAGCGTCATCGGCGCGTTTGTCGGCGCATTCATCGGCGCGGCGCTGTTCGAGTACACTTATTCCCGGCATGCCGGCGTTGCCACGCGCGCCGGGTGGGGTGCCGTCGTGGGCCGGGCGGCCGCCGCCGCCGCCAAGATCGCGATCGGCATCGTGATCGCCGTCATCGGAGTGTTCGCCGCGCTATCTTAGCGGCCGGTGAAGACCCGCTGCCTCGCTCTCGCGTACCTGCTGTTCGCGCGTCCATTGCCCGGCCAGACCCCACCGGCGGCCAGCCACAGCGTTCGCTGGTGGGAAGCCGCCGCCCTCATGGGTGTGATCGGCGTGGCCAGCCTGGCGGACCGCGGCGTCGATAGCTGGATCCAGGATCAGCGTTCGTCGCGGAGCGATGCGGTCGCCCGCGGCTTTCGCAATGGGGGCCAGCCCGAAGTCGTCTTCGGCGTCGCCGGCGGGATCGTCGTGGCAGGTGTCGTCAGTGGCCGGCCAGGCCTGCGGCGTAGTGGAGTGCGTGTGCTCAGCGCGGTGGTGGTTGCCGGCGTCACGACCGCCGTCTTCAAGGGGGGCATGGGCCGGCTGCGGCCTTCGGAGACGACCGATCCGTATGTCTTCAAGCCGTTCACCCAGCACGACGCGTTTCCGTCCGGCCATTCCACCATGGCGTTCGCGCTGGCCACGTCACTGGCAGAAGAAGTCCACAACCGCTGGGTCACGGCCGCACTGTATGCCGGTGCGACGGGAACGGCGTGGTCCCGCCTCAACGACCACCGCCATTGGCTGTCGGACGTCATGGCAGGCGCGGCGGTCGGCATCACTGCCGCGAAAGTCATGGAGGGCCGATGGCGTGTGTTCGGCCTCGGCCCTCCGCGATTTCTTGTCGATCCGGCCGGCTACCGGCTGGAGTGGCGGAAGGTGTTGTAGCGCCGGGCTACTGGAGCGTCGCTCGGGAAGTCGAGGGCTGGGCGACGGCTTGGAGAAACGCGTCCAAGACCGGCCCGGACCACCAGGCCCGGCACGCGATCATCCGGCCGAGCGCCGAGTCCATCGACGGCGGTACCTGCCCGGGCCGCGAGGCCGTGAGGGCATCATAGACCTCAGCGATCCCGACGATCTGCGCTGCGAGCGGGATCTCGTCTCCCTTGAGCCGGTCGGGATAGCCGCTCCCATCGTATTTCTCGTGGTGCCAGCGAATGATCGGCTTCAAGTCCCAGGGGAACTCAACGTCCGCTAGGAGCTCGATCCCCCAGAGCGGGTGCATCTGCGCCACCTCGAGCTCCTCGTGCGTGAGCGGGCCCGGCTTGTTGAGGATCTCATGGGGCACCCGCACCTTGCCCACGTCGTGTAGGTAGGCGCCCAGTAGAATGGTGGTTTCCGCCTGTTCGTCGAGCCCCAGCACACGCGCGATGGTAACGGCATTTTGGGCGACCCGCTCGCAGTGACCGAAGGTGTAACGGTCGCTGGCTTCGATAGACCGGCCCCACTCCCGGACCACCGCCAGGTACGTGGCTTCGAGCTCCGCCACCTTCCCGCCCACATGGATCAGGTCGACCCGCGCGTCCAGCCGGCGGAACAGGCCGTACGCCGCGTTGAGGAGGCGCAGGGCTTCCTGGTTTCGCTCGGTGGTGCGGTACAAGAGGGCCAGCTCGCGGGAGGCCTCGGCTTCGTTCAACACGGAGCCCGCCTCGGCCGCCAAGTGGATCGCCGAGCGCAGCCGCGACTCGGCGAGCGCGGGACGGCCCACCTCCCGGTACATCATGCCCAACACGCGATACGCCTCGGCCTTGGCGCCGCGTGCCCCCAGCTGATCGTACAGCGCAAGGGCCGCCTCGGCATTCTGCCGCGCGTTCTCGAACCGCTGCCGCGCGACGTCCACTTCGGCGTGATTGACGAGGCACAGCGCCTGCAGGTACACATCGCCGACCCGCTCGGCGATGGCGCGACTCTCGCTGAAGTAGCGGTCCGCCTCCGCGTACAGCGCCCGGTCGGCGCTGACCATGGCCAGGTTGTGGTAGGCGATGGCGCAACCGTGCTCGTCTCCTCCCGCGCGGGAGGCTTCGAGCGAGCGCCCGTAGCGCGCGAGCGCCTCGTCCAGGTCCCCCTGAATGTTCGCGACAATGCCCAGGTTGCGCTCCACGCGCGCACCGAGCTCACGGTTCCCACCGCCCAGCTCCAGCGCATCGAGGAAATTCTTGCGGGCGCCCTCGAGGGAGCCGGTCGCGAGGTCCAGCCCGCCGAGCGTATTCAGCGCCTCCGCCGCCAGCAGGTCGTTGGCGATCGCCCGCGCCACGTCGTAGCTGCGATGGCAAAGCTCGCGGGCGCGGGCGGCGTCGTCGCGGTGGTGTCGCAAGATCGCGAGGCGCCGCAGCCCCTCGGCCAGCACTGCCTGCTCTCCCCCCTTTTGGGCCGCGGCGATCGCCGCTTCGTAACGCTCGATCGCCTCGGGGATGCAGCCGGCCCGTTCCCGCTCCCGCGCTTCGTGTAACAGATCCACACCGCGACGCACCCCGACGGCCGGGCGTGGGCCCGCAACGCCTCTCACGCGCGCCTCACCAAGAAATGGCATAGTCCGAGAAGTGGCGGACCTGACCCGTGACCGTCTGACCGGACAGGTCGTCCACTGAGGGGAGGTACTCGAGAATTAGCAGCAGGTCGGTTGTGTAGGCGATCCGCTTCGGCAGCGTCAGCCCCAGCGTGTTGCAGTTCGCATAGCTCATCGTGAGCCGGGCGGCCTGGAGGAATGTGAGCCCCTCCGGCTGGAACTGAAGGCGATTCACCGTATCGGACGGCGCCACGGCGGTGATGGTTACGGCGGAGTCGAGCGCGCCCGCCGGAATCGCCAGCGTGTTCGCCCCCACCAGCAGCGTCCCGCCCTCGGGCCCGATCGTCTGGGTGACCGAGTCGGCCGCGACCGGCGTGCACGCCAGCAGTCCCGTCGGGAGGGGGGGCGGCGGCGGCGGCAACACGTCCCCTTGCGGCGCGGGCGCCGAGGGGTTGACGCAACTGAGGGCGGCGAGTGCAAGCAGGAGATAGCGAGCCTTCATGTGCGCCTCTTCCTTTCGTCGAGCGCGGACCGCGGCGCGGTGACGCGCCCCGCCGCATGCTCCTTTTGCGTGGGCCCGATGCCGGTGCCGGCGTCAGCGAAACGGTTGACCCCGGGATACTCAGGCTCCGGCCTGCCCGTGCGCACTGCGGCGGCGGCGCGGGCGAGCAAGGCTAGAGGATCAATCGGGGAGTACGTGAGGTTGGCCACGGCATCGTACCCGATCCGCAGCGTCGGCCAAGAGACCCGAACCGTTTTGCGCAGCGTCCCGCCGACGCGCTCGGCGAGCTTCAGCGCGCCGGTGTCATCGGTCCCGGGCGCCAGCACCGCGAATTCCGCCGGGCCCCACGCGCCGACGACGTCGGACAGGCGCGCTGTCTGCGCTACGAGGGCGCCCGTGTGGGAATCGGCGGGGTCGCCTTCCACCGCGAACACGACGCATGCGAGCGCCCCGCGGTTGCGGGACATCAGCGCCCCGAGTTCGCGCGCCCGGCGCGCGAGCCCGGAACGGCTGTGCAGTCCCGTCGCCGGATCCACCAGGCCCTCCGCCAGCGCGACATCGATGTTTCGCTTCGCTTGCACATAGGTCTGGAGCTTGAGTGAGAGCTCAGCGAGGTCACAAGGATAGCGCAGAAAGTCCCACGCCCCGGCGCGGAGCGCGGTCACGCGTTGCTCCGGTGTCGGCTTGTCGGCGGTCACGATGAGGACGGGTACATTGCGTCCGATGCCCGGATCGTTGCAGAACAGACAACAAGCGTCGATCCCCGACATGTCCGGCAGCTCGGCATCGAGGATGATGAGGTCGGGCCGGATCTCCCGCGCCCACTCAAGTGCCAGCGTGCCGCTTGCCGGCTGGACCACGGCGTACCCATTCGTGTCGAGCACGCGGCCGAGGGAGTGGTCTCGGACGACCGCGATCAAGACGATCGTCGGAGCAGCAGGGGCGGTGACCATTGCGGGCTGCCCACCCTGTCCGCAACAACCGGGCCTCGGCCATTGCGGTCGAATCAACGGAAGTCAGGGTTGTGACTCGAGCTAGCGGTCGCGCCGCCGCGTGGTGTCGTTCGGACGCCACACCGATGTGTAGCGTACATGCAACACTACGCCGGACGGAGTTCTAATGCGGAGCCTCGACAAGTCCCTCTGCGAATGCCGCCAGACGATTCGCCAGCGTTTCGAGCTCACGCAGGCGCCTGTTGCTGCTGCGCCGATACACCATGCGCGCGGTGAGATGCGTTAGGCCAAGCCACACCGGGATGACCGTAATCACGGCCGAGCCAACGAGGTGCAACGCCCCTACGCCGACGCCGAGGATGGGCCCCATACCGCGCCTCCCCCCATCCCGCCGCCGATGCCGCCATACACCGCGCCGATGAGCTGATTCATGTTTTCCTGAATCGTGATGCGGGTCTGTCCGCGGCGTACTGAGACGGCCACTTCCAGATCACGGCGAATCGCGGCGGCAGCCAGGTCGGCAGGGATTCGTCGGCCACGCGGAGAATATACGAGCCGCCGAAGGTTTGGTTTATGCGGCGATCACGACGTGCGGCTGGGCCTTGGCCTCGTCATATTCCCCCTCCCAGCGCGCCATCACGACGGTCGCCAGGCAGTTCCCGATCAAATTGACGGTGGTGCGCGCCATGTCCATCAGCACGTCGATGCCGAGCAGCACGACCGCCGCTTCGACCGGCAGATGAAACGACGCGAGCGTGCCGGTGAGAATCACGAGGGCCGCCCGTGGCACGCCAGCGACCCCTTTGCTCGTCAGCATCAGCGTCAGCATCATGATCAGCTGCTGCCCCAACGTCAGCGAGACGCCCGCGGCCTGCGCCGCGAAGATCGACGCGACCGAGAGATACAGCGTGCTGCCGTCCAGGTTGAACGAGTATCCGGTCGGCATCACGAAGGCGACGATGCGGCGCGGCACGCCGATCGCCTCCATCTGTTCCATCGCCTTCGGTAGGGCCGCCTCGGACGACGCCGTCGAGAACGCAATGAGCGCCGGCTCTTTCACCGCCGCAGTGAACGGGCCGAGCGGGACCCGCACGAATCGGGCAATCGGCAGCAGAACCACGAGGCCGAACACGACCAGCGCGACGTAGAGCGTGAGGACCACCAAGCCGAGACTCTGCAGGATTCTGAGGGCTCCCCCCGCGCCGCCGTAGCGCAGCACGGCCTGACCGACCGTGAACGCGAGCGCGGCCGCGACGCCGAACGGGGCGAACTTCATGACGAGGCCGGTGAACTTGAACATCACGTCCGCCACCGCCTCGCAAAACCCCAGCATCGTCTCCTTCGAGCGCCCGCGCACCTGAGATAGTCCGATGGCGAACAGCACGGACCAGAAGACGATCTGCAGCATTTCGTTGCTGACCGCCGCTTCGAAGAAGCTCTGCGGCACGATGTGCTCCAGCACGCTGGCAACCGTGACGTGATTGCCGACCGCGGCCGCATCGGCATCCGCCGCCGCAGCCAGGGACACGCCCACGCCCGGCTTCAGGACGTTGACTGCGAGCAGGCCGATGAACAGGGCAAGCGTCGTGACGATTTCGAAATAGACGATGGACTTGAGCGCCAGGCGGCCGACCCGCTTCATGTCGTCGCCGTGCCCCGCGATCCCGACGACCAGCGTTCCGAAGATCAACGGCACGATGATCGATTTGATCATGCGCAGGAACACCGTGGAGATCGGACGCAACGACACCGCGAACGCCGGGAACAGGATCCCGATCGCCACGCCGGCGACCATGGCGACGACAATCCACTGCGTGAGGGTACGGCGGCGGAGGAAGGTCCACATAGGGCGGCGTGAAGGATAACCGCCCTCCCGAACCTCGCCTAGCTGCGCTTGATGAACGTGCCGCGCCGCAGCTCGTCGTAGGCGCGCTGTAGCTCATCCTGGGTGTTCATCACGATCGGTCCCTGCCACGCCACCGGCTCCTGCAACGGCTGACCGGAAACCAGCAGGAAGCGCATGCCGTGCTCGCCCGCCTGCACCGTGATCTCGTCGCCTGCATCGAACAGGACCAGCGACCGGTTGCCCGTTTCCTGCGGGCTTTCGCTCCCGGCGTCCCGCCCGCCCGGCGAGACGCGGTCGGTGCGGACGCCTTGCGGCGCCGAGGCGTCCCGGAAGTGGCCGCCGCCTTCGAACACGTACGCGAAGGCGTGCCGCGATGACTCTATGGGAATCGTCTTGCGCACGCGCGGCGGAATCCAGACGTCCAGGTAGCGCGGATCGGCGGCGACCCCTTCGACCGGCCCTTTCTTGCCCCAGAAATCGCCGGCGACGACGCGCACGCGGGTGCCGTCATCGTCGACGACTTCCGGTATCTCCTGCGCGTGAATGTCCTGATAGCGGGGATCGGTCATCTTCAGGCTGCGCGGCAGATTGGCCCACAGCTGAAAGCCGTGCATCCGGCCGCGCTCGTCGCCCTTGGGCATTTCCTGATGCAGAATGCCGCTCCCCGCGGTCATCCATTGCACGTCGCCGGCGCCCATCGTCCCCTTGTTGCCGAGGCTGTCGCCGTGCGTGACGCTGCCGCTCAACACGTACGTGATCGTTTCGATGCCGCGATGCGGATGCCACGGAAATCCGGGGAGGTAGTCCTCGGGATGCTCGTTGCGGAAGTCGTCTAGAAGAAGGAACGGATCGAAGTCGCTGGTACGGCCAAAGCCGAACGCCCGGCGCAGCTTGACGCCGGCGCCTTCCAGCGTGGGCAGCGACTGGGAAATCGATTTGACGGCGCGGATTGACATGATAGCCTCTGAGAACCGGTTTCTATGAGAACACTAACGGGTTCCCAAATTGAACTAGCGGCGCAGCATGCCCGGTTTAGAACCCCAGCCAGTACGTCATCTTGACGAGGAAGATGTTCTCCGATGGCCCCTGGAACAGCGCGTTCGCGTCATCGCCGAATTGGATGTTGCCGCGCGGCAGATTGGGGATCTGACTCGAGCGCGTCCACACGACGAACAACGTCGAGCCCGGCCGGTACTCCCAGCGCAGCACCGCGTTGCCGCGCAGCGAGCGGAACGTGAAGGTCGGGTCGGTCAGCGTATCCGTCGGTGCTCCGCCTCCCAAGGTATCGGCGTCCAGGAGAATCGTGGCCGCATCGCGCGAAGGGTTCGCCGCCGGCTTCACGACAACGCTGCCGAAGTCGCGACCATATTCGAGCCGCCGTGCCGTGCGTGGGGCGGCGTAGACGTTGTAATGGCTGTAGTCGCCCGCAGCGATGAGCGGCTGCATGAACAGCTCGAGCGTCAGCGTCGGCGAGAACGTGACATTGAACCGCGTATCCATCGACACCGAATTCTGCGTGAGGTGCGCGAACACGTACCGTGTGCCGGAGAAGAGACTGGCGCTCGGATCGGCGTAGCTCCCCACATACTGAAATCCCTCCTCCTGATGCCCGATGGAGGGGCCGAGCGTCAGAGTGACGTTCGACCGGGGGCGCAGCTCCAGGGAGAGGTTGAAGGAGTGGTTGCAGTCGCCCTCGGTGTTGCAGCCCCGTTCCGCGTTGAACTGGCCGACCACCTTCCTGCGCGAGTCGGTGTTGATGTTCAGGTAGTAGTCGTTGATGCCGGGCCGTCGCACCACCGGCCCACCGCGCGTCAAGCGATCGTCGAACACGCTGGGCCGGACGATCCAGAACGCGCTCATGTTCCAGTAGCTCAACGTCTGGATCTGGCCGTACAGCTCGCCCTGCCGGTCGTTCAGGTCGCCGTCGAAGTTGTACTGCTGCTGGCCGCCGACGATGAACAGGAGCTGGCGGTACCATTTCGTTGGCTTGGTCCAGATCGGCAGGATATTGGCCTCCATCCACCAGTAGTCGGCGCGGGAAAAAAACGCGATATCGTTGTTGTTGTAGGCCGGCGTACGAAAGTTGGTCGAGACTTCCCAGAGCCAATGACCCGATTCCTTCGAAAAGCGTGCGTAGCCGCCGAGCCCTGCCATGCCGGTCCGCGGCGCGCGCGCATCCACAGTATCGGAACGGTCGGGGCGCTGAAAAAAATGCGCGGAGCCGAACCGCACGCGCCGCATCGCGGCGGTATCGCCGGCGACGTGCGTGGCTGCCAGCTGCGCCATCAGTCGATAGGTGCGTTTGCTCCACCAGCTGTCGCTCGAGAGCCCGAACACTTCGGCGTGGTGCGTGAGCCGGCTGGCGAGGTAGGGATCGCCAAGATCACGATAGACAGAGGTCGCCATGGCCTTGATCTGCGTGGCCCCGCCGTTCAGGTCCTTGGCCACACGCGTCGCGACATAGTTCGTGGCCGGTTCGACACCGAAGCGTCCACGCGTCCCCGCGGAGTCCGAGAACATCACACGTGCCGTTTCGCGCCGCGTCACCGCGTCGAGCGCCCCGATGGACCAGCCCGAGGGCGTGCGTCCGGTCAGTTTCGCCGCACCCAGAATGGTCGAATTCTCCGGCACGTCGGCGTAGGCAACCGGCACGCTCAGTCCATCGCGATAGGGCGAGATCTGCGGCGGCCGGCCGATGCGCCGCGTAGCGAGCATCGTCAGGCTCGACACGTTGGAGCAGAAGAAGCAGTTTATCCCGCCGAGACCGAAGTAGCCCGCCCCCTCGACGAAGAAGGGCCGCTTCTCGTCGAAGAATGTCTCGAACGCCGAAAGATTGACGACGGCGGGATCGACTTCGACCTGCCCGAAATCCGGGTTGACGGTGGCGTTGAGCGTCAGGTTGGACGTCACGCGCAGCGTGGCGTCGCCGCCGATGCGGCCATCGAGCGCGTGCGGATCGAAGAAGGGATTGGTCCGGTCGCCGGGAACGTTCTCGGAGCGGCCAACGACGTAGGGTGCGACCTCGGCGCGCCCCGGCGCGTGCCGAATCACCAAGCCATGCAAGTGTCCGAAGCGCGGCGGCCCACCCGTCTCTTGCAGCCCCCACCACGACCATTGCGACAGCTCGTTCAGGCGATTCTCTTGCCGCCAGATCTGGAGGCCCCACGTCTGCTCTTCGGACGTGGACGGATAGCGCAACTGTGAGAAGGGAATGCGCATCTCCGCGGTCCAGCCGAGCGAGTCGATGCGCGTCTGAACTTCCCACACCGGATCCCAGGAGGGATCGCCACCGCCGCCGAGGCCGTTGGCGTCCTGCTTCACACCCGACGGATTCACCTGAAAGAACAGACGGCCGATGTGATCGTGATAGGTGTCGAAGATCACTTCGAGATAATCGGAGTTCATGTCGGCATCGCGTCGAACGAGGCGCGTGCGGACACCCCGCGAGCCGGAGTCGTCGAACATGCGCGCCCCGACGTAAATAGCCGCATCATCGAAGGCAAACCGCACCTCGGTCCGCTGAGTCGCCGGCTCGCCCTCGTGCGGCTGGTTCTGCCGGAAACCGATGGCTGGCTGGGCCGTGCGCCATACCCCTTCGTCGAGCCTGCCGTCGAGATGGATCTCCTCACGTAGCGGTACGGCGCTGACGTCGGGTGCGGGCGTCGGATGGATGTTCTGCGCTATTAAGGAAGGAGGGACCGCCACGCACAGCACGGCGAGATAGACGGTGGTTCTCGACATGGCAGTCACCTGGGCTAGGATACCTCCTTGGACGCGGCGTGGACGGGAAAGGTTGCGGCTCTGACTGGAGCCTTACAATCTCCCACGTTAGATATGTCTCACCGATGACACCCTCCGGACCTGAGGCGCCTGCCGCGCCTCCCGCAGCAGCACCCGTCCCCGCACCGCCCAATCACCTGCCGCCACGCATCCAGCGGCTGGCGGACATCTCTCAGAACCTGTGGTGGAGCTGGCAGCTCGACGCCCGTGAGCTGTTCCACCGCATCGACCGCCGCTTGTGGGAAGGCACACGGCACAACGCCGTGCAGTTTCTGCGGCAGGTCTCCCCAGACCGTCTCGAGGAACACGCCAGGGATCCGATATCCCTCGAGCGCTACGATCGCGTGGTGCGGCGGTTCGAGCTGCTGAGCCAGAAGAACGGCACCTGGTTTGCACGCCGCTACCCCGAGCTGCTGAACCGGTCGATGGCGTACTTCTCCGCGGAATTCGCCCTGCACCGCTCACTCCCGATCTATTCCGGCGGCCTCGGCGTGCTCGCGGGCGACCATTGCAAGGAAGCGTCCGACCTGGGCGTCCCGCTGATTGGGGTCGGCCTCTACTATCACGGCGGCTATTTCGATCAACAGATCGGCCTCGATGGATGGCAGCGCGATGCCGATGATCCCGTCGATCCCACGGTGAACCCCGTCGTTCGGGTCAACGGCTCTGACGGCAAGCCGTGCGTGGTCGCGGTCACCATCTCCGGTCGCGAGGTCCGGGTCGGCGCGTGGCGCGTCATGGTGGGGCGGATTCCCGTTTACCTGCTCGATACCGACCTCGAATCCAATGATCCAGGCGACCGCCAGTTGACGGCGCGCCTGTACACGAGCGCGCCGGAATGGCGCCTGCGGCAGGAGTGGGTGCTCGGGGTCGGCGGCGTCCGTCTCTTGCGTGCCCTCGGCATTCAGCCGGACGTCTGGCATGCGAACGAGGGGCATGCGGCCTTCATGTTCATCGAGCGCATGCGCGAGCTGACCGGAACGGGTCTCAACCCGGCACAGGCGCAAGCGCAGATCCGCGCGTCGAGCCTGTTCACGACGCACACGCCGGTTGCCGCGGGGCACGACGTCTTTACCACCGAGCAGCTCGAGCAAGTAACCGGGCCATTCTGGAACACGATGGGTCTCACCCGCGACCAATTCATGGCGCTCGGAAAACCAGGCGCGGATGATGGGCGCTTCGAAATGACCGTGCTCTCACTGCGACTGGGCGGCCGCGTGAACGCCGTGTCGGCTCGACACCGCGAAGAATCACGCCGCATCTGGCGCTGGATGTGGCGCAACAAGCCTGCCACGGAAGTTCCCATCGACCACGTGACCAATGGCGTGCACCTCAGCACGTGGATGGCGCGGCCGATTCGGGATCTCCTGGCCAAATCCCTCGGGTCCGATTGGGAACTCGAGGCTGAACCGGCTGCGGTCGCCGCCGCTATACGCGCGGTCGATGATGACCGGCTGTGGGCCGTCCACGACAGCCTCCGCCAACTGCTCTTTCACTACATCCGGGAGGAGGCCCGCCATCGCTGGCGTGACAAATGGAAGGATCCGGCGCAACTGGCCGCATCTGGCGCGCTCCTTTCACCCGCCGTCCTCACGATCGGTTTCGCCCGGCGGTTCGCGACCTACAAGCGCGCCGACCTGCTCCTCCGCGATCGGGAACGGCTGCGGCGCGTGTTGACCGACCCGCGCCGTCCCGTCCAGATCATCTTCGCGGGCAAGGCGCATCCGGCCGATGACCCGGGCAAGCGCGTGCTCCAGCAGGTGTTCATGGCCGCGCGGGATCCCAGCTTCGAGGGCAGGATCGCCTTCCTCGAGGATTACGAGCTCCACCTGGCGCATCGCCTGGTCGCCGGCGTCGACCTGTGGCTCAATCTGCCACGGGTGCCGCTCGAGGCCTGCGGCACGAGCGGCATGAAGGCGGCGCTGAACGGGGTGCCGCAGCTGGGAACGCTGGATGGCTGGTGGGCCGAGGGATATACGGCCGAGAACGGATGGGCGATACCGCTCGCGTCGGCGGAAGGGGACCAGGACCAACAGGACATGGAGCATCTGTTTGGCCTGCTCGAAGACAAAGTAGTTCCGATGTACTACGATCGACTCCCTGGCCAGCACTCCGGGGAGTGGGTACATATGATGAAAGGGGCGCTGGCGGTCGCGGTGGAACGCTTCACCACGCGCCAGATGCTTCAGGCATACGTCACACAGTACTACGTTCCCGCTGCGGCCGGCGAAGCGAGTCCCGGCGATCCACCACTGTAGCAAACGAGGGTGCGTTGAAGACCCGGGTTCTCCACCTCACCGCCGAATTGTGGCCGTACGCCCGTACGGGCGGCCTCGGCCAGGCGGTCGCGGGCCTCGCCGACTATCAGGCGGGCAGCGGAACCGAGAGCCACGTCGTCCTGCCACTGTATCGCGAAGCGCGGTCTCACGCCGGCAAGCTCGAGCCGTTCGGTGAGGCCTTCACCGTCGAGAGCAGCGGCCGGCGCGAGGCAGTGCGTTGCTGGCACCAGGTGGGTGACGACTATCCGAAGACGATGTTTCTGGAGCACAACCCGTCATTCGACCGGCCCGGTATCTACGGCGATTCGACCGGCGACTATGCGGACAACCCGCAGCGCTTCGCGCTGTTCGCTTCCGCGGCGATCGAGATCGCGCGGCGGATCGGCGAAGGCAACCTGATTCTGCACGCGCACGATTGGCATGCAGCACTCGTGCCGGTCTTCTTGCGGCGCGTGTACCGTGACGAGCCGGATCTGCAGCGCCTGCCCTGCGTCTTGACGGTGCATAACGGCGGATTCCAGGGCGTCTACCCATATGAGGTGCTGAAGCAGATCCACCTGCCCGACGACATGTGGTCCCCGGATTTCATGGAGTGGTACGGCCGGCTCAACTACCTGAAGGGTGGGCTACACTACGCCGACATGGTGACGACGGTGAGCCCGACGCACGCGTTCGAGCTGTTGACCGACGTCGGCGGCTTCGGCTTGCAGCATAGTTTCCGGCAACTAGGCGATCGGTTGGTGGGCATCCGCAACGGCATCGACGTCGACAAGTGGAACCCGGCGACCGACCCCGACATCCCGGCGCGGTTCACTGCCGATGACATGTCGGGGAAAGCGCGTTGCAAGGCCACCCTCCAGGAGGCGTGGGGCCTGCCGCGGCGCGCCGACGTGCCGCTGTTCGGGATGAGCGCGCGCCTGGTCGCTCAAAAGGGCCTCGATCAGATCGTCGCGTCGCAGTCGCTGCGGCTGCTCGATGCGCAATTCATTTTCCTGGGCGCCGGCGAGGCGCAGTTCGAGAACGCGCTGCGCGAGCTGGCGGCCCGCTTCCCCACGCGGGTGGCCGTGAACACGGCGTTCACCGACGCGCTCGAACATCATTTGCTCGCCGGTGCCGATTTCCTGGTGATGCCCTCGCTGTACGAGCCGTGCGGCCTGACACAGATGCGCGCGCAACTCTACGGCGCGCTGCCCGTGGCGCGCCGCGTCGGCGGGCTCGCCGATACGATCGACGACGGCGTGACGGGCATCCTCTACGATGCCTACAGCCCTGAGGCCTTCGATCGCGCCGTGCAACGCGCCGTGACGCTGTATCAGGATCGCGCCTGGTTCAGCGATCTGGCGCGCGGCGCCATGCGCAAGGATTTCTCCTGGCGCCAGCCCGCCGAGGCTTACGCGGCGGTCTACACCCGCGCGGCGGCCGCGCGCGCCATTCCCGACACGTCCGCCGCCGACAAGAGCGGACGCGCGCCCCGCAAGCGGTCCACCCGCAGCAAGGGTGGACGAGGCGTGAACGCCCGTCGCTAAAGGTTCCTCGATGGATTTCGTGCTCACGCTCCACGGTCACCTGCCGTACGTCCTGCATCACGGCCGCTGGCCGCACGGTAGCGTGTGGCTGTGCGAAGCCGCGTTCGACAGCTACCTGCCGCTGATCGAAGCGCTGCAGGCACTGGAGCGCGAGAAGATCCCGGCACCGATCACCCTCGGCGTCACGCCGGTGCTCGCCAACCAGCTCTCACATCCGTCGTTCGTCAGCGAGTTCGAGGCGTACATGGCGCGCCGTCTGGAAGGCGCGGCCGGCGCGCCCGCGCACCTGGCGGCGTCGGGCGACGCAGCGCTCGTCCCGATCGCCAGGTTCTGGCACGAACGCCTGACGCGGCTGCTGGCGTTGTTCCGCTCATTGGACGGCGACCTGATCGGCGCGCTGCGCGGATTCGAGGATCGCGGGCGCATCGAATTGATTTCGTCCGCGGCGACGCACGGTTTTCTTCCGTTGTTCGCGCGGGATGAGAGCATTCGACTCCAGCTCGCGGTGGGCGTGGCGGAGCACAAACGGCTCTTCGGCCGCGCGCCGACCGGCTGCTGGCTCCCGGAATGCGCGTACCGGCCGGGCGGGCCGTGGGGACCCGCCGGCGCGCGCCCGCAATCCTACCGCGCCGGCACCGATGAGCACCTCGCCGCCGCCGGCTATCGCTACTTCTTCGTCGACACCCACCTGGTGCTGGCCGGCGCCGCGCTCGGATATCCCGACGTCGAGGCGATCCCGGTCACCGGGCCGCGCACGCCGTACGTCGCGTATCGGGTCGCAGCGTCGAAGCGCCGGGCGCACGATCTGTTCGCGCTGGTGCGCGACCCCAAAGCGTCCGGCCAGGTGTGGTCGCGCGCCCAGGGCTACCCCGGCGACGAGTGGTACCTCGAGTTCCACAAGATTCGCTGGCCCGACGGGCTGCGGCTGTGGCGCGTTACCGGCAGCGGCGTCGACCTCGGCGGCAAGCAGCGCTACGACCCCGGCGCCGCGGGCAACACGGCGCGGAATCACGCGGAGCACTTCGCGAGTGTGCTGCGCGAAACGGCGAGCCGGGTACAGGAGCAGAAGGCAGCGCGCGGCCCGCAGCCGGTCGTGACCGCGCCGTTCGATGCCGAGCTGTTTGGACATTGGTGGTTCGAAGGCGTCGACTTTCTCGAGCAGCTCTACCGGCAGCTCGCGCGCAACGGCGTCCGGCCGGTCACGGCCCGCCAGCACATCGCGGACGGCGGGAAATCGCGGCCCACAATCCAGCTGACCGAGGGCTCGTGGGGCAAGAACGGCGACTTCTCGATGTGGCTGAACGAGCAAACGTCGTGGACGTGGAAACGGCTCTGGGCGCTCGAGGAGGCGTATTGGGCCGTCGCGCCCAAAGCGCTCGCGGGTGGACCCAAGCCGCGGGCGGTACTCGCGCAGGCGACGCGGTCGATGCTGCTCGCGCAAGCGTCGGACTGGCAGTTCATCATCTCCACCGCGGAAGCGGCGGACTACGCCAATCAGCGGTTCGACGAGCATTGCGGGCAGGCCGAGGACCTCGTGCGGGTACTCGCGAGCGGCAAGATCGATGATGCGACGATGCAGCGGGTGGAAGCGCTGGGGGCGCAGGACAACCTGTTCCCCAACGTCCTACGCAGCATCGTCGAAGCGCTGGCATGAGCGTCGTCATTCACGGACACTTCTACCAGCCGCCGCGTGAGAATCCCTGGACTGGCCTGGTCGATGTCGAGCCATCGGCGGCGCCCGATCACGACTGGAACGTCCGCATCACGCGGGAAGCGTACCAACCGCTCGTTCCCATCTATGAGTTCCTGAGCTTCGATTTCGGACCGACGCTGCTCGACTGGATGGCCCGGGAGGGGGGCGCGCCGTCCGTCTTTGTGAACGTGGCTCGCGCCGACCGCGCGAGCCGGGGACGGGTCGGTCACGGCAACGCGCTGGCGATGCCGTACCACCACATCATCCTGCCGCTCGCCAGCCGGCGCGACAAAGAGACCGCAGTGCGGTGGGGCATAGCGCACTTCAAGCGCCTCTTTCGGCGAGATCCCGTCGGATTCTGGCTTCCGGAAACCGCGGTCGATCGCGAGACACTCGACGTCCTCGCCGCCGAGGGAATCCAGTTCACGGTGCTCGCGCCGCATCAGGTCTCCAAGCCGCCCGCGCACGGCCTGCCGGCGCGCATCGAGCTGAGCGGCGGCCGGTCGATCGCGGTCTTCGTGTACGACGGCGTGTTGTCGCACGACGTCGCCTTCGGCCCGCTCACCACCGACGCCGATCGCTTGATCGAAGCACTCGAGCGCACGCCGCCGGGCGCGCTCGCCAGCATCGCCGTCGATGGCGAGACCTTCGGCCACCATCACAAAGGCGCCGATCAAACACTCGCCACCGTCATCCATCGCCTCCAGCAGTCCGGCAAGGCCCAGGTCGCCAACTTCGCGGCCGCGTTGGCCACCTACCCACCCGCGACGACCGTAGACCTGGTGGAGCCAACGTCCTGGAGCTGCCCCCACGGCGTCGAGCGGTGGCGCTCGGCTTGCGGCTGCAAAGTCCACACCGACCGGCCGTCGCAGCAAGATTGGCGCGCCCCCCTGCGCTTCGCGGTGGAGTGGCTCGCGCACGAAGTGCACGGGATCTACGACCGCGAGGGCCGCGATTTGCCTGGGGGATCGCGGGCGTTTCTCGAGGCCGCAGGAGCCACCGGGCCCGTCCGGGGCGACGAGAACACCGCGCGGCTGATCGAGATGGAGCGAGGGGTGCTGCGCGCCATGTCGTCGTGCGGTTGGTTCTTTGACGACATCGCCGGCCTCGAGGGCCGTCAGGTGCTCCGCTACGCCGCGCACGCGATCTCGCTCGCCGGCGCCGAGAGCGCCCGACTCGAGGCAGGGTTCATCGCTCAGCTTGGCGACGCGCGCAGCAACGATCCCGCCGCCGGGAGCGCGACTGACGTGTTTCGCAGCACCTTCCAGCCGACGCCGTCATGACCGCACCCCTGCGATTCGTTTTTGGCCTGCACCTGCATCAGCCGGTGGGGAATTTCGACCACGTCATGGCCGATCACGTGCGCGACGTCTACCGCCCGATCATCGAGCGCGCGACCGCCGCCGGCCTCTTGCCGCTCACACTCCACGTCTCGGGCCCGCTGCTCGAGTGGCTGGAACAGCACGACACCGCCTGGCTCGACATGATCGGCCGCCTCGCGGCCGACCAACGCGTCGAGCTGTTGCTCGCGGGGTTCGACGAGCCGATCCTCGCGTCCCTGCCCCGCCCCGACCGCCTCGAGCAGATCAGCCGGATGCGCGAATACCTGAAGCGACGCTTCGGCGTGCCGGCGACCGGTCTCTGGCTGACGGAGCGCGTGTGGCAGCCGGAGCTCGCGGCGGACCTCGCGGAGGCCGGCGTCGAGTACGCCCTTGTCGATGACCGACATTTCCTGGTGAGCGGATTCCGGCGCCAGGAGCTGCACCGACCCCACCATACGGAATCCGACGGCCGCCGCGTGGGGCTGCTGGCGATCGACGAGCGGCTGCGCTACCTGATCCCGTTCCGGCCACCGGAGGAGACGGCGGCGTACCTGCGCGAGCTGCGCTCGCAGGGCCACGGCCTCGCGGTGTTGGCCGACGATGGCGAGAAGTTCGGCGGCTGGCCGGGGACGAAAGACTGGGTGTACGGCTCCGGGTGGCTCGACACGTTTCTGCGCACCATGGAGCAGCTGACCGCAGCGGGCGAGATCACGCTGGCGACCGGCCAGGAAGCGTTCCGGGAGGTCCCGTCAGGAGGACTCGCCTATCTCGGCACGGCGTCCTACCGGGAAATGGAGAAATGGGCGCTGCCACCGGTGGCCCAGCGGGAGCTCACCAGGCTGGAAGAGGAGCTTGGCCCCAAGGATCTGGAGGCTTCGGCAGCGTTCGTGCGCGGGGGACACTGGCACCATTTCCTGGTCAAGTACCCCGAGTCGAACCGCATGCACAAGACGATGGTAGCGCTGTCCGCGTTGTCACGCAGCCGTGGCGATCCGCCGGAGGCCCGGCGGGCGATCGGGCGTGCCCAGTGCAACGACGCCTACTGGCACGGCGTGTTCGGCGGCCTCTATCTCCCGCATCTTCGCAACGCGATCTGGCGCCAGCTCGCCATCGCGGAGCGCGTGCTGCGCCAGGGAGAATCGCTGGCGTACGACGAGCTGGATCTCGATTACGACGGCTATCCGGAGCTATGGATCCACTCCGCGCAGTTCTCCGCGGTAATCAGCCCGCAGCGCGGCGGTGCGATCGAGATGCTGACGCGGTTCGCGGATCTCACAAATCTCGCCGACGTCCTGACCCGGCGGCGCGAATCGTATCACGAGATTCCCACACAGCCGCACGGCGGCGACAACAAAAGCAGCGGGGGGGGGGTGGGGGGGGGCACCGCGAGCATCCACGACATCGAGAAAGTGTCTCGGCTCACCGCGCTGCCGCCGGCAGACGCCGAGCCGCGCGCCATCCTCGTCGAGCGACTGTTGGGCGACGATGTATCCGCCGCCGCCTACACGGGCGCGAAGTACCAGGCGATCCGGTCGTGGGCAGCGGTGCCGATGAGTGCCCGCGTGTCGTTGAACGGCGACTCTGCGACCGTGGTACTGCGCGCGGACGATCTCGAGAAGCGATTGATATTCGACCGGGCGGGTTGCCTCGACGTCGCCTACACCTGGAACGCGGCGGCCGCACCCGCGAACGCGGTGTTCGCACCCGAGCTGTCGCTGGCTCGGGAAGTTGCGCTGCGCCTGCAGCCTGACACCGAAGTCTGGCGCTCCGAAATCACCACCGTGGCGCGCAGCGAGCGCGGCTTTGAGGAAACCGTCCAGGGATTCTCGCTCACGCCGCGTTGGCCGGCCGGTCTCGGGGCGTGCTCGCTCGAGCTCGGCGGCGGAGGCACATGAGCTTCGCGGCGCTCGCCGGCCAGCTCGCCGAGGTCGGCCGCCTCTGCTACGCCCGCGGCTGGGCGCTCGGCACGAGCGGCAACTTCAGCGCGGTCGTCGGCCGGACGCCCCTCACGCTGGCGATCACGACAAGCGGTGTCGATAAGGGCGTCCTGGAGCCGGGCCACATCGTCGAGATCGACGAGCACGGCCGCGTAGTGGGAGGCGCCGGCACGCCATCGGCCGAAGCGACGTTGCACCTGGCAATCGTGCGATCGCGGGGAGCGGGCGCGGTATTGCATACGCACTCGATTTGGAGCACGATTCTCTCAGACGCGGCCGGCGATGCGCCAGGGGGCGGCGGTCTCGCCATCGACGGCTATGAGATGCTGAAGGGCCTGGACGGCGTCCGTACCCATGAGCATCGCGAGTGGCTGCCGATTCTCGAGAACACGCAGGATTGGCCCGCCGCCGTTCCACGGATCGAGGCGAAACTGCGTGAGCATCCCGAGGTGCACGGCTTCCTGATCCGGCGGCACGGCCTCTACACCTGGGGCCGCGATCTCGCCGCAGCCAGGCGACAAGTCGAGGTATTCGAGTTTTTGTTCGAAGTGTTGGGACGAAACCGAGGTGCGACATGGCAACCGTGAAGATTCCCGCCGAGCAGCGGACACTGACCGATCAGCGCGAGGTGACCGAATACCTCGCGACGTTGGGCATCGACTATGAGCGCTGGCCGCTGGCGCAGCGCGCCGCGGCGAACGCGCCGGCGGAGGCCGTACTGGCGGCGTATGCGCCTGAAATTGAGCAGCTGAAGGCCCGCGGCGGATACGTCACGGCGGACATCATCGACGTCACGTCCGCGACGCCCAATCTCGACGCGATGCTCGCCAAGTTCAGCACGGAGCATTGGCACGACGAGGACGAGGTCCGATTCATCATCCGTGGCCGCGGCCTGTTTCACATTCACCCCCGCGAAGGGGGTGGACCCGTCATCGCCATCGAGGTGGAGGCGGGTGATCTGATTCGTGTCCCGCGCGGCACCTGGCACTGGTTCGACCTGTGCGGGGACCGCGACATCCGCGCGATCCGGCTGTTCCAGGACAAGTCGGGATGGACGCCCCATTACACGAACAGCGGGACCGACAAGGGATACCAACCGCTCTGCATGGGGCCGAGTTACATCCCATTGGGCTGAGCGGCATCCGCGCGGTCCTGTTGGACATCGAGGGCACGACTACACCCATCGCGTTCGTCCACCAGGTCCTGTTCCCCTACGCGCGCGTCCGCGTCCACGACCTGCTGGAGCAGCGTGACGTCGCCGCGCTGCGTGCCGAACACCAATCCGAGCCGCCGCACGCCGATCTGCCGTCCTGGAACGCCGCGAACGAGCGGGCCTCGGCCGAGGCCTACGTTTACTGGCTGATGGACCGCGACCGCAAGTCGACGGCACTGAAAGCGCTGCAGGGCCGGATCTGGGAAGCGGGCTACCGCGCCGGTGACTTGAAGGGCAAGGGCGAAGTCTACCCCGACGTGCGGCCGGCCCTCGAGCGCTGGCACGAGGCGGGGAAGACGATCGCGATCTTCTCGTCGGGCAGCGTGCAGGCGCAGCGCAATCTCTTCGCCAACACCACGGACGGGGATCTCGCGTCGTTTCTCTCGGGCTATTTCGACACGACGACCGGGCCGAAACGCGAAGCCAGGAGTTATCGTCAGATTGCGGCGACGCTGGGACAGGAGCCGCGTGACGTGTTGTTCATCTCGGACGTAACCGCAGAGCTCGACGCAGCCAGAGCAGCCGGCATGCGGACCGTGTTGTGTGTGCGCGGCGCCGTCTCGCCGGACGATGCCTCCGCAAACCATCCTCGCATTCGGTCCTTCGCCGAGCTAGCGTAGGCGCCATGGGTGTCGCCGGTATCGTCGGGCTGCTCGTGGTCGCGTGGGCGATTTTCACCTTCAATCGCCTCATCCGGCTGCGCCAGCTGGGCGACAATGCGTGGTCCGATATCGACGTGCAGCTCAAGCGGCGCCACGACCTGATTCCCAACGTCGTCGCCGTTGTGCAAGGCCACGCCGGCTACGAGAAAGGCACACTCGAAGCAGTCGTCGCGGCCCGCGGGCGGGCGCTCCAGGCATCTCAGGCGGGACCGGCGACACGCGCCCGAGAGGAAGACCCGCTCGGGAATGCGCTGCAACGCGTCCTCGGGGTGGCCGAGGCCTATCCCGAGCTGAAAGCCGCCGCGAGCTTCGCCTCGCTCCAGTCGACGCTGATCGACGTCGAAGAGCACCTCCAGAACGCCCGCCGCTATTACAACGCGGTCGTCCGCGATTTCAATATCGCCATCGCGCAATTCCCCGCCGGCATCATCGCCGGCATGATGCGGCTGCAGCCGCGCGAGTTTTTTGGCCTGGACGACGCGTCCGAGCGCGCCGTGCCGAAGGTGCCCCTCGTCCTCCTGTTCCTGGCGCTGTCGGGAACGGGACTCAGTGCGCAACGCTCCTACTCGATCGAGCGGTTTGACGCGCGGATTCGCGTCAATCGCGATGCCAGCATCGATGTCACCGAAACGATTGCCGCACGTTTCGTCGGCTCCTACAACGGGTTGTATCGCACGATCCCGGTCGTGTACCACGGCGCCCAGGGATTGAACTGGACGATCCGCCTCATGCTGCAGAGTGCGCGCGACAATGCGGGACACGATCTGCGCACCGAGACCAGCCACGAAGGCGCCTCCGTCAAGTACAAGATCTGGATCCCCGGCGCCACCAACGCAGAGCGTACCATCGTGCTGCGCTATCACGCGACGAACGCGCTGCGCTTCTTCGACGAGCACGACGAGCTCTACTGGAATGTCACCGGCGACCAGTGGGACGTGCCGATCCGCAGAGCCTCGGCGGAGATCGAGTTGCCGAGGGGAGCTCCCGGCGGGCGCCCGGAGATCGAGGTAGCTGCCGGCACGCCGGGCGTGCGCGCGATCGCCTACAACGGCGTCTACGGATCGACGACTCGCGACGCGAAGGTCACCATCAGCGACACCGTCATCCGCCTGGCGATGCCGCATCGGCTCGATTTCCACGAGGGCCTGACGGCGGTGGTCGGATGGGACAAGGGGTTAGTGACGCGGCCGACCGCGATGGATCGCGCGATGGAGCTTGCGGGCAGCAACTGGCCATTCTTGATCCCGATCCCGGTCTTTCTCATTGCGTTCATGCGTTGGTCGCGGCGCGGTCGCGATCCGCGGCGCCGCCCGGTGACCGTGCTGTACGAGCCGCCCGCGGGGATCACGCCGGCCGAGGCCGGCACGCTGATCGACCACTCGGTGGACATGCGGGACATCACCGCCACGCTGATGGACCTTGCCGTGCGCGGCTACATACGCATCGAGGAACAGGAGAATCCGAAGCTGTTGGGCCTGTTCGGCGGCGGGACGGATTACACGCTGCACCGGCTCAAGGCGAGCGAAGGGCTCAAGCCGCATGAGCTGGCCGTATTCAACGGCGTCTTTGGCAAAGACGACGTCTTCGAGAGCTTCAGCGCCAACTCCACCATGTCGCTCAGCGTCAGCGTCGATGGCAAAGAGATCAGCCCTCCGTCGACTGGGGGCGGGACCAGCCGCCAGCGCGTGCCCGTAGAGGAGTTGAATCAGCGCTTCTACCGGCACCTCAATCCCATTCGGAATGCGATCTGGGATCAGCTGATCGACAGTGGCTTCTACAGGAAGCGCCCCGAGCAGGCGAGGCAGGAGGCGATGCGGTTGGGCTGCGCGCTGCCGCTGGTGATCGCCATCGCCGGCTCTCTGCTCTCCCCTTTCTTCCTGCTGACGCCGGTGCCGTTCATCCTCGCCGCGCTCGTGTCGGCACTGATCCTGTACATCTTTGCGCAGCTCATGCCGTCACGGACCGAGCCCGGCACGCGGGCGCTCGAGCAGGTGCTCGGATTCGAGGAGTTCCTGCGCCGCGTCGACTCGGAGCACACGCAGGCCATCGTCGGCCACCCCGAGGTGTTCGATAAGTGCCTGCCGTATGCGATGGCTTTCGGTGTCGATCAACAGTTCGCGCGCGCCTTCGAAGGCATCTACAAAGAGCCTCCCGGCTGGTACGTCGGACCGAGCGTCACGGACTTCAACGTCAGGAATCTCTCGCGCCGGGTCACACATCTCGAAACGTTCCTCCGGACGACGATGACATCCACCCCGCGCAGCGTCGGGACGACCTGGTACTCGTCCGGGGCGAGTGGCGGCGGGTCGTCGTCCTCACCGAGCTGGTCGTTCGGCTCGGGATTCGGCGGCGGTGGCAAGTCGGGCGGCGGTGGATTCTCGGGCGGGGGCGGTGGAGGGGGCGGCGGTGGCGTGGCGCGTTCTAACATCACGAGCCTCCTGCTCCTCCTCGCACTCACGCCACCGCAGCGGTCACTTGCCGCGCAGGAGAAATCGTACTCCATCCAGCGCTGCGATGCGGCCGTTCGCGTGAACAAAGATGCGAGCATCGACGTCACCGAAACGATCACGGCGCGCTTCGTCGGTTCGTGGAACGGCTTGTACCGCACGATTCCCGTCGCCTACCGCACCTCGCAAGGATTGAACTGGACGCTCGGCGTCGCGTTGCTCGGCGCGCAAGACCAGTCAACGGGACAGAATTTGCGCACGGAGACCAGCCGGCAGCGGCACGACATCAAGTACAAGATCTGGATCCCGGGCGCTGCCAACGCGGACCGCACGATCGTCCTCCGCTATCATGCGACCAACGGCCTGCGCTTCTTCGACGAGCACGACGAGCTGTACTGGAACGTGACCGGCGATGCGTGGGAAGTGCCGATCCAGGTGGCGACAGCCGAGATCGAGCTGCCGGTGGGTACTCCCGGCATCCGGGCGATCGCGTTCAACGGGGTGTACGGGTCCGGCGCACGCGATGCGACCGTTGCGATCGATGGCAACATGGTCCGGGTGGCGATGCCACACGCGCTCGGCTATCACGAAGGCCTGACGGTAGTGGTGGGCTGGGATAAGGGTGTCGTCGCTCAACCGTCGGCTGCCGCCCGCGCGGCTGCCACCGTAAGCAGCAACTGGCCGCTGCTCCTGCCCATCCCGGTTTTCCTGCTCGCGTTCTGGAGCTGGTGGCGACGGGGTCGCGATCCTCGCCGCCGGCCCATCGCGGTCCAGTACGAACCGCCAGCCGGCATCACGCCGGCCGAGGCGGGCACGTTGCTCGACAACTCGGCGGACATGCGCGACGTCACCGCCACGATGATCGACCTGGCTGTGCGCGGTCAGCTACGCATCGAAGAGCACCAGAATCCGAAGTTGTTCGGCCTGTTCGGCGGTGGGACGGAGTACTCCTTGCACCGGCTGAAGCCGGTCGCGGCCGACTATGGTGACGGCATGGCGCTGCACGAGAGCAAAGTGTACACGGGAATCTTCCTTGGCCACAACGAGGTCGTCCCTCTCGCAGAGCTCAAGGACGACTTCTACAAGCATCTCCCGGGAATTCGCGACGCCATCTTCGACGCATTGACCGGCAACGGCTTTTACCGCAACCGACCTGACAAGGTGAAGCAACACTGGATAGGAGCGGCGGTTGGCATCGGCGTGTTGGTGGGCGTCGGCGGCACGTATCTCTCGAAGCTCACACCGCTCACCCCGGTCCCGTTCGTCATCGCTGCGGTCGTGTCCGCGCTCATCCTCATTGCCTTCGCCCAGGTCATGCCGGCTCGGACCGAAGCGGGAGCTCGTGCGCTGGAGCACATCCTGGGATTTGAGGAATTCCTGCGGCGTGTCGAATCCGAGCAGTTCAAACGCGTCATCATCGGCCATCCGGAACTGTTCGACAAGTATTTGCCCTTCGCCATGGCCTTCGGTGTGGAGCGGCAGTTCGCACGGGCGTTCGAAGGGATCTACACCCAGCCGCCGCAATGGTACGTCGGACCGAGCATCATCAACTTCAACGTAACTCACTTCTCGAGCAGCATGTCGCATCTCGGCACGGTGGCGAGTACGACGATGTCGTCGTCGCCGCGCAGCTCGAGCGGGTCGGGGTTCGGCGGAGGTGGAAGCTCTGGAGGCGGTGGGGGTGGCGGCGGAGGCGGGGCTTTCTAACCTGGGAGTGGACGATGAAGCGGTTTCTGTCGATGGCCGTCATGTTGGTCAGCATAACATGTCATTCATTAGCAGCCCAGACGCACGCTGCGATCACCGCCGCCGATCTGCGGCAACGTCTCTATCTCATTGCGGACGATTCGCTGATGGGCCGAGAGACAGGCAGCGCAGGCGCGTTCACAGCGTCGGCCTATGTCGCGGCGGAGTTTCGGCGGCTCGGCCTCGAGCCCGCCGGGGACAGCGGCACGTACTTCCAAACCGTCCCGTTCTGGGTGGTCGCGATGGATCCGCACTCCCGCCTCGTGACGAGCGACGGCACGGCGTTGCAGCTCGGTCCCGACTTCCTGCCGGTGAGCCTTGCGGTCGCCCCGAAAGTGCTCGTTCAGACGCCCGTGGTTTTCGCGGGGTCGATCGCCGATACCGCGCACCTGATGGCGGCGACGGGGATCGCGGGGAAATTCGTCGTGCTCGACGTTCCGCCCGGATTCGACCGGCGGGCGATCGGATCCCTGCTCGGCCGCTACCGCGAGGCGGCAACGGTCGGAGTCGTGGCTCTCGACCAGCTCGGCAGCGAATCGATCGCCCGGATCCGCGAAGGCCGGCCGGTTTCGGATACTTCCCGTAACCCGCGCGCGATCGCGTTGCTGTGGCTGAGCCGGCACGCCGCCACCGCGGTGCTGGGCAGCGATCCCGCCACCACGACGCCCGGATCGACGGCGGCCAACACCATCAGCGGGCAGTTCGACTTCACCCGCAAACCCGTACAATGGCCGGCGCGGAACGTCGTGGGCGTTCTGCGCGGCTCCGACCCTGCCCTGCGCAACGAGTACGTGTCGCTGTCGGCCCATCACGACCACGTCGGGTTCGACCGCAGCCCGGTAGATCACGATTCGCTGCGCGCGTTCAATCGTGTGGTGCGGCCGATGGGGGCGGATTCCCCGATGCGGCCGGCGACCGACGAGGAACGGGCGAAGATCCGGACCATTCTCGACAGCCTGCGCGCCGTCCGCCCTCCGCGCGCCGATTCGATCCGCAACGGCGCGGACGACGACGGCTCGGGCACAGTCGCCATCCTCGAAATCGCCGAAGCGTTCGCGCGCGGCGGCCCGCGGCCCCGGCGCTCGATTCTGTTCGTCAGTCATACCGGCGAAGAGGCAGGTCTGCTCGGCTCGCGCTGGTATTCGGATCACGCGACGGTGCCAATCGATTCGATCGTCGGCGAGATCGATCAGGACATGATCGGCCGCGGCACGGCCTCCGACTTTCCGCGCGGCGGCACAGGCGCAGGCAGTCCGACCTATCTCGAAGTGATCGGTGCCAAGCGGATTTCACGCGAGTTCGGCGACATGCTGGAGGCGGCGAACGCGAAGCAGCCGCTCCCCTTCGTGTTCGATTACACTTACGATCAGCCCGGCCATCCACTGCAGTACTACTGTCGCGCCGATCACTACAGCTACGCACGCTACGGAATTCCCTCAGTTTCGTTTTCGCGCGGCGAGCATCTCGATTACCACCAGGTGACGGACGAGGCCCAGTACATCAGCTATCCGGATCTGGCGCGCGTCGCGCAGATGGTGCACGACGGCGCCTTGGCGATCGCGAACGCGCCGGACCGTCCCAAGCGTGACGTGCCGAAGCCGACTGATCCGAATGCACCCTGCCGTCAGTAACGAGGCGTCTTAGAAGTACTTCAGCCACCAGTCGCTGCGGCGCGCCTTGCGGTCGGCGTACCAGCGGGCCGCGAATCAGGTCCCGCGCGCCAGCAAGTCCGGCTCGCATTAACTTGCCTCCGCCCATGACGCCCCGAACGGCGAGCTTTGCACTGGTGCTGGCGCTCGTGCTGCCTCGCGCTGCTGGCGCCCAGAGCCTCCGTGTCCGGACGGCGACGGGCCGGATCCGGCTCGACGGCCGGCTGGATGAGCCCGATTGGATGCGCGCCGACTCCCTGACGGACTTCCGCCAGCGTGAGCCCTTCATGGGAGAGCCTGCGACCGAGCGCACCGTCGTCCGCGTGCTGCGCGATGCCGGCGCGCTCTACGTCGGCGTACGGGCGTACGACGGGGCACCGCGTCGCATCCGCGCCACCCAACTGCGGCGCGACGCCAGCCTGTCGAGCGACGACAATGTCCAGCTCATCATCGACAGCTTCCACGACCGCCGCAGCGCATTCGTGTTTGGCACGAACCCGAACGGCGCCCGCTGGGACGCACAACTCGCCGATCTCGACAACCTCAACGAGAACTGGAATGGCATCTGGGACGTCGCGGTGTCGCGCGACGCCACGGGGTGGACGGCCGAGTTCCGGATTCCGTTTCGCACGCTGCGCTTTCGCAACGGGACGGATGTGCGGTTCGGCTTCAACGTGCGCCGTTTCATTCGGCGCAAGAACGAACAGGATCTCTGGCGCTCCTGGGGTCGCACGGAAGGGTTGTATCAGCTCCTGAGGGCCGGCGAGCTGAGCGACATCGGTGACGTGGGTCGGGCCCGTGACGTGGAGCTGTATCCCTATGTGCTGAGCCGCGCAATCGAACCGGCACACGACAGCGTCGGCGCGCGCGCGGCGGATGGCTTCGTCGGTGCCAAAGCGGGGCTCGATGCGAAGCTCGCGGTCTCGCCGACGCTCACGGCGGACGTCACGGCCGGCACCGACTTCGCGCAGGTGGAGGCCGACCAACAGGTCATCAACCTCACGCGCTTCCCGTTCTTCTTCCCGGAGAAGCGGCAGTTTTTCCTCGAGTCGAGTGGGCAGTTTGAGTTCGGCACGCCGGAACGGGCTCAGGTGTTCTATTCGCGGCGCATCGGATTGGACTCGACCGGCAGCGCCGTCCCCATCGTGGCGGGTGGCCGGCTCTACGGACGTGCCGGACCGTGGCGCATCGGCGTTCTCGACGCGCAAACCGGGGGTGAGCGTGCCAATAATGCCGTGGTGCGCATGCAGCATGATCTGCTTGCGAGATCGTACGTCGGGATCATCGGCACCCTGCGAACGGCTGCGGCATCCGGTCCCGCGGCAACGGCGGGGTTCGACATGGATTTCCCGCTCATCGTGCACGGGCAGAACCTCGAGCCCAAATTCTGGATCGCCGGCAGCCGGACGCCCGGCGCAAGCGGTGTCCCGCTCGCCTGGCGACTATCGGCCGACAATCCCAACGATCTCTTCGACAACTTCATCTCGCTCTACCGCATCGACGCCGGATTCGATCCCGCACTGGGCTTCGTACGGCGCACGGGGATCTGGGAGACGACGGGTCACGTCGATTTCATGCCGCGGCCGCACGCGCTCGGCATTCGCCAGCTGGATTTCACCGTGCCCATTCCGAGCTGGGACATCATCGCCAACGCATCCGGATCCCTGGGGCGTACCGGCGACTGGCAGACGGCGTGGTTCGAGTGGCGCGTGTTCGGCGGCGACCGCGACAATGGCGACCACTTCGAGGTCAACGTTCAGCGGCAGTTCGATGCACCGCCCGATACGTTCGAAATGTTCCGTGGGGTGAGTGTGCCGCCCGGCCGATACTGGTGGTCGCGCTACGAGCTGCAGTATGAGACCTCGGCAGCGCACCCGTTGAGTATCTCGGCTTTCGTGAACTGGGGACCGTTCTACGGGGGCCGCAGCGCCGACCTGGAGCTCGAGGGCACGTGGCGGGGCGGTGGCCATGCCATCGTCGGCGTCAACCTGACGCGCACCGCGGCGCGCCTCCCCGCGGGAGGCTTCACCGCGCTCCAAGCCTCGAGTCATCTGGAATACGATTTCAATCCCCGCTCGAGCCTGCTTGGGTTCGTCCAGTACACCAACGAAGACCAGCGCGTCGATTTCAACATCCGCTTCCACTGGATTCCGGTGATCGGTGACGATGTGTTCGTAGTCTGGAACTCGGGTTACAGCACCAATCCGGCTTCGCGGTATCGATTCCCCGCTATGTCCTCCCTCACGAGGCAACTGAACGGCGCTTTCGTCGTGAAAGTCGTCCACCGTCTCGCTCCATGAGCGGTGACACGCTCCGGGCGCTCCCGCCGGATGGACGGCTGTTACTGCTCACCCGCTTCATCCGCTTGTTCGGGTACGGGGCGTTGTCTGTCGTCTTGGTCCTGTACCTGACCGGCTTGGGGATCGGGACGCAGCAGATCGGTCTCCTGCTGACGCTTACGCTGGTCGGGGACACCGCTGTCTCATTCTGGCTCAGCACCCGCGCGGATCGGTTCGGGCGGCGGCGCATGCTCATTCTCGGAGCCGCGCTGATGGCAGCCGCCGGAATTGCGTTCGCGCTGACGCGCAACTTCCTCGCGCTCCTGGTCGCGGCCACGATCGGCGTCATCAGTCCCAGCGGCAATGAGGTCGGACCATTCCTTCCCATCGAGCAGGCCGCGCTCGCGCATGTCGTGCCAAGCGACCGCCGGGCCGGCGTGTTCGCGTGGTACACACTGACCGGCGCGTTCGCGACCGCGCTTGGCTCGCTTGCCGCCGGTGTGTTATCCCGACCGCTCCACTACCGCGGCATTGTCGTCCTGTACGCTGCACTCGGCATCGTCCTCGCCATCAGCTTTACGCGTCTGTCCACGGCCGCGGAGGTACCGGCGCCCCGAACCAGGGCGTTGTTCGGCCTGAGCCGCTCCCGCAATGTGGTGCTGCGGCTCGCGACCCTGTTCGCGCTCGATTCGTTCGCCGGCGGGTTCGTCGTGCAAAGCTTTGCCGCCTACTGGTTCTATCTCCGATTCGCCGTGGAGCCGGCAACGCTGGGCGCGATTTTTTTCGGGGCGAACGTGCTCGCGGGCATCTCCGCCCTGGTGGCGTCCCGACTGGCTGCGCGTTTTGGCCTCATCCGCACGATGGTATTCACACACCTGCCGTCGAACGTGCTGCTCATTCTCGTGCCGCTCATGCCGAGCCTGCCGCTTGCCGTGGCCGTGCTGTTCGCGCGTTTCAGCATCAGTCAGATGGACGTGCCCACCCGTCAGGCATATCTCATGGCGGTCGTGACTCCGGAGGAGCGGTCGGCAGCTGGTGGGATAACCGGGGTGGCGCGAACCGTCGGAGCCGGGCTCGCACCCCTGTTTGCCGGACTGCTGTTTGCACGGCCGAGCTTGATCAACGCGCCCTTCTTCATTGCCGGGACACTGAAGATCGTGTATGACCTGCTGCTGTATCGGGGGTTCGGCCAATCCAAGCCTAGTCCCTCTTGATATTCATCTCATCCAGTGCGGCGCGGAGCCCGCGCGCGAGTTTGAGCGCGTCCCCTTCGCCCCAGAAATGCATGAAGAGCAGCCGCGGTGTCTCGCTCAACATGTGGCTGTGCAAAGCGGTGATCACGATGCCGTTCGCACGCAGCGCGCGCAGCACCGGATTCACTTCGCTCGCAATCATGACGAAATCGCCCGTGACCGCGGCCGTGCCGGCGCCGGTCGCCTGGAAATTGATGGCAGTCGCCACACCCATCGCCGGTGGCACTTCCATGCCGTCCAGCGTCACGCTGGTGGCGCGTGGGACACTCAACTGATAGACCCCGCCGTTGACTCTCCCGTGTGTCCCGATGGTCTGCGCAATCTGGGTGGTATCCAGGCCGAGCAATGGCAGCGCGGCCGACGCCGGCGCGGGAGCGGGGGGAGGCGTCTGCGTACGCGCGAGCGCATCGTGCACCACGGTCGCGAGGGCGACGGGCCCTCCCCGGCCTTCGATGTGGAGATAGACGACGTGCGGCGATTCGCCGACCAGATGGTTATGCAGGGCCGTTTGCTCGATGCCGCCGAGTTGGAGTGCATCGACGACGGGGCCCACCTCGGACGGCAGCAGGACGAGGTCGCCCATTAACATCGCCGCGCTGTCTCCCGTCTGTTTGAACGCCACCCAGGAACCCAGCGCGAGCGCCGGCTTAACGACCACCTTGCCCACGGTGACATGAAGGTCACTGCGGGGAAATCCAATCCGGTAACTTTCGCCTTGCAGATTGCCCGATCTGCCCAGGACCCGGTCGACTTGTCTCCAATCGATTGGCGTGGAACGGGACGGCTGTTGAACTGTGACGGCGCACACAAGCAACAGGGAAACGGCGGTCATCGTGTATCCTTGCCGGGGTTTGTGTAGTCTGAACAATGCCGAGAACTTGTACGTTCAAGCATCATGCTTGGGTCCAGGCAACTTGTCGCAAACCGGGGGTAATCCTAGGACATGAAGACCATCATTCGCGTCACGCTGTTACTCGGCTCGCTGAGTTTCCTCGCCCCCCGAGCACAGGGGCAGTACTTCGGCCGGAACCCTGTTCAATATGAGAACTTCCACTTCAAAATCCTGAAGACCCAGCATTTCGACGTCTATTTCTATGATAAGGAAGCGCCGGCGGCGGCCGAAGCGGCGCGCATGGCCGAGCGCTGGTATGCCAGGATCTCGACGGTGCTGCGGCACCAGCTCAGCGGCCGCCAACCGCTGATCCTCTACTCCGATCACCCGGATTTCGAGCAGACGAACGTGCTCGGCGAGCAGCCGGGCGAGGGCACGGGCGGCGTCACCGAGAGCCTGAAGCGCCGCATCATCCTGCCGATGGGGGCGTCGCTGGCCGAGACGGATCACGTGATCGGCCACGAGCTGACGCACGCGTTCCAATACGACATCACGGGCGTCGGCCGGGGTTCGGTGGCCGGCGGGCTGAATCGCGTACCGCTCTGGTTCATCGAAGGCATGGCCGAATACATGTCGCTCGGCCCCGTCGATCCCAATACGACGATGTGGATGCGCGACGCGGTGCGCCGCGGCGAGCTCCCCAGGTTCCGGGACCTCGAGAGTTACAAGTATTTCCCGTACCGGTGGGGCCAGTCGTTCTGGGCCTATCTGGGCGGCACGTATGGTGACGACATCGTCGGCGCGCTGCTGCGCGCGGCCGGCCGGACGGGCAACGTCCAGGCGTCGCTCGAGACGATGACGCACCGGCCCGTCGATAGTCTCATCGCGGACTGGCATCGCGCGTTGACCGAGGCGGCACAGCCGGTGGCGGTGGCGACCGGTGTCACGCTCCCCGCCGATAAAGCGCACGTCCAGCAACAGCGCCTCATGCCGGTGACGACGACGGGCGCGCGGCTCCTGGTGAGTCCCGGCAAGGAGCAGCACTACAACATCGCGCCGGCGTTGAGCCCCGACGGCCGTCGCCTGGTCTACTTCTCGGACGCGGGACTGTTCTCCATCGACATGTACCTCGCCAACGCGGAGAACGGACACACGATCCGCAAGCTCGTGTCCGCGACGCGGGATCCACACCTCGAGAGCATGCAGTTCATCAGCTCCACCGGTGCCTGGAACGCCGACGGCAGCCGCTTCGTCTTCGGCGCCGTGGTGACCGGCAAGCCGGCGCTGCGCATCGTCAAAGGCGATAACGGCGACCTGGTGCAGGAGATCAAGTTCCCGACGCTGGGCGAGATCTTCAATCCGACGTGGTCGCCCGACGGCACCAGGATCGCGTTCAGCGCTCAGCTCGGAGGGCTCACCGATCTCTTTTTGTATGATCTCGCCGGTGGGCAGCTGCAGCGCCTGACCGATGATTCGTACGCCGATCTGCAGCCGGCGTGGTCACCCGACGGCTCGCAGATCGCGTTCGTGACCGACCGCTTCGGCACGTCGCTCGATTCACTGACGTACGGCGACTATCAGCTCGCCGTCATCAGCGCGCGCCCCGGCGGACAGATCACGCGGCTGCCACATCTGCCCAATGCCAAGCACATCAATCCGCAGTGGAGCTCGGACGGCAAGAGCCTCTACTTCCTCGCCGATCCCGGCGGGATCACGAACGTGTTCCGGATGTCCGTGGGCGACGGGGCCATCACGCAGGTGACGAACGTGTTTACCGGCGTCAGCGGGATCACGTCATTGAGCCCGGCGCTCAGCGTCGCGCAGCGAGCGCCTCGCGCGGTGTTCAGCGTGTACACCGGCGGCGGCTACGCCATCCAGGCGCTCGACGATCTCGCGACGCTGGCGGGCGGCCCGGTGACAGCTCTGCCCATATCCGCATCGGTACTGCCACCGACCGACCGCTCGGGCGTCGGCGCGGGCATCGCCATGGCGATCAAGGACCCCACGCCGGGACTCCCCGACGCGGGCTCGGTGGCGCTCAGCAGCGCCGTGAAGGCCTACCACCCCAAGCTCGGGCTCGATTTCATCGCGCAACCGAGCCTTGCGATCGCGGCCGATCGTTTCGGGACCTACGTCGGCGGTGGGATCACGCTGTACTGGAGCGACATGCTCGGCGACCACAATCTCGTGACGATGGCCCAGGTGAATGGCAGGCTCGCTGACTTTGCGGCGCTCGCGGCGTACCAGAACCGCAAGTCTCGGCTGAACTGGAGCGTCGCGGCGCAGCAGATCCCGTACATCACCGGGGCACTCTTCTGCTGCCCCATAGACGGTAATGGCACCGAGTGGCAGGTGGTGGACCGCTTCAAGACGACCTACCGCGAGCTCAGCGGCGTGGTCGCGTATCCATTCAATCGCGCACGGCGCGTGGAGTTCTCCGCCGGCGTGCAGCAAATCACGTTTGCCGAGGAGCTCGATTCCCTGGGATTCAATCAATTCACAGGGCAGGAGTTCCACAGCAGAACCGACCTGCCTACGCCGGCGCCTGGATTGACGCTGGGCGTCACGAGCGCCGCGCTGGTGCACGACAATGCGTTTTTCGGTGCGACGAGCCCGATCCTCGGCAGCCGCTGGCGGTTCGAGATCGATCCAACGTTCGGCAGCCTCAAATTCCTAACGGCTCTGGCAGACTATCGGAAGTATGTGATGCCCTTCCGGCCCTTCACGCTGGCGGGACGGATCATGCACGTCGGCCGTTACGGCCAGGACGGCGAGCGTTTGTACCCGCTGTTCATTGGCTATTCGAGCCTCGTGCGTGGGTATGACTTTGGAAGCCTCGACGCGAGCGAATGTGGCACTGGCCCAACGTGCCGCATATTCGACCAGTTGTTCGGCAGCAAGATCCTCGTCGCGAACGCCGAGCTGCGCTTCCCGCCGTTTGGTCTGCTCGGCCTTGGTGGCGGGTACTATGGCTTCCTGCCGATCGAGGCCGGGATCTTTTACGATGCTGGTCTTGCGTGGACCACGTCGGAGGGCGCGCAGCTCTTCGGGAATGGCCCACGGAAAATCGTCCGCAGCACGGGCGTGTCGTTGCGTATGAACCTGTTCGGCTATGCGATCGGCCAGATGGATGTGGTGCACCCCTTCGACCGGCCGCAGAAGGATTGGATGGTGCGGTTCAGTTTGACAGAAGGGTTCTAGATTGTTCGCAGTGTGACGTAGGGGCGCAGCGTGCTGCGCCCCTACGTCGTTTCCGGCTAGCGCACGGGCAGTCCGCTCGGCACGGAGGCCGGCACAAGCCCCGAGAGGTCGCGGGCCGCCGGGTCGGTGAGCGACTTGAGGAATGCGACGAGCTCGCGCTGCTCCGTCTCCGTCAACTGCAGCGGCGTCCGCAGCTGGAAGTCGAGCGTCGCGAGGATGGTGTCGATCGTCGCCGGGTCGCCGTGATAGCTGCTCTGCACTGCCGCCGGGAGCGTGGCGGGGTTGAACTCGCGCAATGACTTCGGCACGTCGCTATAGTGCGCGACCACCGTCTCCAGCGTCGGGAGGGTGCCGTCGTGAAAGTACGGCGCCGTCAGCTCGACATTCCGCAGCGGCGGCACGCGGAACGCGAACGCGTAGAATTGATTGTTCTGGAGCTCACCGCGGCCGAGGTCGAGCGGCGCACCCCGCCCCACGCCGGGGCCGAGCTGCGGCGCTCCACTGTTGGAGAAGGATTGCCCGCCAAGGAAGGGTCCGTTGTGGCAACTCGCGCAACGCGCCCGCGTGAAGAACAGGATCGCGCCGCGTTTCTCCTCGATGCTGAGTGCGTTGTCCTCGTGACGCAGGTAATGATCGAAGGGGGAATCGGTTTTCATTAACGCGGCCGTCTGAAAGGCGGCGATCGCCCTTGCGGCGTGGCTGAACGTGAGACTGGACTGCGGCAGGCCGGGATAGGCCGCGTGGAACAGGGTGACGTACTCCGGGATGGCGAGCAGGCGCTGCATCACGGCCTGCCAGACTTGAGCCGGCTGGCTGTCGCTGATCTGCGCCAGCTCGTTGGGATTGCCGAGCACATCGACGTCGCCGGGATCGCCGCGCATTTCCCGCCGGTTCAGCACCGGCATCATGGCCTGCGCGGCGATGACGTTCGGCAGATCTGGTGGCAGGGTGACCTCGGGCGGCGGCGGGCCAAAGCGGCTGAGCCGGCCGTCCCAGAAGACATAGGACAAGCCGATCGCGGTGTTGAGGAGCGACGGGGCGTTCCGCGGCACAAAGCTCCGTCCCGGACCAAGAGTGCGGGTAGTCCCGGTTCCGGTGCCACCCGTGCCGATCGCGAGCGGCAGACCGTCCGTCGCAGCGAGCGCCGGCTCGTGACACGTGGCGCACGCGATGTCGCGGTTGCCGCTCAGGATCTTGTCGAACATCAGCGCCCGCCCGAGCGCGACGAGCGCCGGATACTGCTGCGGGGGCGCCCCAATCGGCGTCACACCCCACAGGCCGATGCTGCGCCGCAGCTGCGCATCGAGCGATTCCGGGAAACTCTCGGTCGGCGGCGTTTCGTCGCACGCCGCCGCCAGCAGCAGCGCCGCGACACATAACGGTCTGACGTAAAAAGTCATGATGCACCTCCTCGCCGGGGGGGGCTCAATGGAGCGGCAGCGACAGGGAGATCTGATGAGTGGAAGTATTCACGTCGATCAGGTTCAGCGGACCACTCGGGGCCGCGAGGATCGTCCCGCTCGCCAGCGCGAGGTCGCGAACGCCCACGATGAACTGGGTGCCGGGACGACCGGCGCCCTTCGTGACGCGGCCGCGATACCGCAGCTCGAGGTCCGGGAACCGGAGCGTGATGCCCCAGGTCGGCGTCCACTCGAGCCAATTCGTGCGCAGCGAGCGCTGGGCGAGCTCGACATTGTCGGTCTGCTGCAACCGATAGTTGATGGAGCGCAGCATCAAACCGAACTGCACGCCGAGCGCCTTGTGCGTGCCTGCGAGATCGATGTCGCGACCGGCGCCGATGCGGAACACGGCATTGGAGAACCTGAACCGGTTTTCAATCGTCTTGCTGCCGCTGGGGATCGTGTCGCCTCCAAGCGTGGCGGTCGGAACGATCGCGTCCGCCCACGTGTAGCTCCGGATCGGCTCGTAAAGCGCATCGACGCCGAACGTCGCCGGGCCAAGCACCTTGGACAGTCCCAGACCGAGATTGTAGGCGTAGGAGCGGCCCGGATCCCACGGAATCACGGCCACGTTCGTGATGTCATAGTCGGGAAGTTTGGGGTGCGTCGCGCGATTGACGGTGAGGACCCAGCCGATGCGCCACCCGGGTGCCGCAAGCGGCATGCGATACTCGAGCTGTGCACCCCAGGTGTTGGTGTGATCGAAATTGTGGTCGGTGCGCGGCTCGAAGACGATTTGCTGCAATCCGGGATCCCAGACCTGATCCACATAGAGGACGCTGTGCGTAGCGGCAAAGCGATTGTGGAGGACGACGGCCTCGAGCGACCGCGCGCCGCGCTCG
This sequence comes from Gemmatimonadales bacterium, assembly GCA_035637355.1. Classification (GTDB taxonomy): domain Bacteria; phylum Gemmatimonadota; class Gemmatimonadetes; order Gemmatimonadales; family GWC2-71-9; genus 20CM-2-65-7. The sequence goes on from DASPXJ010000153.1 coordinate 36,240, forward strand.
CCGGGCCATTCCTTCAGCGCACCCACGCGGAAATCGATGGCATGGCCGGTTTGTTCGACGCGTCGACTGCCGCTGTAGAGCAAATCGACGCCGTCGAGCGCATGCAGTCCGGTCCACAGCGCGCTGCCACCGACCGAGAGGTTCCTGCCCGGCCAGCTCCGTCCAATCATGCCGAACCCATACTCGTTGCCGTGTGCGCGCAAATCGGGACCGGGGATGACCGCGTCGCCGCGCAGCGTTGGCGTGCGTGGGGTCGCTACGAATCCGGTAGGCCCTTGCTGCGGTGGACGACTCGCGTCGACCTGTTGCAACACGAGCGCAAGGCCACCGTACCAGTTCGCCCGGTGTGCCAGCATCGCGAACGGCAGCGAACGCCCGCCACCAGTGCCGCGCGATACACTATACACAGTCGGGGCGCTGAAGAATCGGGAGCCGCGCAGCCGCGCCGTCGTCGCCGGGTTGGCGAAGGGGTCGCCCACCAGATCCGGCAGCGCGATCGAAACGCCGCCCAACCCCAGGTTGTCGGACGGGAAGATTTGGAACTGATCACCCTGGGCGATCGGGATCGTTTTGATGGGGATCAGTTGGGCTGGTGCAGGACTAACGAAAGAAAGGAGCGGAACGGCGACACAAACGGCCCGCAGGCCACAGGACGACATAGACACCTCGACGGAGAAGGGTCCCTTTAAGAATGGATACCATGCAGGACCTGATCGCGTCACCAGGAGGCGCGCCTAACGTCATGTTGCACTGATGCAACAGAACCGGAACCGCAGGCACGCGGGAGGGGTTCATCCAACCATGCAAAAGCGCAAACTAGGCAGTCAGGGACTGGTGGTATCTGCTTTGGGCTTGGGCTGCATGGGGATGTCGGACTTCTACGGCACGCGCGACGACTCGGAATCGATTGCGACGATTCATCGCGCGCTTGCGCTGGGCATCAATTTTCTCGACACCGCCGATGTGTACGGGCCGTTCACCAACGAGGTGCTCGTCGGCAAGGCGATCAAGGGCAAGGGGAATCAGGTCATCCTGGCCACGAAGTTCGGCAATGTCCGCGCCCCGGACGGCAAGTTCATCGGCCAGAACGGGCGGCCGGAGTACGTGCAGGCCGCCTGCCACGCCTCGCTGGGTCGTCTCGGCATCGATCATATCGATCTGTACTACCAGCACCGCGTCGATCGTGCCGTGCCCATCGAGGACACCGTGGGTGCCATGGCCGACCTGGTGCAACAGGGAAAAGTGCGGTTCCTCGGGCTGTCGGAGGCGTCGGCGCAGACGGTGCGGCGCGCCCATGCCGTCCATCCCATCACCGCATTGCAGACCGAATACTCGCTGTGGAGCCGCGACGTGGAGGACGAGATACTCCCGACCGTCCGCGCGCTCGGCATCGGCTTCGTGGCCTACAGCCCCCTGGGCCGTGGCTTTCTCACCGGGCAGATCAAACGGCCGGAAGACATTCAGGAAGGCGACTGGCGCAGGAACCATCCGCGCTTTCAGGGCGAGAACTTTCAGACGAATCTCGAGCTCGTGCGCCGGGTCGAAGCGCTCGCCCGGGAGAAACGCTGCACCCCGGGCCAGCTGGCGCTGGCGTGGTTGCTCGCCAGGGGCGAGGACGTCGTCCCAATCCCCGGGACCAAGCACCGCAAGTATGTCGAAGAAAATATCGGCGCCCTCAACGTGAAGTTGTCGGGCGCCGACATTGCGCAAATCGAGGATACAGGTGTCGCCGCGGGTGCGCGCTACGCGGAGGGCGGGATGCGCACCGTCAACGGCTGACCGAGACTTCTCCCTTGGCCGCTTGCTCGAGTGTCGCGATATCGAGCTTCTTCATTTGTAACACCGCCTGCATGACGCGGTTGGCCTTCTTGGGATCCTTGTCGCTCATCAGCTTGCCGAGTGCGGTCGGCACGATCTGCCAGGAGAACCCGAACTTGTCCTTGAGCCAGCCGCACTGGCTCTCGGCGCCGCCGTCGGCGGTGAGCTTGCGCCAGTACTCGTCGATCTCCTCCTGGTTTTCGCAATTCACCACGAATGAGAAGGCTTCGCTGAACTTGAAGAGCGGACCGCCGTTCAGCGCCGTGAACTCCTGCCCCGCGAGCTGAAAGTTGACCACCATCACCGAGCCTTTGGGCCCCGGTCCGGCGTCGCCGTAGTGGCTGATCTGGAGAATCTTGGAGTTCTTGAAGATCGACGTATAGAATCGCGCGGCGTCTTCGGCGTTTTTGTCGAACCACAGGAACGGCGTGATTTTCTGCATGCCCAGCCTCCTCCCCGTTAGTATTCCGGCGTGAAAATCGCCACATGGAACGTCAACGGCATCCGGGCGCGCGCGGCGCAGCTGTGCGAGTGGCTGCAGCGGGACCAGCCCGACGTCGTCTGCCTCCAGGAGCTGAAGGCCGAGGCAGCCCAGATCCCCGTAGCGTGCAAGCTCGCCAATTACCACGCGTTTTGGCACTCCCGGAAGGGTTACTCCGGCGTCTCGTTACAGATTCGACGCGATCTGTTTGCTGTCGATCCCGTGTTCAGCCATCCGGCGTTCGACATGGAATCGCGCATCGTGCAGGTCGAGCACGGTGATCTGGTCATTGCGTCAATCTATGTTCCCAACGGCGGCAAGGATTACCCCGCGAAGCTCGCCTTTGTCCAAAGCCTGATCGGCTGGGCTGGCCAGCTGACGGCGGATGGCAGACAGCTGATTCTGTGCGGCGACATGAACATCGCCCGCGCCGAGATGGACGTGCATCCGAAGGAGCGCAAGCCGAACGCCGTGGGACAGCGGCCCGAGGAGCGGGCTCTGTTTCAGCGGCTGCTCGACGCCGGCCTGGCCGACCTCGGCCGGGATTTCGATCCCGAGAACGCGGACCTGTTCACGTGGTGGGCGCCGTGGCGGAACCTGCGCGCCCGCAACATCGGCTGGCGCCTGGATTATGTGCTCGCCTCGCAGGCCGTTGCTGACCGCGCGAAGAGCTGCGTCGTCCTGCCAGACGTGGGGACGAGCGATCACGCGCCGGTTGTGCTGACGCTGTAGGACGTCGCGGCGGGACCCTGACGGGAAACGTGGAACGGGAAACGGGAAACGTGAACGCCAGCCCACGTTTCCCGTTGCTCGTTTCCCGTATCCCGGCTTTGCATTATCGTATGGCGCATGAGCACGGTGCGCGTCTACGGAAAGGCCGCGCCGCAGCGCGCCGATGGATCGCCTCTCCTGGCGGGCCTGCTCGCGGCAATCGGGATCATCGTAGCGTGGGTCGGCCTGGTGTACGTGACGCACCACCCCGTCGGCGTCGCCGCATGGGGTGTCGGGGGACTGCTGGGGATCGTGGTCGCCAAGACGGCCCAACCGCCCACCAAGGCGACCGGCGCGCTCGCGACGGTGCTGACGCTCGTCACCGTGTTCCTGGCCAAGGTGGCCCTCGTGGTCGTCGCCTTGCAGCCGATCTTGCGGCAGGAGCTCGCCAACAGTCCTGCATCGCTGATCGTGATCTTTCTCGCCGAAAAGACCCAACACAAGTCGTTCTCGCCGGAATTGCAGGCCACCATCAATGCGCGTCCCGACCTGGTCGTCGATACGACCTTCTTCGGCCCGGGACATGAATTGCGGCAGCAGATGATTCACGAAGCGGCAACCGCCGCGGAGGCCTCGTCGTTTGCCGAACGAGAGCGCCTGGTGCACGTGCACTTCGACCAGTTTTTGTCGAAGCTGGGATTCTGGGTTCTGTTCCTGGGGACGTTCCGATTGCTCGACCTGCTGTGGCTTGGACTGGGGATGTCGACTGCCTGGACCTTAGGCCAAGGACGGATTTGAGCTAGGTTCCGGTCCCCTTCCCCATCTCGCGCTCCTCGCGCTCGCGCTGTTCTCGCGCCAGCCGGACCCGCTCCTGGCGCTCCTTCGCCGCGGCCTCAGCGGCGGCCTCCCGCTCCCGCTCCTGCGCATTCCAATCAGTGGTGGCATCGGCTTCCTGGCGGGCGCGGCTCACCCGCTGCTGTCGCTCGCGCATGCTGTCCTGCTGTCGCTGGTCGCGTTCGACCTCGCGCTGCACCTTGTTCTTGGTGTGCGCCCACCACATCACGAGGAACAGCCCAAACTGGGCGGGCAGAATGAAGATGAAGGAAGCGGGAAACAGCTGATTGACTGTTATCGTGACCGCGACACTCGCCACGGCCCATTTCCACCCCGCCAGGTGCTCGTATTCTGCGGCGAAATAGAACAGCGCCGCGAAGGTGAAGAGCCCACCGCCGAGCCCAAGCATGCGTTAATATGTAAAACCACGTTTGGGGATGCAATATTTTTATGCAGGAGGATGGCGGAATGCCCCGCATCGTCTGGATCGTCCTCATCATTGTGATGTTTGGCGCGGCGATGTTTTTCTTGCGCCGTTATATGGAGCGCTAGGGTGTTGACCGTCTTCCTGCTCTCGCCGGCGAACTGCGCAGGCACGCGCGCGCAGCTGTTGCTCAGGAGTCAGACGAGTCCACTCACCGCGCGGCTCGCCAATGGCGGCGCGCCGCTGGGCGAAGTCTTCACGTTCATGAGCAGTTTGTATTTCCGGGGAAAACTCGCCTACGCGAACAAGTTCGGGCAGGCGTACGTGATTACACCGGGACGTGGGCTGCTTCCCCCCGATGTGTTGATTCGCGTAGAGGATCTACAGAAAATGGCGGCCGTGCCGGTCGATGAGGAAGAGCCTCGCTATCTGGAGCCATTGCTGCGCGATGCGCGCGCGCTCGCGCGCTCGTTGGGCAGCGACGGCCGCGCGGTCCTGCTCGGAAGTGTGGCCAGCGCGAAGTACGTGACACCGCTGCTCGAGGTGTTCGGCGAGCGGCTCTTCTTCCCCGGCACGTTCGTGGGGCGCGGCGACATGAGTCGCGGCGGTTTGATGCTACGCTGTGCGAAGGCTGGAACACCGCTCGAGTACGTCCCGGTGCAAGGCGCCGTGCTGCATGGAACGCGTCCGCCGAAACTCGGACCGCCTGCCCGGCATCCTTATTAGGATCCCAACCAGGACTCGATCATGAGACGCTCGCTTCCATACATCTATTTCGCAGCGACACTGCTGCTCGCTTCGACGGTGCAGGCACAGTACGGGCGAGGCGGCGGCCTCCAACCCGCCGGCCGATATGGACCGAGCGCACCGAAGCTTCCCGGCGTCGAGCTGGCGGGACCGCTCGACTCGGCGCTCGCGCGCGTGCTGCTCAATCTCACGCCCGCACAGACCACGCGGTACGCACAGGCCTACGACTCCTTCATGGTCGCTACGCGTCCCGAACGGGACAGCGCCGGCGCGGCCCTCGCCAAGATGAACGAGCGGCTGGACACGGGCGACCGCGCCGCCGCGATGTTCTACGCCGAGCGGGCGCAGGAATTCGGGAAGGTGCTGAAAGACCGGCAGGAACGATTCGAGAGCGAGCTGCGCCGCTGGCTCAGCGGCGATCAGGTGAAGGCGTACAAGAAGTGGCGCGACGGTGAAGACCAGGCGGCAGAGCGGCGGCGGCGGGAAGACGAGGTGCGCTGGCAGGAGGCCGGCTTCCGTGGCGATTTCGGGTCGCGGGCGTCGTCCGCCCCGGAGCTGAAAACGGCCCTCGGCACGCCGGCGGGGGTCGCGGCGCCGGTGCTCGGCGCAGCGGCGGTCCGCGTCGGGCGCACGTTGTACGTCGCCGGGCAGCTTGGCGTCGACAGTAGCGGCGCGCTCGCCGGCGCCGATTTGCGCGCCCAGGCCGAGCGGGCATTCGCCAACCTCGGCGCGGTATTGCAGGCGTCCGGCGCAACCGCCCGCGACGTCACGACGCTCACGATCTACGTGGTCAATTACCGTCCGGCCGATCTCGCAACCATTCGCGACGCTGGAGCGGCCTACTTCGGCGCCAATGCCCCGATCGCCACAGTGCTGGGCGTGCAATCGCTGAGCCGCGAGGGCGCCTTGATCGCGATCGCGGCGCAAGCGCTGGCGGGCAGCGCTCCCGCCGGGAGGGAGCGTTAAGCGCGACTGGCTGCCGCTGGCAGCCGCGCTGGTGGCGGTCGTCCTGTGGGCAGCGGCGTTCGTCGGCATTCGGGCCGCCGGACGCTCGTTCTCTCCTGGCGCGCTCGCGCTCGGCCGCCTGACGCTCGGCAGTCTCCTCCTGGGCGCACTGACCTTCTCGAGATCGGTCGTGCGACCGACCCGCCGTGAGCTGCTGCTGCTCATCGTCGCCGGCCTGCTCTGGTTCGGCGTCTACAACGTCGTGCTCAACGACGCTGAACGACGCGTCGATGCGGGAACGGCGTCCATGCTGGTCCTCATTGCGCCGATTTTCATCGTCGGCCTCGCGGCCGCGTTTTTGAAGGAGCGTACGACGCCGTATCTGGTGGTTGGGGGTGCTCTGGCCTTCGCGGGCGTCCTGGTGATCGGATTCGCGACATCGACGGGCCAGGCCACGCTCGTCGGGGTGATCCTCTGTCTCGTCGCCGCGCTCGCCTCGGCAATTGGCATGGTGGCAGAGAAGCCGGCGCTCACGCGTATCTCCGCGCTGCAGGCCACCTGGACCTGTTGCGCCGTCGGGGCACTCGTGTGTTTGCCGTTTGCACCAACCCTCGTCCACGAGCTCGGGGTCGCGCCAGCGGGGGACATCGCGTGGCTGCTCTTCCTTGGGGTCTTCCCAACATCGATCGCGTTCACGGCGTGGGCCTACGCGCTCGCGCGCGGCTCGGCGGGTCGACTCGCTCTGACCGCCTATCTCGTGCCGCCGATTACGATTGCGATGAGCTGGCTGATACTCGGTGAGACGCCGCGTCTCGTCGCCCTATCGGGTGGGGCACTCTGTCTGGTGGGCGTGTACGTCGCGCGCCGAGCACCGCCGATGGCGGTCAAGGAGGCATTATGAGGTTTCGCGCGGTCGGCCTGAGCTTCGCACTCGTCGTCACGCCTGCAACAGCAGCCGCACAATCGAGCCCCCCGAACCCCCTCCGCATCGGCGTCGAGCCCCGAGTCGAGCTGATCGCGATCATCTTCAAGCTCGCCGGCAGTGGCGAGTTCAATCCCACCAATCTGCCGCAGTACAGCGCCGACATCGACCA
>DASPXJ010000154.1:0-2102 GCA_035637355.1 Gemmatimonadales bacterium
GCAAGGGGGAGCGCCCGCTGCTCACCGCGCCGGCCAATCCGGATGTCGTGAGCTACTGGGCGCGCGCCGGGTTCTTCCGCGAAGCGGCGGACCTGTTCGAGGTGCATGGCAAGGTGCCGAAGGTCAAGGTCGCGGTGGAGAGTGACGTGCTGCTCCCGGTCACACCGGTGCGCGCGGCCGAAGACGTGCATGCGGTCGTCTCCACGATTCAGCAGCGCGCGTCCGCGATCCTCAGCTCGGAGTTGGGACTCGATCCGAAGGCCACCATGGGCTTCGCTATGGCGCTTTCGGAGTCTTGTCAGAATATTGTGGAGCACGCGGGCACCGGCGGCTGGGTTGCGGTGCAAGCGTACAACTGGCGGCGCAAGCTGGCGCGCCGCGTGGTGGTGATCGCGGTGGCGGACGCCGGTGTCGGTTTCCGGCATTCACTGGAGCCCACCCAGGCGAAGCGGTTCGGCGAGCGGTGGGGGGATGCCGCGGCGCTGGAAGCGGCGCTGATTCAGGGCGTGAGCCGCTTTCGCGATCCGGGGCGCGGTCAGGGGCTCGCGGGCATCCGGCGCTACCTGGCCCGCTGGGAAGGCAAGGTCGCCATCCGCAGCGGCACCGCACGCATCGCGATCGTGCCGCGCTGGGATGACGACGTGCCGCTGAAGGACGGGTTGCCGGAGTTTCCGGGGTCGCAGGTCCTGCTCATCATACCGGAACAAGAGTCGGAGAAAGGTGGGGCGTCGAAGCAGTGATGATTCCACACATCATGGTGCACGCCGTGCTCCAGCAGTCGGTCGCCGGTTTTTACACCGACCTCGTGACACGCCCTACCGGCCGAGCAGTGCGGGAAAACATCGAGCGGGATCTTCCCGCGGGGACGATTGCGGTGATGGATTTCACCGGCGTCGGCTGCCTCGACTATTCGTGCGCGGACGAGATCGTCGCGAAGCTAGTGCGCGACAAGGTGAAGGTGCTGCTGCTGCGCGGGCTCACCGATGCCCATCGTGAGGCGATCGAGCCCGTGCTCGCCGGCGCCGGACTCGCCGTGCTGTGCGAGCGCGCCGACGGCATCCTCGAGGGGCTGGGCGCCAGCGAGCCTGCTCCGGCGCTGCTCGATGAGCTGGTCGAGCGGCGGCTGGCCGCACGCAATCCGGGAGGCACCATCCGACTCACCGCGGCGTGAAACGCCGCCGCCTGGGACTGTCCACGCGCGCCATTCACGGCGACCCGAAGGCGCGCGCCGACTGGACGGCCGTCGCGCCCCCGCTCTATCAAAGCTCCACGTTCACCAATCCGGTCGGCTCGACCGCCGAAGTCCTGTACACCCGGTACGGCAACAATCCGAACCAGGTCGACATCGGGCGCAAGCTCGCGCTGCTCGAGGGCGCGGACGCGGCGCTGTTTCTGGCGAGCGGGATGGGGGCGGCTGCGCTCGCGCATCTGGCCGTGTTGCGTCCCGGCGATCACCTGCTGGCGAGCGAATGGATCTACGGCGGGGTGCACCGGCTGTTCCGCGAGGAATTCGGGAAGCTGGGCATCGACGTCTCGTTCGTGAATCCCACCCAGTCGCGCACCTGGAAGAAGGCGATGCGCAAGACGACGCGCGCCGTATTTCTCGAGACGCCGACCAATCCGTTGATGCGTGTGATCGATCTCGAGCCCGTCGCCGGCATCTGTAAGGAGGAAGGGCTCGCGTTGCTCGTCGATTCGACGTTCGCCTCGCCGGTGAATTTTCGGCCGCTCGAGCACGGCGCGGATCTCGTCATCCATTCCGCCACGAAGTACCTGAACGGCCACACCGACGTCATCGCGGGCGCCGTGGCGGGCACCGATCAGGTCGTGGACGAGGTGCGCCGGCTGATGCAGGTGTGGGGGCAGGCGATCGATCCGTTCGCCGCCTGGTTGATCGATCGCGGCATGCGCACGCTCACCGTCCGCGTCCAGCGACAGAACGAGATCGGCCTCGCGGTCGCGGAGTGGTGCGCCAAGCAGGACACGATCGCCAAGGTGCATTACCCCGGCCTGGCCTCCCATCCGGATCACGAGCTGGCGAAGCGCGTGCTGGGCGGCTTCGGCGGCATGCTGGGCATCGAGCTGAAGGGCGGCGTGCGCGC
>DASPXJ010000155.1:0-17823 GCA_035637355.1 Gemmatimonadales bacterium
GGTGGGCGTCTACGGCGCTTACGACGCGGCGAGCTGGCAGCGCCGTCTCGGCGTGGTCGCGTCGGTGGTCGAAGGTGGGTCGACGGCGGTTCGCGGTACTGGTGCAGACTCGGCGACAGTCGACGGATTGACCATCATCGCCGCCGATGGGAGCGCGCCGAGCGGGAGCTCCGTTGCGGTTGCGTTGGCCGGCAGTGCCGGCGTAACCATCACGCGGAGCAGGATCGTCGCGGGAAACGGGGCGGCCGGAGCCGATCGGGCGGATCAGCCACAAGCGCCCAAGGGTGCCAACGCCGCCAACGCCTCGGGTTCGACCGGTGGCAGCGGTGGTGTGGGCGGCGGGTTCGCCGGAGGCGCCGGGGGGAGCGGGGGCGTAAACGTCAACCCGGGGTCAGCAGGCATGCCGGGTGGGGGCCCTGTGGGCGGCGCCGGCGGTGGGGGGGCGTTCTGTTGTGGAGACGCGGGAACCGGAACGCGTGGCGGCGATGGGTCGGACGGTGCCGCTGAGGGATTGTCGGGAGGGTTGTTCGGCGCCGTGGCCACGGGTGTCTACGTGAGCGCGGACGGGCAAGACGGCCCGGCCGGTGAACCCGGGTCTGGAGGTGGTGGCGGCGGTGCCGGCGGGGGGGGCAGTACAATTGGGGGTGGTGGTGGAGGCGGTGGCGGCGCGGGTGGCGCGGGAGGGTTCGGTGGACTCGGGGGTGGGGGCGGGGGAGGGTCGATGGGCATCCTGATCAGCAAAGGAACGACGGTGACCGTCCGGAGAAACACGATTGTCCTTGGGATCGGTGGCGACGGGGGTCGAGGCGGCCTTGGCGGTAGCGGCGGTCTAGGTGGGAGCCCCGGCGCAGGGGTGAACTTAGCCGGGGACGGGGGGCCGGGTGGCGCGGGAGGCGTCGGCGGTCGCGGCCGTGACGGGGGCGGGGGCGGCGGGGGGCCATCCATCGGCATCGTTGAGGACGGCTCCAGCACCTCGAACCTGAGCCCGGGCGACCTCGGGGACAACCACGTAACGTTGGGAACGCCGGGACGCGGGGGGCGTCATGCGAATCCGGCGCGCGGGGACGGCGCGACCGGCGAGCGGGCTGCGTATAAGAAGGTCTAGCTCGCCCTACAACTCCAGGTACGAGCCGAACCGACACACCCACAGCGGGTTGATCACGGGGAAGTAGTACTGCGTGAGCCCTCCCCGGAGCATAAGCGTCGGGTTGTGGAGTCCGTGCGTTTTCGAGAACACGGGCTGCGCTTTGGCCCGCCCGACGACGGCCCGCAGTGACTGGCCCGAGCCGGGCTCCATGAACCAGAACTCCGACAGCGTGTTCCAGTCCACCGAGATGGCGGTGCCTGCCCGGAGCTGACCGAGGATCGCTTCGCGCCGATGTCCTTCCGGAAGCGGAATCCGGTCGAACTGTTGTTGCAGGCCGAGCAGGGCGTGCGCTTCGAACCACCAGCGACCGTACGGGTTGTTGTCCGCGCCGGCGGCGCGCAGGAAACGGCGCGGGCCGGTCACCACCGTCTCCTGTGGCGCGCTATCGAAGGCGTCGAGCACACTCGGAGGAATCATGTCGGGTCGGTCGCTAAGGTCGCGGGGCGGAAGGCTTGAGCATTCCTAGCCTTGATGTTAGGAACTCGGGGAAGCTCTTGATCCCCGACTGTTCCCACTCGCGAACCGCCGCGTCATGCGCTTCCGGGTACGCATTCCGGTATTCAACAAAGAACGCTTCGCGAAGAGCCTGCTCGCGCTCTCTCCCGGCCGGCTCGTTCTCAATGCGTCGCATCACATCGGGGGCGATCTTGTTGAGCAGGGCTGCCATCTGATCCAGATCGCCGGCCTGAAAGGGAATCGTCTGCTCGCTTCCACCGTGGATATGCTCCTGCTCTTCGTACCTCCTGAGGACGTCGCGAAGGGGACGCCACAACGCCCATTTCGGGTGCCATCGCTCGAATATCGGCAGCCGGAAGAATTGCTGATTCTCTTTCAGGTACTCGAGTGAGTACTGCGACGGGTCGGCGAGCGGCTCATTCCATGGCGTTAGCTCGAAGACATCGACGCGCCGGTCATCCGCCCACCGGCGGCCGGCGAAGCGCTCGCCGAAGGCCTCCAGTTTCGCAGCCTCGGGACCCAGATCAACGAGGAGCAACGCCACCACGTTGCGCACCGCTTCCGCGCGCGCGCGCGAAAGGTCCATGTTGAAGCCCGGCTCACCGCGCTCGTCGGCGTAGCCGTCGAAGACCAGGGTAGGTTTTCGCCCCACCGCGATCGTTTCGCGATAGTGCCGCGCCAGCTTGGCGAGAACGTCCTGATCGTTCCCGTCGAGCGGCGCGTCGGAGCGATGTCGGCCAGTGGGGAAATAGATTTGGGCGACGAGCTGGCGGGGTACGTGCGCCCACTCCTCGAATTGCGGCGGCCTGAACCAGCTTGCGTTCTGGTTTTTCTCACCGAGCCGTGACCCGATGGGTCCCGGGACCGCCCCTCCGCCACGCAGACCCGACGCCATCAGGAAGTGCCCTGCTGCGGGAACCGCTCCAGCCGTAGCGGCGACCCGCTCCACGCGCCCGAGAACCGCGCCCGCAGCGAGATCTCCCAGCGCGACTCCATGTCGAGCGCGGTGAGCACATCCCCCGTGAGCCCGGTGTCGACCTCGAAGCTCCTCCGCAAACGGCCGGCCTGCCCGACCTGGGGCTTCAAAAGCTCCCAGTGCCGCTGGGCCAGCTCCGAATCGGGCAACGTGACCTCGTCTTGAAACTCGGCCTCGAAGTCGTCGGGCTCGCTGCCGTTTTCAGGAGGCAGCTTCGCTCGGCGGTCCGACTCGACGTTTTGTCCCGTGATCTTGGTGAACGCGGCACCGGCTTCGGCGGCGGTGGCGGGGTCGGGGTCGGCGAGCGCCGCCAGCAGGAGATCCACGAGCCCCGGATGGCCGTAGGTTCCGACCAACCGGAATCGCACGGGGCCCAGTGCTTCGGTCGAGGCAACGGTCGCGAATAGACCCAGGTCCTCGGGGCCACCGAGGATCGCGAGCAGCTCGAGGATATCCAGGGTCTCGAGCGAGGGCTCGGCGACCAGTTTGCGGCAGACGGCCAGCACACTCTGCTTGCCGCACCAGGCGCCCGCCTCGAGGGCCGCGCGCCGCACCGCGGCGTCGCGCGCCGCGGCCGCGTAGGTCTTGGGATCGACGTCCGCCCCTGTGTAGGCAACGAGGCGCCAACCTTGCCGTCGAACCATTGGGTCTTCGTCGCGCAGAAACCGGGTGATCTCATTCGCAACGGACCCGTATGCGGAATGGAACGCCAGGGCTGTCGCAGCCGCGACGGCCACCGCGGCGCCGCCGTTGTGACACAGCAACTGCACGGTGGTCAGGCCGCTATCGATCGGCCCATGGCGCAACGCGTCCTCGAGGCTAGCGAGCCGGTCGTCCTTCGCGCTCCGGAAGGTATCCACCACGCGCTGCGTGGCCGACGGACTTCCGAACTGGAGCAAGGCGTACGCGGCGGCGAAGGTGGTGAGGGGGTCGTCCTGTTTGAGCGTCTCCTCGAGGAGGGGGAGTGCCAGGTCGCCCACGGCGCGCACGCCGTCGCGATGGGCGGCGATGCGTTCCTCTATGTAGAGGAAGTCCTTGAGCGTATAGTCGGGGTCACGCAGCGCGGTTTGCCGTCGCCCCCATAGATAGCCGAGCTCCTCGATGTGCTCCTCGAGGAGGTCGGGGATGTAGGTCCACGGCTGGGAAGCCATCGCGTGCGCCGGTCAGTTGATCTGGACCGAGCCTCCCCGGATGCGGTTTAGGCGTTTGGCGTGGGAGACGAGGTCCTTTCCTTTAATAAGGATCTTGCCGTCCTCGCGGATGGTGATGGAGCCGTCGCCGACGCGCAGGGTGAGGGAGTGCTTCGCTTCGAGCACCAACTCTAATGGCGTTGTGCTCGGGCTACCAACCGATGGCGGCCCAATTCGCCCCAGGACGACCGCCTGATTGTCCTCCCGACTCGAAATCCATACGAGTACCTGGTCGCCCGGTGCGATGCTGGTTCGAGCCCCCATCAGAGGACTCAAGATCTCGCACGAGATCTCACCCTGACCCTCGATCAGGCACCGAACCGGTTTGCTGTTTTGCTTCTCGCCCACCGCCGCGACGGTCGCTCGCACGATCTGTGCAGCCTCTGTGGAAATCGTTTCCCACGCCTTCTCCACGCCGCTCATGTTGGGCCTCCATTCCAACTCGTAGCCTTTAGTCAGACGCCAGGGTGGCTACAGATGCACCCAATCCTTTGGTTCGATGAATTTGAGTGTGTCGATGCCCCGAGCCCTGATATGATCTCTCACCCGCTCCTGGATCACAATGGTGTTATTGTTTTCGGCGAGCCTGAATAAGAGCGCTCCGGCCGCCGCCCCCTCATCGAGGGCCAGACTTTCGAAGCTTACGTCCAACAGCGGCTGGTCGTCGTGCACAGTGGCTTCGGACTCAGCGAGATTGGCCGCGGACACGAGGCCGATAATGTTCACCGCGTGATATGAGTGCGTCTCGCCTGTTTCGACATTGCGAAGGACAGCTGGGTACGTATCCATGTTGTCGACGCCAGCCTCTCGCAAGGCTTCGACCAGTCGTTCGCTCATGAGTAAGAGTCGGCCGTGGAACATCTCCGCTGGCGGCCCCCGATAGCCGCCTTCGGGGACGAGTTCGAGATTGATTGGCCTGGGGACTGGTACTGTGATCCGTTCCCCAATCCGCCAGCTTTTGACTCCGTCAATACGCACGCCGTCCTCCACGCTTGCATAGCCTCCGGCGTCGTCCTGAGGAGTGTCACAGCGCATTATGAAGTACATGCTCAGGGACTCGATGACGGGAACAGCAGCCGCACGCGAGAAGAGGTGTAGTATCCCGCGTTGATGAATTTTTCTCTAAGACCTCGCCCAAGAAGTATCCGCCGATGGTTGGAAGAGACAGTGTGCAGCTTGCCAACAAGGCCGTAGGGCGGTCTTAGTTTCCCCTTGTCTGCCATGTCGCTTCCGCACAACGGACATTTGTCAGGCTGCTTCATGGTCTCGCGCGCCTTGTCCAGTTTCTCGGCCATACTCAACAGCGTGTTCTTGACATTAGTGCTGTAGTCGGGGTGCGCATCGTGAAACTGGGCCGCCGCGGCTTTCATCGAGGCGACGGCATAATCGTTCTGATGAGTGTACGTTCCCCACGGGCGGACGGCATAATTGCCTGGAAGCCAGACCCCGTTCTCTTCCGCATTGATGTTGTATCCGATATCGCCGCTGATGATACCCTCTTTCTTACTCACGTACTTGTGAAGCTCAGTTGCGTTCTTGTACGACGCATTGCCAGGAATCAAGTGGTGGGCTGCCGGCGTGACCGACTTGGGTTGCTGCTCGATCTGGACCGCCCAGTTAGGGCGTGTGCCGAGATTCCCGCCGAGCGTGCTCGAGTTATTGGCGATGTCGTTTTCTGGAACTGCGTCACCGGCGCCGCCGGAGAGCGGGTTCTCTTCATCGTGCACGTGATTCACGGCCTCGGAGTTGGGCTGCGCCTTGCAGAACCAGCAGTCCGCTTTCTTCTCCATCAGGATCGCCACGTTTACAGCTTCAAGTACCTGTGTCACGCTACTCCCCGTGCTATCCCTCAGCCCATGATGTTTTTCATATTGTGAAACAGCGGATCCCCCATCCGGCACACATTCTTTCCCTCGAACTTCACGTCGAACGAGTACATCATGAACTCGCACTCCCCCATGTTCTTGTTCGACACTACGCCGAACAACGTCCCAGCCTCATCGCCCGATGATTTCATGTACTTTGCGCCCTGCACCATGGGCATTTGGCCGTCGGTTTTCACCTTCGGCGGGCCACCGGACGTGTCCGACGCCTGGCCGATGTTCGGGTAGGGGATCGGTATCGGACTCGGAGAGGGTGGCGCCGGTGTCTTGCATACATCGGGGAACACCGTGCTCATACCGCCGCTCCCCTTGTGCGCGATCCCGCGCGAATTGCAGAACGTGGTCTGTGCCATGCGCCCCTCCTTATCATGCGGCCGCGACGGCCACGGCCGCCCGCGGTCCGCGGTCCGACGACGCGTATACGAGGGCCGGGCTGCGGCGATACCCGTCCTTGATGCCAAGGGCCGCCAGTCCCACAAGCAAAGGACCGCACGCCGCGCCGGTATCTCCGCAGCAGTCGGCAGGATGGTGCATCCCATGCTCGGCCGAGAACGTGCCGTTCTGCCTGATCCGCGCGACCCCCCACTCCTTCGCCCAGTGATTCTCACCGTTCATCGACGAGTAGACCTCCTCAATCGAGCCAGCCACTCCTCCACCTTGAATGAGCTGCTGGACCGCCTGAGCAAGGCCTTCGCCGCGGTACGGCTCCTTGCTGTACAGATGACCGGGCTCGACGGCCTGCGACACGACTGAAAGCGCAGCCAACCCGGGAGCAGCGCCACGGGACGCAAGCAGGAGAAACGCGGCTCCTTCCCCCGGAATGAAGCCATCCAAGTTCGCGGTGGACTTGACGCGTTGCTCCATGTCGAGCGTGCCAAGCACGTAGAGGTCGCGGTACGTATCGATTCCACCGGCGATCGCAAATCTGGCGGCTCCCGATCGCAGCAGGTCCGCCGCGCGGCCGATCCCTTGGAGGCCAGCGGCGCGGCCCCGCAACGACACGGCGCTCTGCTTCAGGTCGAAGACTGGGCCTACCTGCTGCGCGAGCCAGCCGAGAAATGCCGGCCCATCGAGCGGTTTGGTCGTCTCCGTCTCGGGAAGCGCGAGCATTAACGCCGGTGGCGACGCGCCGGCCGGTAACGCCTTCAAGCACTCCTTGAGCGCGGGCGTCGCGAGCCGCAGCATGCGTGCTTCGCGCGCCGTGAGTCCCGCAGCGGCCAGCGGCTCCGCCAGATCGGGCAGCCCTTCCTCGGGCACTTCCGCCAAGACAAACGGCTCGAACCGCTTGTCGAGCATGCTCGTTTCAATGAAGCGTGCGGTTCCGGCGCGGACGGACGCCGCCGTCTCGGCCGCGGAGAGCCCAACCGCCGAGATCATGCCAACGCCGACCACCACGAGGTTCTGAGGCACGAGAGCCCCTTATGCCGCCTTGACTGCGGCGGCCCGAATTTCGTTCACCCGCAGCGCCTTCTTATCGCAGCGCAGTGCGGCCCGCCACACCAACACCAGTCGGCCTTGGTCGGGCTCGATGATCACGGTGTCGACGTTCGCCGGGATTGGCTGCGGCGCGCCATCGACGACATACGTCATCTCGATCCGCATCGGCGGTAACTGGAAGCGCAGCGATCCGCTCGGCGTCGCGCCCTGCACATCGATCCACTCACCCGGCTGGAGATAGCCCGACGCGACCAGCCCAGGCGGCGCCAGCTGGAAGAACCGTGGATCGAAGTCCTTCGGCAGGTACGGCGCTCGCTGCTGGATCCACTGGTCGTCGTATGTGCCCGCGAATGAGAGCCGCGGCTGCCAGTGCGCGCAGATCGGCGCAAAGCCGGCGGGCGCGGGCTGGTCCTTCCACGAGGAGATCGGCGCAGCCGGGTCCTCGAGATTGGGGAGACGCAGCCCGGCGAGCGGAGTGTCGCCATCCGGCGCGCGAAACCCTGCGCCCACCGGATTGCGAGCCTCGGCGCGCACCTTGTCCTTCGCTTTGTCCACGCCGCCGTACGCGCGCTCCCACACCAGCGGGATCCGGTCGAACGGCTTGGGATGCGATATCGCGTGGCCCAGCGCCCTCTTCTCCCACTTGCGATCGCCGATCACACGGACCGTCTTGCGAACCTGACCGGCGCTGAGCGTCACATCCATTTGTGTCGTAGGCCGTCCACCCGGTGCGTACGCGCTGCCCATCAGCAACACGTCCGTCGCGGGTTTCGTGAGGCAGACATCCGAGGGCGCTTTGATGCTGCTGGTGCCGGGTTTGCCGTGATATTCGTCGGCCAATGTCACGGGAACCTGCTGCTCGGCGAGCGACAGACGCTCGCCAAGAGCAAGCGTGCCCTTCACAACGGCGTAGAGCGTGTCTACAGCCTCGGCGTCGGGCATCAAGTAGATCGTCCCCTTGAACGGGGTCGTGTTCTTGAACTGGAGCATCGGCCTTAGTTGCTCGTCACCTTGCTGCCCTTGATGTTCACATCCGAATCGGCCTTGATCGTGATCTTCCCCGATCCTTCGATCTTGATGTTGTTTCCCTTGATGGTGATGTCGCCGTTCTTCTTCATGGCGATGCTGGCGTCACCCGTTTTGAGCGTAATGCTGTCGCCGGCGGTGAGCGCGAAGTTCTTCCCCACGTCGAGCTTATCGTCTTTGCCCACATTGTGCGTACGATTGTCGCCCACGGTCACGTCTTCGGCCTTGCCGACCGAGTCCGTCCGTTTCCCCGTGACGTCGATCGTCTCGTCCTTCGCCACCGTCAGTGATCGGTTGCCGTCAACACTCACACTCTCGTTCTCGCCCACGCTCTCGGTCCGGTTCTTGTCGATCGTGATAGACTCGTTGTTCTTCACAGACTCGGTACGGTCGTTCCCTATCGTTACCGTCTCGTTGTGGTCCACCGATTTGGTGCGATCGTTCTCCACCTCTACGACCATGTCCTTCTCGGCGTGGATGAAGATTTGCTCGCTCCCCTTCAGGTCCTCGAACCGCAGCTCGTTGCAGTTGTCTCCTGTGCCATTCTTTGAGCTGCGCGACTTGACGCCGCTTTGCGTCTGGTTCCCCGGGAGGTCGTACGGTGGCGTCTGGTCCGCGTTGTAGACGCGACCCGTGATGATCGGCTTGTCGGGATCGCCCTCGAGGAAGTCCACGATTACTTCTTGCCCGATGCGTGGGATCTGGATCATGCCCCACGTCTTTCCTGCCCAGCTCGTGGAGAAGCGTACGGCACAAGAACTATTCTCGTCGTGCTGGCCGTCGCGATCCCAGTAAAACTGGACCTTCACCCGGCCGAGATTGTCTACCCAGATCTCCTCGCCCGATTTCCCCACCACCACGGCGGTCTGGGATCCCTGAACGACGGGCTTGGGCGCGGTGCGTGGAGGCCGGAATGGTACCGAGCGTGCGATGGCGACGAACGAGTTCTGATAATCGAATGAGCCGGACCCGTCAGCCGACTGGTAGTCTTGCGTGCGGGCGGTGTGCTGAACGTAGAGCAACCGGTAGCTCTGATTCGCGCTCGACCGGTAGTGCTCCTGGAGGTCGAAGCTGTAGCCACTCAGGAACGCGCGGCAGGTGCCGCTGCCGCGCGCCAAATGGTGCCACGCTTCCCGCTCTTCCAACAACAGGCGCGCGTACCGCTCCAACTGCTGCGGCGCATTGCCGTCTCCCGCGGTGTCGGTGTAACTGCCGGGGTAGTCGTACACTTCGCCGATGCCATTCCCGGAGACGCTGGTCTCGAGTTGCAGCGCGGGGTCGGTGTAGCTGTAGTCGCGCAGCGTGACCTTACCGCTGTGCACGCCGTGCTCCAGCTGGATGTTGTTCACCACATCCTCTTCCTGGAACGCTCCCGGCTTTGGATTCATGCGCGCGACCGATTGCGCTGGACAGGGATCCACCGGCGTGCTGTCGTCCACCAACATGAGGGTGTGCTTATCGTCCTCATGCTTGAAGAAGTAGAAGATTCCCTCTTCCTCGAGTAGCCGCGACACGAAATTGAGGTGCGTCTCGCGGTACTGCACGCAGTATTCGCGGGTGGGGTAGCTGCGCCGGCACTGGATGTCGAAGTCGGAAAACCCCTGTGCCTGAAACACCTGCTCCACGATTTCCAGCACGCTCAAGTTTTGGAAGATCTTGCAGTCGCTCGAGAGTGACAGGAACCACAACCACGGGACCAATTCCGCGCGGTAGCCCACCAGCTCGCCTTGTCGCTCTAACTGGGTAAAGCGATTGATGCGTCCGTGAATCGGTCGCTCGCCGCCCGGTACCTGCAGCGTGATGCAGGCGCCGGTGTTGAGAAGTCGCGTCGGATCAATCGCCGCATCCTCCGACCACAGGTCGAGCGTGTAGGAGTACGGCGTCGAGACGCCCTCCTGGCCGGAAAAGCCCTGCAACAGCAGGACGTCCGTGCCGAGGACGGTCGAGATCCGGATGGGGCGATTCTCCTGTTTGAAAGCGGGCATGCCACCCTCGAGATCAGGACACCTGGTGTTGGCTCAGCGACTCCCGCGCCTTGGCCTTGGATCGGCGCGGGCGATCCGCGCCCCCGGCCTGGGCGTCATCGCTCGACTCGGTGGCGTACTCGAATCCACCGCTCGCTCCGATCTTCACGTGTATCGTGTCCGACCGCTTGCCTTCCGCCACCGCTTCGAGCAACAGGCGCGAGACTTCCGGAAGCAGCGAGTTGGTCAGGATGTTGTCCACGTTGCGCGCGCCGCTCTCGACCTCCGTGCAGCGCTGCGCGATCGCGTCGACCACCGTGTCGTCGTACGCCAGCCGCACGCGATGCGACTCCTGCAGCCGCCGTTCGACCTTGCCAAGCTTGAGGCGGATGATCTGCTTCATGGCGTCATCGCGGATCGGGAAGTAGGGAATGATCACGGTCCGGCCGAGGAACGCCGGCTTGAAGAGCTTGTTCAGCTCGGGCTTGAGCGCTTTCACCAGCCCTTCGGACTCCGGCATCGTCTCGGGATCGGCGGTGAGCTTCATCAACGTGTCGGTTCCGGCATTGGTCGTCAGCAGGATCACGTTGTTCTTGAAATCGATCTGCCGCCCCTCTCCGTCTTCCATCACGCCTTTGTCGAACACTTGGTAGAAAAGCTCGAGCACATCGGGGTGTGCCTTCTCGATCTCGTCGAGCAGCACGACGGAGTAGGGGCGCCGCCGCACGGCCTCGGTAAGCACGCCGCCCTCGCCATAGCCGACGTAGCCGGGCGGTGAGCCCTTGAGCGTCGAGACGGTATGCGGCTCCTGGAACTCCGACATGTTGATCGTGATGAGATTGCGCTCCCCGCCGTAC
This sequence comes from Gemmatimonadales bacterium, assembly GCA_035637355.1. GTDB lineage: Bacteria > Gemmatimonadota > Gemmatimonadetes > Gemmatimonadales > GWC2-71-9 > 20CM-2-65-7. The sequence continues at coordinate 10,937 of DASPXJ010000155.1, forward strand.
AGCAGATCCGAGAGCGCCAGCGCCGTCTCGGTCTTGCCGACGCCGCTCGGACCGACGAGCAGGAACACGCCGACGGGCTTGTTCGGGTCTTCGATGCCCGCTTTGGATGTCCGGATGCGGCGGCTCAAAGCCTCGAGCGCCTGCGCTTGGCCGATGATGCGCGTGGCGAGATGCTTCTCCAGCGTGAGGGTCACGTTCACTTCATCGCGCAGCATTTTTCCCACCGGGATACCGGTCCATCCGGAGATGACCTGTCCGATGAGATGGGCGTCGACCACGACCGGCACGAGCGGGTGCTCGCCCTGGAGCTTTGCCAGCTCGGCGTTCAGTCGCGTCAATTCGGAGCGGGTCTGATCGGCGTCCGGGCCGGCCTGCGCGCCGGCCTTGTCTGCCGTGGACTCCAAGCGTTCCCGCGCTTCGCGAACTCGTGTCACGAGATCACGCTCCTGCTCCCAGCGCTGCTTGAGCTGGGCCACTCGTCCCTCGGTCTCGGTCTGCCGCTCACGCAGCTGAGCCAGTCGCTCGGCGTGGTCCGCGCCCGTCGCCTCCTCGCGTTGCAGCACGCGGGTCTGGACCGCGATGTCGTCGAGCTGTCGCATGCCGTCCTCGAGTGCCGCGGGAATCGCCGCCTGGCCCAACGCCAGGCGAGCACAGGCCGTGTCGAGGACGCTCACCGCCTTATCGGGCAGCTGGCGGTCGGGAAGGTAGCGGTGGGAGAGGCGGACGGCGGCCGCCGCCCCGTCATCAAGGATCCGCACCTTGTGGTGTTTTTCGAGCGCGGGCACGACGCCGCGCATCATCACCAGGCACGTGGGCTCCGACGGCTCATCGACCTTGACGAGCTGGAAGCGGCGGGCCAGGGCCGGGTCTTTTTCAAAGTACTTCTTGTACTCGGACCAGGTTGTGGCCGCTATGGTACGAAGCTCGCCACGTGCGAGCGCGGGCTTGAGGAGGTTTGCGGCGTCGCTCTGGCCCGCCGCTCCTCCCGCTCCAATCATCGTGTGTGCTTCATCGATGAACAGGATGATGGGACTCGGCGAGCTCTTGACCTCCTCAATCAGCCCGCGCAACCGGTTCTCGAATTCGCCCTTCACGCCGGCGCCGGCCTGCAGCAGCGCCAGGTCGAGCGTGCGGAGCGTCACGCCGCGCAGGACGGCCGGCACGTCGCCTTGCACGATGCGCATCGCGAAGCCTTCGACAACCGCCGTCTTCCCGACTCCAGCCTCACCCACGAGGATGGGGTTGTTCTGGCGCCGGCGCGTGAGGATGTCCACCACCTGCCTGACCTCGAAATCGCGGCCCAACACCGGATCGATGAGCCCTTTTTGGGCACGATCGGTGAGGTTGTGTGTGTAGAGGTCGAGGTTCGGGGTTTTCCCGCCGGGGGTGCGCGCGGGTGCCTCACCCGGCGCGGCGCCGATCGGGGCCTGCGCCTCTTCGACAGAATCCGCGACGAGCGTCGCAAAATCCTTGTGCAGCGTCTCCGCGGCGATCTTCTCGAATTCGCGACTCACGTCGCGCATGAGACGCCGCAGCTCGTCGTTGGAAACGAGTGCGAGCAGCGCGTGCCCGGTACGCACTTGGGTCGCGCCGAAGTCGACCGAGCCCGTGAGCCAAGCCTCGGCCAGCATCCGCGTCAGGGTCGGGCTCAGCGCCGGCGTGCGCGCGTTGCCCGACTTGAGCCTGTCGAGGCTGCGCGTGAGATCTGCTGCGAGCCGTGACCGGTTGACGCCGTACTGCTTCAGAATGAAGGCGAGGTCGGTGTCGCTCGCGTCCAACGCCTTCACGAGAAAATGCTCGATCTCGACGTCGTAATGCGTACGCGCGAGGCACAGCCCCGCTGCGGCCTCGAGCGTGTTGCGTGTCTGGCCGTTGAGCTTCCCGATGAGACCTCGGAGATCCACGTTCATAACGACCTCGGACTCGAAAGGGTCAACACCGTATCGTCGGCGTCGCGCGCGAACGGGGTGGTGCGTATCCACGTGCACCAGCCAAGCGGCGCGGCGCGGTCCGCGCTTCCTCCCAGCACACAGCCCGGGACGTCGTCCCGGGCGAGGATGAGCTGGACCTCGAAGTCAAACTGGTCGTGGCTGAAGAACCGCGTCAGCGCCCGTAACGGCTCGTACCATTCGCCGCCCGGAACCAACCGATCGTATTGGCTTCTGGTCAGCGGCCCCAGCCGCAGGCGGACGCGGGCCTGTTGATCCCAGATCTCGTCTCCCACCACGGCGCCGAGGCCGACCTGGTCGGCCGGGCCGGCTTCCGCGCCCACGCTGCACAGTGAGCTCGGCGACAGCGCGTACCAGCCGCCTACGAACTGCTCGATCTCCACCGGTATCTCGAAGTAGTCCTCGAGCATTTGCTGGAGGGCGACCGCGGAGCGCGGCTGTGGCGCCAGGATGCCGGCGTAGAAGAGGAGGGCTTCGTCTGCGACCGGGAGGCGCTCGCGGAGCTTCGGCAAGCCGAGTCCAACGAGGTCACGGAGGTGCTCGGTGAGGCTGTCCTGCCCACCCTGGTCGTAGGTCGCGGTGAACCGGTACTTCAACCACGCGCGGTAGAAGAGCGAGATCAGCCGATGCTGGAAGATGTCCAGGAAGTCGCGGAGGCCGCGGTCGCGGACCCGGGCCCGCTCACCCACGAGCAGCGTGTAGTGGTACGGCAGCACGCCCAACGGTCCGATCACGCCCATGAAGTTCACGACCATCCGCGCCGGCCGGTTGCCCGGCAGGTCAACCGAGTGCACCTCACTCGGCGGAAACGCGATCGTGGGACGCGCCGAAAAGTGCACCACCTCCTCGCGTGGGTCCCCGAACCCACCCACCCGCCGCCGCTCGGGAAAGAGGCGCTCGAGGAGCCGCACGGCCTGGAAGAATTCAAAGGCCGAGGGCTCCATCGTCAGGTGGGCCGCGAGGTCGGCGGCGCCTAGACGAGTGTCTTCCAACCGGCTCTCGGCGGCCATTCGCGTATGATCTCCTTCCGCTGGCGCGTGCGGGCGGCCAGGACACTGAAGCTGTTCATCGCCGTGTACAGCCCGAGAAAGTGTTCGAGCACACTGGCGAAGAGATAGACGCCGCTGCCCGTGAACTGCTCCTCGTCGCAGGTGATCTCCACGCGGTGCCCGCGGGCGAACGTCAAGCCGTGTTCGCCGGCAATGCGCGCATAGGCCGGCAGGCTCTTCACGTCGAGGAGTCCCTGAACCTGTTTTTCCCCCGCGAGCGAGTCACCGAAGTTGTGCAGCCGCAGGAGTTCCTGGAGGGCCTCGGCGCCGCCCTCTACCAGCGACAAGTAGTTCAGCGACAACTGCGAGATCAACCGCCACAACTGCGGTTTTCCCAGCGCCGGTTGGATCGCGGGAGTCGGCTTCACGAGGGCGACCACGCGCTGGATCGGCTTGCCGCCGGGAAGCGTGAAATCACCGCGCTCGTCGCCGAACGGCAGGCGGCTGGGCAGATCGCCATTGAAGCAGGTGAGCCGACACGTAACGGCCTCGGCTGGCGGGCGGGCCGGGCGCCCGGAGCGATCGGCGAACGACAGGAAATAGTCCTGCTCTCCCGCCTGGCCCCACGGGGCCAGCCGCGGGCGTGCGTACCAGAACACCTCGGGAGCCGCGCCGTTGGCACCGTGGCGGAACGAATACAGGGGCTCAAACCGCAACGCCTCTGGCGAGCCCGGCCGCGCGGCGAGCACGGAGTCGATCGAGAACACGTGGGTCGTCTGCCGCCGCCGCGCATCCGCGACGACCGGATGCTCGTGACGCGTTGCGGTCGCTTCGACCGGCTCCGAGTCCTGGCTGAACAGGTTCACGATCGGAGTACAGCCGAGCAGGAACGTTCGCTGGGACACACCGGCTTCGAGGATCGGTCGCCGCTCCGGGCGCTCGAACGAGGAGAGGAGAAACACGATTTCCGCGTTGCCGCCGTAGCCGGCGGCGCGGACCTGATCGAAGCCGCTGAGGTCGAGGAACCAGAACTTCTCGGGGAACGTGAAGTACTCTTGCAGCAGCCGGTACGATACGGTGGAGCGGCGCGGCACCGGCATCATCCCCTCGTCCGGCCCGAACCCGACGGGCCGTAGGGCGCTGGGGGGCAATTCGATCGGCTTCCGCTTGGGGCCCGCGCCGCAGTCGCGGATCAAGATGCTGACGCAGTTGTTGCACAGCAGTTCGTACAGCGTCGCGACGAGGTTGCTCTCGCCGTTGAGATAGAGCCGCAGCGTATTGAGATTCAGCTTGTCGAACGAGACATCGGGCAGGCAGCGCAACTCCACGCGGATGGCGGCGACTGCGTTCGTGACGCCGACTGCGGGACGCAGCTGGTCGGGGGTGCGCCACTCGGCGGCGCTCACCGTCACCGGCCAGAGCGTCGTATCGTAACACGTGCGAAACTTGCATGGTGCGCCGCCGACGGGCCCAGACAGTAATGTCGAGTCTCGAGGAATCGGGAACCCCGTGGTGATCTTGCCTTGCTCGGGATCCAAATGAAACTCGACGATCGACATCGACGGGATCGGCCGCAGATACAACGGGTAGACGATGCTGAGGAGCGCGTCACTGATCTCCGGAAAGTCGTCCTCGAGCTTGAGGTGGACGCGCGCGGCGAGAAACGCGAACCCCTCGAGCAGACGCTCGACGTGCGGATCCTCGCACTTGGTCGGCTCGAGCACCAGCCGGGACGCGATCTTCGGATATTTCTCGGCGAACGCGGCGCCCATGCGGCGAAGGAATGCCAGCTCCTGCTCATAGTGGAACAGCAGCTCGTCACGCATCCGCCCCCCCCCGCACCTCGAACGACGCACTCGTGACTTCCAGCACTGTGTCGAACACCACCTGTTCGGGGCTCGGCTCCATGAGCAGCAGTGCCTCGACGGTAAACCGCAGCTCGCGCGGGCCACCGGGCTCAGGGGCCGTGACTTTGACCCGCACCCGCGAGAGCCGCGGCTCGAACAGCGTGATCGTTTCCTCGACTTGCTTGCGCAGCCAGTCGCGGGCGGAGATGGATTGCGCGGCGAGCGACGTGATGTCGGGCATCCCGTAGCCGTAGACTGAGCGTGGCAGCTCGGTACATCCCGCGGGGGCGGGCTCCACGATCCGTCGCGTGTTGAGCAGCCACTCGAGGTCGCGGCGCACCGCTCGTTTCAGCTCTCGAACGGACTGCGCCCAGGTGAGTGGTGCTTCGCTGCTGCTGTCGGGCTCAGCGTCGATCAGACGGTCGAGCACAGACCGCTGGACCGTCCGCTCAAGCTCCTGCGGGGCCATTCGGACCGGCGCTCCCCGTCGGGAACGCGATTGCCTGCATTGGATCGAGGCGACAGACGCGGCGATAGAGGTCGTCCTTGGTCCCGGTATCACCGCCGACCTTGTGGAGCGTCCGGTAGAGGAGCGCCATCGGCCGGGCGACGATGTCGGGCGACTCCCACTCTTCAAGCTTGTGAGTGCCGATCTGCTGGACCAGCTCGTTCAGAATAGGAAGCGCCACGGGCTCCAGGCCCGACTCCACCATGATTGCCGCCGCCTCCGAACGTCGCAGGAACTTGGTGCGCGGACTCTTCTCCTGATCGGCCTCCCGCATCAACAGCTCGATGCCCTTTTGCGGGCGGCCGGCTCGGACCTCCTCCATCGCACGCTCATACACAGCGCCGCCGTAGCGGGGACGCGTCTCAGCAGGCGCGGGGCTCGCTGCCGCAACGGCGCGTTTGTCCTGGGCCGACTGGGCGGCGGCGGCAAGCAGTCCGCCTTTTTGCAGCCAGGCCCGCGTCTCGGCATTCGCGGTCGGCGTGTCGTCCATGAGCGTGAGGTCGGGCAGCTGCGGGACGTCGCGCAGCAGCCCCACGAGCGCACTGCGGAGCGCGGCGACAACCCATTCATACTCCGTCCCCAACGCTTCGCAGGCGGTGAGCTCGTAACGCTGCAGATCAAGCCAGCCGCGCCCGTGCGCCGTGACCATCACATTCTCGCCGGCGTCGAGCAACTCGGCCCACTTTGCGTCGAGCAGCAGCCCCTTGAGATGGGTCCGGACGGCGGTGGGTGGCGCCGACAGCAGCTTGGGGTTGAGCTCGGGTCCGCGCGCCCGCAGTTCGCCCCAACGGAAGCCGCGCACCATCAGGTACGGTGCAGGATTGCGGGGATCGGCGTGCCGCAGATAGCGCGCCGCGCCGGCGATGCGTGTCGCCGCGTCGTCGGCGCTGGTCGGTTCGGGCGTCAGCGCGCCGGCTACTGCTCCACTTCCCCCCCCGCCGCCCCCAGCTCCACTCGAGGCGGATTCGAGCGCAGCAGCGTCTGGCGGATCCGGCTCGGCCTGCAGTTTCTGATCGAGGAGCTGATCGGAGACGTGCCGAACGTCCTCGAGGGCTTCGCGCAGCTTCGAGTAGCTCGGCGCCGCGTCCCCGAACTTTTGCTGCCCCAATTCGTCAAGCCCTTGGACTCCGGTCAAGCACCCGTCGAGATCTGCGCGCAGTTGCTTGTACCATGCTTTCGGGGTCGCGTCGAACGCCTTGCCAAATTCCTCGGGACTCAGTTTGCCTTCCGCGAGGGCCGCCTTTCGGGCAGCCTGCTTCTTGTCATCCTTGGCGACTTCGGCCTCGGTCGGGACGGCGCGCGACTCCTTGTACTTGAAGATGTTGTGCCCCGTCTTGGTGAGCGGGACGGTCCTGACGGCTACGTCCAGGTAGCGACCCACCCACGTCAACGGCGCGGCTCGAAGCTCGACATCACCGTCCTCCAGCGCCGGATGAAGGTTGTCCCAGAAGCGATCGAGCAGCCCACGCACCACGCCGAGGCCCGTGCGCAAACCGCCGAGGCCTTGCTGGCGGACGAGTGACTCTGTGAGCCACGCAGCCACCTGCAAATCCTTGGATTGCTTGGCCAGGACATCACTCGCGAGCTTGGTCAC
>DASPXJ010000156.1:0-49197 GCA_035637355.1 Gemmatimonadales bacterium
GCGCGCGCCGAGCTCGCCGGCGGGGCGGAGTGGGTGCTGGAGCGCGCCGGTTTCGACGCGGCATTGGCGAAAGCCGACCTCGTGATCACCGGGGAAGGGATCTTCGACAAGACATCCCTGGTAGGGAAAGCGCCGGGAGAAGTCGTGCGGCGCGCACAGGCGGCCAGGAAGAAGGTGGCCGTCGTTGCGGGACGCGTGGAGGGACTGATCGGCGTGCACGCCGTCGGCGGTGACGGTGATGGCCGCTTGCTCGACGGCCCGGCGCTTGCACGGATGGCCGAACAGGTCGCGCGCGAGGCGCTGCATCTATAACTTCCGGCTCCCTATGCCGCCCGTAACTGCTGACAAAACCATGGATAAGCTCGTGTCGCTCGCCAAGCGGCGCGGCTTTGTCTTTCAGTCCTCGGAGATCTACGGCGGTCTCGGCTCGGTGTGGGATTACGGGCCGCTGGGCGTCGAGCTGAAGAGGAATATCAAGGAGCGCTGGTGGCGCTCGATGGTCCATGAACGCCAGGACATCGAGGGGCTGGATGCCGCGATCCTGATGCACCCCAAGGTCTGGGAGGCATCGGGCCACGTCTCCGGATTCACCGATCCGCTCGTGGACTGCAAGCACTGCAAGAACCGGTTCCGCGCCGACGATCCCCGAATCAAGGGCACCCCGGGCCAGCCCGACGCGCAGTGTCCCGTGTGCGGCAGCAAGGGCACCCTCACCGCGCCGCGGCAGTTCAATCTGATGTTCAAGACGTTCATGGGGCCGGTCGAAGAGCAGGCCGCCGTGCTCTATCTGCGGCCCGAAACGGCGCAGGGGATCTACGTCAACTACCTCAACGTCCTCCAGTCATCGCGGCAGAGGATTCCCTTCGGCATTGCGCAGATCGGCAAGGCGTTCCGCAACGAAATCACGCCCGGCAACTTCATTTTTCGGACGCGCGAGTTCGAGCAGATGGAGATGCAGTTCTTTGTGAAGCCGGGGAGCGAGAACGAGTGGTTCGAGCGGTGGCGCGCGGAGCGGATGAAGTGGGTAGCAGCGCTCGGTATCCGTTCGGAGAAACTGCGGTGGCATCAGCACGGCAAGGACGAGCTGGCCCATTACGCGAAGGACGCCTACGATATCGAGTACGAATTCCCGTTCGGCTGGCAGGAGTTCGAGGGCATCCATAACCGCACCGACTTCGACCTGTCGAATCACCAGAAGCATGCCGGGAAGAAGCTCGACTATCTCGATCCCAAGACGAACGAGCGCTTCCTCCCCTACGTCGTCGAGACGTCGGCGGGCGCCGACCGGACGACGTTGGTGGTTTTGTGCGACGCGTATAGAGAAGAAGAAGTCGGCGGCGAAGCGGCGGCGGAGGGGGAGGGGGAGGGGGAGGGGGAGGGCGGGGGCGGGGGCGGGGGCGGCGAAACGCGCGTCGTCCTGAAGCTCAAGCCGTCGCTGGCGCCGCTCAAGGCGGCGGTGTTTCCGCTGGTGAACAAGGACGGGATGCCGGAGCTGGCCCACCGCATTCACGACGATCTGCGCCGCCACTTCAACGTGTTCTACGACGATGGTGGATCGATCGGGCGCCGTTACCGGCGCCAGGACGAAGCCGGCACGCCGTACGGTATCACCATCGACGGCCAGTCGACCCAGGACCAGACCGTGACGGTGCGCGATCGCGACACGCTCAAACAGGATCGCGTCGCCGCCGGCAAGCTCGTCGAGTACCTGACGCAAAAGCTGGCGGGTTGAAGCGCGTACTCGTCGAGTGCCGCGATCTCTTCTTTCGCGCGAAGCTGCAGGAGGTCGTGCGCACGGCTGGAGCAGAACCGACGCGGGACGAGCCTTTCGACGTGGCAGTCGTAGAGCTGGGCAATGCGAACGGCGCAGCGCGAATTCGCGAGCTGGTGCAGCGCGGCATCACCGTGCTGGCGTTCGGCTCGCATGTCGATGCCGCGGCGTTGCGCGCCGCCCGGGATCTGGGTGCGCGGGCAGTGCCGAATTCCGAAATTGAGAATGCCCTGCGTGCGCTGGTGTAGGCGCTAGATGCCACGAGATCGGCAGCGCGTCGACGTGCTGGTGCTCGGCGCCGGCGCCGCCGGCCTTGCCGCGGCGCGCGATCTGTCCCACGCCGGCCTGCGCGTCACCATCATCGAGGCGCGGCCCCGGGTCGGCGGCCGGGTTCTCACGCTGCACGATCCGCGCGCACCCATCCCTCTCGAGCTCGGTGCCGAGTTCATCCACGGCGAGACGGCCGAAACCCTGTCCCTCGCCCAGGCGGCCGGGCTCGCGGTGCTGGAGCTGCCCGACACGCATGAGCTCGCGAGCGCCGGCCGGTTCAAGCCGATGGGCGATTTCTGGGCGGTCATCGATCGGATGAACCGCGATCTCGCCCGTCGCCTCGCGCGCCGCGGCAAGGATTTCCCGGTCAGCGAGTATCTGGAATCGGCGAGCGTCCCGGCGTCACGTCGCGGGATGCTGCGGGACTTCCTGCAGGGTTTTTACGCCGCGCACCCGGACCGCTTGAGTGCGAAGTCGCTGGCGGTCGAGACGGAAGGGGGGGACGAGGAAGACGAAGTCGAGGGCAAACAGTTCCGCATCGCGAACGGCGGCGACGCCCTGATGAAATGGCTGCGGGATGGGTTGGATCCCGACCGTACCGAGGTGCGTCTCAGCTCGGTTGCCCAGTCGGTGCAGTGGAAACGCGGCGCCGTCAGCGTCGCGTGTCACGGTGGCGACCGCGCGCCGTTGCCCACGGTCCGCGCCCGCGCCGCATTGATCACGCTGCCGCTCGCCGTCCTCAAGGCCGGTGTCGTGCGCTTCGATCCGGCGCTCCCCGCCAAACAGCGCGCGCTGGCGGGTATCGAGACGGGGCAGGTGTTCAAGATCGTGCTGCGATTCCGCGAGGCGTTCTGGGAGAAACCGGAATTCCTGAAGGAGCGGCGCGCGCAGTCCGACTCGAACGGCAGCGGATTGAACTTCGTGCACGCGCACGGCGCGGAGGTGCCGACGTGGTGGACGTCGCTTCCGGTGCGCTCGCCGGTACTCGTCGGATATGTGGGCGCCGTGACCGCCGAGCAGCTGCTCGAGGAAGAGCCGTCATCGCGGCTCGAGCGCAGTCTCGTGGCGCTCTCCGAGGTGCTTGCCGTGCCGCGGCGCGAGCTGGAGCAACAACTCGACGCCTCGGCCAGTCACGACTGGCACGCCGATCCGTTCGCGCGTGGCGCCTACAGCTACATCGGCGTCGGCGGCGACAGCGCCCCGCGCGCCCTGGCGCGGCCGGTGGATGGCACGCTGTTCTTTGCCGGGGAAGCGACGAACGGAGCGGAAATCGGGACGGTGGCGGGGGCGCTGTCGAGTGGACGGCGAGCCGCGCGAGAGGTATTAAAGGCGCTTCGTTAACTCGAGGACGTGCGGATGCCCGTCATTGCGAAGACCGTGGTTCTGCTGGTGCTCTCCAACATCTTCATGACCTTCGCCTGGTACGCACATCTCCGGCACCTGAGCCAGCGGCCCTGGATCGTTGCGGCGCTGGTCAGCTGGGGCATCGCGCTGTTCGAATACCTGCTCCAGGTGCCCGCGAACCGCATCGGACATACGCAGCTGCAGCTTGGCCAGCTCAAGATTCTGCAGGAAGTCATCACCCTGAGCGTGTTCGTGCCGTTTGCCGTCTTCTATATGAAGGAACCGGTGCGCCTGAACTATCTGTGGGCCGGCGTGTGCCTGTGCGGGGCGGTGTTCTTTATGTTCCGTCGCTAGCATGGATCGAGACCGCGAGCTGCTGCACCATTTCCTGGCCGCCATCGCCTACCGCACGCAGAAAGCGCTGCGCGACGCGCCCGAGCACTATCCGACGTTCAGCGCCGGCAACCGCGCGCGTACGCCGGCGGAGCTGGTGCGGCACATGACGGCGCTCATGGGCTACGTGCGCACGTATTTTGTCGGCGGATCGTATCCCGCGAAGCCGGCGCCGCTGCCCACCTTCAAGGCGGAGGTCGCGCGTTTCCACGAGATGCTGGAAGCGGTCGGGCAGCTGCTCGCGAGCGACGCGAAGTGCTCGATTACCACCGAGCAGCTCCTGCAGGGTCCCTTCGCGGACACGATGACGCATGTCGGACAACTGGCGATGCTGCGGCGCCTCGCCGACGCGCCGGTCGCCCCCGAAAACTTCATCTATGCGGATATCCGCGCCGACCGTCTGCACGCCGACCAGCCGCCGCCCGCCCGGCCGGACACGTACTGGCCCGAGGCTCCCGAGTGAGCTCGTCCGAAAAGTGCTGCCTGTGCGGGCGGACGATCCCTCCGACCGCAAGCGATCCGGTCGCCTTGAGCGGCGATTCCGCCACGCTGTATTGTCATTCCGCCTGCTTGAGTGATCACGGCATGCTCCCGGCCGGCCGCGAGCTGCAGGAATCCGACACGCGCAAGAACGAGTTCCTGGCGTTGCTGGCACACGCGCTGCGAAACCACCTCGGCCCGATCCGCCACGCGGTGACAGTCCTGCGCGCCCGCACGCCAAGCGAGGCAGAGTTGGACTGGGCGACGAGCATCATCGACCGGCAGACGGAGCACATGACCCGGCTGGTCGACGACTTGCTCGACGTTTCGCGCGTCACGCGCGGGACGATCGAGCTGCGCCGGGAACGCGTGGAGGTTGCCGCGATACTGCAGGCGGCCGTCGCAGCGACCGCCGCGCTGATCGAGCGATCGCACCACGCGCTCAGCGTCTCATTGCCCACCGATCCGGTTTACGTCGAGGGCGACGTGACGCGCCTGACGCAAGTCGTGGCGAACCTGCTCGACAACGCTGCCACGTACACCGACCCCGGTGGCCGCATCTCGCTCTCCGGCGGGCGCGACGGCGACAGCGCCCTCATCACGGTGACCGACAACGGTGTCGGCATAGCGGCCGACGTGCTGCCGCGCATCTTCGACCTTTTCACCCAGGGCGGCATGTCGGTCGATCGCGCGCAGCGGGGACTCGGCGTCGGCCTGGCCCTCGTGGAACGGCTGGTGAAGCTGCACGGCGGCGAGGTCACGGCAGCCAGCGGCGGCTTCGGGAAAGGGAGCCAGTTCACGATCCGGCTTCCGGCGGTCCAATCGCACCGGCAGCCCGCGCCGGAGCGGCAGGTGCCGCATCAACCGGACGCGGTCAAGCATTGCCGCATCCTCGTCGTCGACGACAACGAGGACTCGGTGGACAGCCTCGCGATGCTGCTGCGCATGCTGGGCTACGAAGTCAACACCGCGGGTGACGGAGAGACGGCACTGGTGGCGGCCGAGGACTTCCGGCCCGACGTCGCGGTTCTCGACATCGGTCTACCCAAGATGACGGGGTATGACCTGGCGAAACTGATGCGTGAGAAGCCGTGGGCGAAGGACATGGTCCTCGTGGCGTTGACCGGCTGGGGCCGGGAACAGCACCGCACGCTCTCCATCGACGCGGGCTTCAATCATCACCTCACCAAACCCGTCGAGTTCGACGTCCTGCAACAGATTCTCGCGGAAGCCGACAGGTCCCTTCCAGACCGGGACGGCGGCGCGCGCTGACTTCCGGCAGGCGCTATCTTTCCCGACGCCATGACCCACACGACGACCGTTTCGCTCCCGCCCGCCGACGTGCTGGCGCGCGCCCAGCAGTTCTTCGCCGAGCGTGTGCCCCACGCCGCGGCATTCATCGAGAAGGCGGGGCCGAGCTTCGTGACGTTGCGCGGGCAAGGGGGCGAGGAAATCGTGATCAGCGCCTGGGAGGACAAAGAGCGGGGCGTGACTCGCGTCCGCGCCTCGACGTTGTTCTTCGATCAGGCGCTGGACCGGTTCTTCTCGACGTTGCCCCTGGCGTCACCGCTCGAGGTGGCATGAGCCCGGCCGTCGGTGAGCGGTACGCCGTGCGGGTCATGGTGACGCCCGCGTGGGAGCAGGTGCCCGTGCAGGTGGATGACACCACGACGGTCGCGCAGCTCAAGCGAGAAGCCTTGCGCGCCGCGTTGAAGCGGGCGCCACTCGGCGACCAGGAGTACGTCGTGAAGTTTCGCGGCGCCGCCGTGCTCGACGAATCGCTCACGCTGCGGGCCCTGGGCGCCGTCCCGAACGCCCCTTTCATCGTGCTGCCGGCCCGGCGGCAACCGGTGCGGTGAGCACCTCCGCCTTCACGCGGGCCGTCACGATCCTCGCCGTCGGGTTTTTGCTGCTCGACGCGGTGCTGTTCGCGCTCGTCAGCCGCTTCCTTTGGGCCGCCGTCTGCGGCGTCGCGGCGGTGCTCGTGATCGTGGGGTGGCAGCGCTACCGCCGGATCATGGCGGACCTGGCCGCCGCCCGTAAAGAGATGAAGCGCGAAGTGGAATCGATTCGCGAGCTGCTGCACACCAACCGCCAGAGCTAGGTGTCGACCGCAGTCGTCTGGAACCCGGCCTGCCGGCACCACTACGCGGGCGCGGGACACCCGGAGCGCCCGCAACGGTTCGAGGCCGTGCTCGAGGCACTGCGACACCCCGAGCTGGCGCAGCACGTGGAATGGGTGGAAGCCCCGCCGGCGGCGCGCCCCGCGATCGAGCGCGTGCATCCTCCCCCGTATATCGATTTGCTCGAGGCGATGAACGCGCGCGGTGGCGGCGCGCTCGACGCCGACACGTTTCTCGGCCCGCGCAGCTGGGAGAGCGTCCTGGCGTCCGCCGGCGTCGCGCTCGCGGCGGTCGAACAGGGGACGCGGAAGGGGACAGCCGCCGGCATTACCCGCCCGCCCGGTCATCACGCCCTGGCGGACCGGGCGATGGGGTTCTGCTTTCTCAATAACGTGGTGCTGGCCGGCCGCCAGGCACAGGCGCTCGGGTGCGCGCGCGTGCTGATCGTGGATTGGGACGTGCACCACGGCAACGGCACGCAGGCGCTCGTCGAGCGCGACCCCTCCATCCGCTTTGTGTCGATGCATCAGTATCCGTGGTATCCGGGCACGGGCGCGGCCGCCGAGCGCGGCGTCGGCAACGTCTTCAACATCCCGCGTCCGGGCGGGCTGCCGCGCGCGAGCTACGTGCGCGATTTCCTCGCCGGCGTGGATGCCGCGCTCGAGGATTGGCAGCCCGACATGCTGCTGATTTCCGCCGGATTCGATTCCCTCGCCGGTGACCCGCTCGGCGAGTTCACGCTCGAGCCCGACGACATCACCCGCTGGACCGAGGCGCTGCGCGAGCGGATGGGAACGCGCCCCGTCGTCGCTGTGCTGGAAGGCGGCTACCGGCTCGACCTGCTCGCCGCCGGTGTCGTGGCTCTCGTGCGCGCGCTATCTTGAGGTCGTGACCGCCCCTTCCGTCCCGGCACAACAGCCGCAGGCCTCGAAGCACTGGCCGTCGAGCATCTACCGGCGGCCCGATGGCACGCTTGAGCAGGATTTTTCACCGGCACGCATTCGCGAGATTCTCCAAAGCGGCGAGGGCGAGCTGTGGGTCGACATCGACAGCACGAGCATGCACCAGCATGCGCTGCTCGAGAAAGTCTTCGAGTTCCACCCGCTCTCCATCGAAGACACGCTGTCGCCGGGGAGCCGGGTCAAGTTCGAGGAGTACGACCGCTACGTCTTCGTCGTGATGGCGGTGATTCGCTTCGACGAGGGCACGCCGGAGCCCTACGATCTCGCCACGTCGAACCTGTATTTCTTCCTCGGCAAGAACTTCCTGGTGACGGTGCATGCCTTGCCCTCGAAGAGCTGCGCCATCGTCCGCGACCGGCTGCAGCGCAATCCCGACCTGCTCGCCCGCGGCGTCGAGATGGCGATGCACAACATCATCGACCAGTCGGTGGACGCCTATTTCCCCATCGTCGAAGAGCTCAACACCATGGTGGACGGGCTGGAAGAGCGGCTCTTCGAGCGGTTCGATCCCGGCCTGATTCACGAGATCTTCAAGGCGAAGCGCTCGGCGTTTTCCTTGCGCCGTCACGTCGGCCCGCTGCGCGAAGTCCTCAACATCCTGACCAACCGGCCGTGCGGCTTCATTCGCCCCGACACGCAGCTCTACTACCGCGACGTGTACGACCACACGATCCGCATCGTGGAATCGATGGACACCGTGCGCGACCTGCTGGCGGGCGTGCTCGAGACGTATCTCTCGCAGACCTCGAACCGCTTGAACACGGTGATGAAGCAGCTCTCGATCGTCGCCACGATCGCGCTGCCGCTGATCGTCATCGCGGGAATCTTCGGCATGAACTTCAGCCAGATGCCCTCGACCCACAATCCGTACGGCTTCTACGGCGCCCTCGTCGTCATGGCAGTGACCTCCGGCGTCATCATGTGGTGGCTCAAGAAGAATCGATGGCTCTGAAGCTCGTCGTCGAGCAGAGCTCCATCACCACCCGTCATCCGTTTGCCATCGCCCGCGGCTCGACGAACGGGTACAAGCGCGCCTGGGTCCGCCTGGTGGACGACGACGGACTGGAGGGGTGGGGGGAAGCGGATCCCTCGTCGTTCTACGGCGAGACCCTCGACACCGTGCTCGCGGCATTCGCAAAGCTCGCGTCACACCTGCCGCGCGATCCGTTCGACCTCGAGGCCGCGGAGGATCGCTGGGAGCACGCGCTGCCGAAGAACTGGGCGGCCCGCGCGGCGCTCTCCGCCGCGCTGCATGACCTCGCCGGGAAAAAGCTGGGCCAGCCGCTGTGGCGGCTGTGGGGGCTCGATCCCCAGCGGGCGCCGCTCTCGTCTTTCACGATCGGGCTCGACGCGCCGGACAAGATGCGCGCCAAAGTCCGCGAGGCCGACGACTATCCCATTCTGAAGGTGAAGCTCGGCACCGACCGCGATGAGGAGATCCTCCGTACGGTGCGTGAGGCGACGCGCAAGCCGCTGCGCGTGGACGCCAACGCCGGTTGGTCGGTTGCGCGGGCCAAGCAGATGATCCCGGTCTTGAAGGAGTACGGCGTCGAATTCCTCGAGCAACCGCTCCCCCCCGACGACCTCGAGGGTTTGAGCGACGTGCGACGGGCGGCGGCGAAACACAACCTGCCCGTGGTCGTGGACGAGAGTTGCCTCGTCGCGACGGACATTCCCCGCCTCGTCGGACGGGCGGACGGGATCAATATCAAGCTCGCGAAATGCGGCTCGCTGCGCGAAGCGCTGCGCATGATCGCCACCGCGCGCGCGCACGGCATGCTCGTCATGGTCGGCTGCATGATCGAGACGTCGCTCGGCATCACCGCCGCCGCGCACTTCACGCCGCTCGTGGACGCGGCCGACCTGGACGGTGCGGCGTTGACGGTGGACGATCCATTTGCCGGTGCGACGATCGACAACGGTCAGATCCGTCTTCCCACGGAGCCCGGGCTCGGCGTCCGGCGCAAATGAGCGTGCCGCGCTATGCCGCGGTGGCGCTCCCCCTTCCGGTCAAGCGCTCCTACATCTACGAAGTCCTTGATACCCTGACGGATCGCGTCGTCCCGGGGGCTCGCGTGGTCGTGCCGCTGCGGCGGCGCAGGGTTGTAGGAATCGTGACTGAAGTCATCAGCCATCTGCCGTCAGCCGTCAGCAACATCAAACCGATTTCCGCCGCACCCGACGATCAGCCCGCGCTCTCACCCGCGCTGCTCGCCTTGGGCCGCTGGATCTCCGACTACTACGGTGCCCCCCTCGGATTGTCGTTGCGCGCGATCCTCCCCGGGCCTCTCTGGAGTGTCGCCCGGCCCGCCGGACCGGCACCGGCCGCAGAACGCCTCCTTGTGCTCGTTGGGAATGGACTGGAGTCCCTGCTCGAGCGGGAGCGGCGTTTCAAGCGGGCGCCCAAGCGACGGGCGGTCTATGAAACCGTCGAGGCTCTGGGGGGGCGTGCGCCGGTGTCGCACTTGGTGGGTCAGCTGCGTTTGTCCAGGAATGCCCTCGATGGGCTGGTACGGCAGGGCCTCGCGCGCATCGAGCGGCTGCCGGAAATGCGCGATCCGTTTGCGACCCTCTTGTCACCTCCACCCCCCACACTCACAGACGACCAGCGCCGTGTCGTAGAGGGGATTGCCGGTACACCCATCGATAAACCTGTCTTACTCCACGGCGTCACTGGCTCGGGAAAGACGCTCGTTTATCTCGACGTACTTCGTAGCGTCGTAGCGTCTCGCAACGGCGCGATTCTCCTCGTCCCCGAAATCGCCCTGACTCCGCAGACCGTCGCCCGCGTCCGCGGCGTCTTCGGCGACAAGGTCGCCGTGCTCCACTCGGGATTGTCCGACGGCGAGCGTGCCGATGCATGGCGCGCCTTGCGCCGTGGCGAGCGGCTGGTCGCGGTCGGCCCGCGCTCCGCCGTGTTCGCGCCCGTACAGCGGCTCGGCGCGATCGTCGTGGACGAGGAGCACGAGCCGAGTTACAAGCAGGGCTCGCTGCCGCGCTATCACGCGCGCGACGCGGCGGCGATGCGCGCGCAACTGGAGGGGGCGCGGCTGATCCTGGGCAGCGCGACGCCGTCGCTCGAGACGCTGGACCAGGTCGATCAGGGCCGGGTGGCGTTGTTCGAGCTGCCCGACCGCGTGGGCGCGCGGCCGCTGCCACCCGTCGAAGTGGTGGACTTGCGCAGCGCCGCACGGATCGCGCCGTCGGAAGCCGGTGTGATCCCCTGGAGTGAGGCGCTCGATACCGCGATTGCCGGAGCGCTGGAGCGTGGCGAGCAGATCATTCTGCTGCTCAACCGGCGCGGCTTCGCCACGTTCGTCCAGTGTCCGGGCTGCGGCAACGTGCCGGGATGCCCGCAGTGTGCCATCGCGCTCACGGTCCACCACACGCCGCCGGCGTTGCGGTGCCATTACTGCGGGCACGAGGAGCCGATTCCCGAGATCTGCGCGGTGTGTGGCAATCCGACCCAGCGCCTGCGCGGGCTTGGCACGCAGCAACTCGAGCACTTCCTCGGTCTGCGCTATCCCGCGGCGCGCATCGCGCGCATGGATCTCGACACCACCACGAGCAAATGGGCGCACCATCACATCCTGGAGCGCGTCGGGCGCGGCGAGGTCGACATCCTGCTCGGCACGCAGATGATCGCCAAAGGGCTCGATTTCCCCAACGTCACCATTGTCGGCGTGGTGGATGCCGATACCGGCCTGCATTTCCCCGATTTTCGCGCCGGGGAGCGCACGTTCCAGCTTGTGGCCCAGGTCGCCGGCCGAGCGGGACGGGGGCCGCGCGGTGGCCACGTGTTCGTGCAGACGCGCTCGCCCGATCACCACGCGATCCGCGCGGCGGCGGCGCACTCCGTCTCGCAGTTTGCGGCGGCCGAGCTGCCGCTGCGAGCACCGCCGAACCCTCCTTATCCTCCACGAACCGGCTTGGTTCGCTTCGTCATCGCGACCACCGATCACGCTAGGACGGCGGAGCTGGCGGAAAAGGTCGCCGCGTGGCTGCGACGCGCCTCCCGCGAGCGGCTGGAAGGGCTGCTGACGGTGCTGGGCCCCGCGCCATGTCCCCTGATGCGCATCAAGGGGCGCTGGCGCTGGCACGTGCTCGTAAAGGCGGCGGAGCCGCGCGTGCTCGGCCGCGTCGTGCGCGCGTGGCGCGCGCAGGCGCATCGGGGCGGCGCGGTGATGGTCGATCGCGATCCCGTTTCACTCTTGTGAAAGCCGTTTCTCTTCGGGTATTTTCACCGGCCTGTGAGTGGCCCCCGTTTTCAGTACCGACCACCCAACTTTGCCGCGCCTCCGCTGTCGGGCGCGCCCGACGCGCGATTCACGCCCGCACCAGCCGACGGGGTTCTGCCCGACGGTTTTTTTTCGACGACGAACCTCCCGACATATGTAAAGCTGCCGGGGGAGTGGCGGCGGCCGCGGCTGCCGCGCATGGACTGCGTCATCGTCCAGGTGGCGGCCGACGATCTCGTTGTCACGGAGCCGCGACGCGTGCGCCGCGGGGACCGGGTGGCGGTCGCCGCATCGGAAGACGGCAGCGAAGGCATCTTCGTCCACGCCGAAGGTTTTCTCGGCGGTACGCACAGTCCCAACGAATTCCGCTTCATGGCGACGGAAGTGTCGCGCGAGCGGCCCGTGGACTACGGCGTCCTCGCGGAGCTGCTGGGCGTAGAGAAGGTCCGCGGCGGCAAGATCGTCTGGGTCATCGGCCCCGCCCTCGTCCACGCCCGCGCGCGCGAAGACATGATCTGGTTCATCGAAAACGGCTACTGCCATACGCTGCTGGGTGGCAATGCCGTGGCCGTACACGATCTCGAGGCCGCGATCTTCGGCACCACGCTCGGAATGTCCAGCTCCGGGGAAAGTGTGGAGGGCGGGCACGGACTGCACATGCGCGCGATCAACGCCATACGGCGCGCGGGTTCGATCGAGCAGGCCGTGACCCAGGGGATCGTCAAGAGCGGCATCATGCACACGCTCGTGTCCAATCGCATTCCGTACGTGCTCGCAGGCTCGATTCGCGATGACGGTCCCTTGCCCGACGTCATCCCCGACACGCTCGCGGCGCAGGACGCGATGCGCGCGCATACATCGACCGCGACGTTCGCGATCTTCGTGGCGACGGCGCTGCATGCGATCGCCGTGGGGAATATGCTTCCCGCTTTTGTCGAGACGGACGTGACTGAAGATATTCGGCCGCTGACCACGATCTGCGTCGATCAAACCGAATTCGTGGTGACCAAGTTACGCGACCGCGGCACGCATCAGGCATACGGCGTCGTCACCAATGCGCAGGATTTCATGCACGTCCTGCGGTTCTACGTGGAGCGATGGCAAGCCTCGGCGCCGGCGGTCTTACACCGTTAGCTGCAGGGCAGGGCGCGGGCTGGGCCAAGCTCGCCGAGGCCGTCGCGGCGCAGGTGCCGCCGGCGGAGATCGAGGCGATCTACGTGTTCCGGCCGATCAAACGGCAGGGACGCGAGTGGGGGACGGCGGTGGTGACGCGCAAGAGTGCCGCCGCCGATGGCCGGTTGCGCGTCTACACCGCGAAATACATGCTCGTGGTGCGTGGTAAGGAACGCGGGCAGGCAAAAGTGGAAGTCGTTGAGGTGGCGCTCAGCACCGCGGAGGTGCTGGCGCAGGTGTTGCAGGCGACGGTGGACCGGGGTGGCGATACGGAGCTGCCGGTCGAGCTGGGTCCCGCGGTCTGGTACGAAGGGAGGTAGTCCCGAGTTGATTGACGCCCGAATGTTCATCCCGACCAAGGCCTTTCTCACCAAAGGCGTCGGTCGGCACAAGGAAAAGCTCACCAGCTTCGAGATGGCGTTGCGCGATGCGCATCTTGCGAACTTCAACCTCGTCCGGGTGAGCTCAATTTTTCCCCCTCATTGCGAGCTTGTCGATCGCGAAGAGGGGCTGAGCATGTTGCGGCCCGGGCAGGTGCTGTTCACCGTCGTCGCGGAGTCGTCCACCAACGAGCCGAGCCGTCTCATCGCGGCGTCGATCGGGCTCGCGCTCCCCGCCGACCCCTCCCATCACGGATACATCTCCGAACACCACAGCTACGGCCAGAACGAGGTTACCGCGGGGGAGTACGCCGAGGACCTCGCCGCCTCGATGTTGGGGACGGTGCTCGGGGTCCCCTTCGATCCCGAGAAGGCGTGGGACGAGCGGCGCGAGCAGTGGCTGCTCTCCGGCGAGATCGTGCGCACGATGAACGTGACGTCGACCGCCGAATGCGGTCCCGACGCGCGCTGGACCACTGTTGTGTCCGCGGTCGCGTTCTGCGGGTAGCGTGGCTGTCGCGTTCGCGGCCGGACTGCTGAGTTTCCTGTCCCCGTGCGTGCTGCCGCTGATTCCGAGCTACGTCGGATTCCTCACCGGCATGACAGTGGAGGAAGTAGAGCGGCGGCGCTGGACGGCGTTGCTGCACGGCGTCTGGTTCGTCGCGGGGTTCTCACTCGTCTTCATCTTGCTCGGCGCGGCCGCGTCTGCGGTGGGCAACCTGCTGCGCGACTATCAGGTGTGGCTGGGGCGGATCGGCGGCGTGTTGCTGATCCTGTTCGGCCTGTATTTGCTCGGCATCCTGCGGCCGGCGTTCCTGATGCGCGAATGGCGCATCCAGCTGGCGCGCAAACCGATCGGCTATTTCGGCTCGGGGGTGGTCGGGTTCACGTTCGGCGCGGCGTGGACGCCCTGCATCGGGCCGATCCTCGGCGGCATTCTCACGCTCGCCGCCACGCAGGCCGGCCTGGGACGCGGCGTTTTGCTGCTTGCCGTCTACGCATTGGGACTGGCTATCCCGTTCCTTGTGACCGCGCTCGCGTTGGACAGGTTTTTAGTGTGGTTCCAGCGTTTTCGGCCTTACATTGTCTGGGTCGATCGCGTCGCCGGCGCGCTCCTGGTCCTGTTGGGCCTTCTCCTTGTCACAGATAGTTTTACGCTACTAGCGGGCTATCTGCGGGGTTTGACGCCGGCGTTCTTGCGGGAACGGCTGTAGAAACCGGAAGTTGCAGCCCGGGTACGCTTTTGGCGTGGCCCCCGGCCGCGGTTATTTCAAGAATTCTTGAAATAGTGACGTACTACCGTCGTAACTGAGAGGACTTTATGACCAGGTTTGCCATTCTGGCGAGCATCGCTGTGTTCGGCTTGGGCGCCTGCCAAAAAGGACAGGACCAGGCCCAGGCCAGCGACTCGACCGCCCGCAATCTGACCCTGGCGCCCGCCGACTCCACGGCGACGCTGCGCGACATGCCCGAGCATCAGACCAACCCGCCGGCCGCGCCGCCGGCCACGCGCACGCCGACGCACCGCACGACGCCGGCGCCGCCGGTCGCTCCGGCACTACGGAGGCTCAGCGCCGGCGCCACGTTCGACATTGCGGCGACCGATACGATTTCGTCGCGTACCGCCAAGCCCGGTGAGGCGTTCACGGCCCGCGTCGTCGAAGACGTGAAGAACGCGGCCGGCCAGGTGGTCGTCCCCGCCGGCGCGGTAGTCAACGGGAAGATTACCGACGTAAAACCGGCGCCGAATCCGCGCACTCCCGGGACCTTGACGTTGAGCGTTGCGAGCGTCACCGTAGGGGGCAACACATACCCGATCGATGCTACGGTGGACTCGCTCGAGACGGTGCACAAGGGCCGCGGCGTGACCTCCGGTGACGCGGCCAAGGTGGGAGCGGGCGCAGTCGCGGGCGCGGTGCTGGGCCGGGTGCTCGGCGGTAACCGCAAGGGCACGATCATCGGCGGCATCGTGGGCGGTGCCGCGGGCGCCGCCGCCGCGAACGCGACGAAGGACTCGGACATCATTCTGCCGGCGGGGGCGCACATCATTATCCGACTGACGAAGGAACTCGCGGTAGCGGCATCTTGACGCGGTGATCCGCACCAAGCTGTCCGTGATGATGTTCCTCCAGTTTTTCATCTGGGGGGCATGGTACACGACGATTGCCGTGTACATGACGAATCACGGGATGGAGCGACTGACCTACTGGCCCTACACGGTGAACCCGATAGCGGCCATCGTCGCTCCATTTTTCTTGGGGCTCGTTGCCGACCGCTACTTTGCCACCGAGAAAGTGCTCGGCCTCCTGCATGTGCTGGGCGGCTTTATCCTCTGTGCCGTCCCGCGCTTCACCGCATCGCCGACGACCTTCATCCTGCTCCTCCTCGCCTACAACCTGTGTTACATGCCGACGCTTGGCCTCGCGAACAGTCTGGCGTTCCATCACATCCAGTCGCAAGAGCAGCAATTCCCGCTCATCCGCGTGTTCGGGACGATCGGCTGGATCGTGGCCGGATTGTTCATCAGCCTCGTGCTCGGGCCGCTCATCGGATCCGTCGCGGAAAAAACGGCTTGGCCGCTGTACACCTCGGGTATCGCGAGCGTCTTGCTGGGGGTGTTCGCCTTCACGCTCCCGCACACGCCGCCTCCGGGGAAAGGGCAGCGGGTCTCGCTGCGCAGCATTGCCGGCCTCGACGCGTTCGCGCAGATCGGCGACCGGCCGTTCTACGTCTTCATCACCGCCTCATTGCTGTTGTGCATCCCGCTCGCCGTCTACTACAACTTCACCCAGCTCTTCCTCGGCGCCGCCGGCGTGACGAAGATCGCCGCCACCCAGACGCTCGGGCAGATGTCCGAGACCATCTTCATGCTGCTGATGCCGCTGATGTTCCTGCGACTCGGTGTGAAGAAAATGCTGATGCTGGGGATGGCCGCCTGGGTGTTGCGCTACGGGCTGTTCGCGCTCGCCGCACCGGGCGCGATCTTCTGGCTCATCGCATTGGGCATTCTGCTGCACGGTCCCTGCTACGACTTTTTCTTCGTCACGGGTCAGATCTACGTCGACAAGAAGTCGACGCCCGCGGTCCGCGGCCAGGCGCAGGGCTTCCTCGTGCTCGTCACCTACGGCGTGGGCATGCTGATCGGCGCACAGATCGCTGGCCGGGTCTACAACCGTTTCCTGAGCGGTCCGGAGGCCACGGCGCTAACGCTCGATCAGTGGGCGCACTTTTGGTGGTTGCCGGCGGGGTTTGCGGCAGCCGTGTTGGTCTTCTTCGCGTTGTTCTTTAAAGCCGAGCGAGCTACTCCAGCTCCCTAATCCAGATGTCTCTGTAGCGCACCGGATTGCCGTGATCCTGTAACTTCAGTGGCAACTTGTCCGGGTGCGCGCGATATGGCGGTCGAGCCTGGTTCGCGGTGGGCCCCACCAGCTCGAAGTTATCCTGAATCAGTACGCCGTTCAAAAACACGGTCATGCGTGCCGGGCGCTCGAGCGAGCCGTCGGCCTTGAAGTGGGGCCGGCGAAACACGATGTCGTACGCCTGCCACGCGCCGGGTGGCCGCGTGGCGTTGACGAGCGGCGGGTTCTCGCCGTAGATCGCCCCCGCCTGGCCGTCGGGATAGGTGTCATTCTGGTAGGAATCCAGCACCTGCAGCTCGTAGATCCCCATCAGAAAGATGCCGCTGTTACCGCGCTCCTGGCCTTCACCCTGGGGCGGCGTCGGCGTCCGCCATTCGATGTGGAGCTGCACGTCGCCGAACCCGCGCGCCGAAACCAGCATGCCGGTGCCCGGCTTCACTTCGACGTAGCCGTCTTTCACGATCCATTTCGCGGCGCTGCTGTCCTGCGCGCGCCACTGCGCGAGGTCGGAGCCGTCGAACAAGACGATCGCGTCCTTCGGCGCGGGGACCGGCGGGCGCTCCGGCCCCCCCGGCCCCCCCGGCCCCCCCCCCGGGTCCACGACCGGGGGCCGCGGACGATCCATCGAGTGTTGCGGCCACTGCTGGGCTTGTGCCATCAGCAGCAAAGCTAGCACGTCGATCATGGCTTCCACGTCCCCTGGGCGACAGCCGGCAGGAACGAATCGATCCCAGCCGGCGGAAACTCGAGCGTCTTGCCCTGCTCGGCGCTCATGTACGCGGTCATCAGGACTTTGACGACCTGGAAGCCATCGTCGAACGTGAGCGACGGCTTCTCTTTGTTCAGGAAGCACTGCACGAAATGGCGATCCTCGGCCTCATACCCGTACGCTACCGCCTCGTTCGCGACGACCGGCATGAGCCCCACTTCGGCGTTCTGTTTTTCAACGAGATCTTCGCCCGCCTTGCCCTGAACCTCGCGGCTGAAGAACAGCTTCAGCCCTGAGTCGAGCGAGTTCCACTGCAACGAATACTCGGGCCCGAGCAGCTCGGCCGACAACCGCAGTCCCGCGCCGATGAAGCTCCACGACGTGGTCGCTTCGCCGAGGACCTTGTGGCCGTCTTCGGACTCGAATTCGATCAGCACGCTCGCGAAGTCTTCCGACGGCGTCTTGTCGTAATTCACCTCGCTGCCCATCATCCTCGACAGCTTCTTCACGTATGCCGGCCGGCTCCATTTCAGACTCGCGATGTGACCGGTGACGCGCTTTGGTTTGAGGGAACGCGGCTTCGTCGGATCGGTGAGCAGGTGCTGCACCAGCAGCGACGAGTGACACATCATGTCATTGAGCACGCCGCCGCCCTGCAGCTTCCCCTGCCAGAACCACGGCGCGTGGGGGCCACTGTGCTCTTCCGCGGCGCGCGCGAGGTAGGGACGGCCGGTGAGCTTGGCGCCGCGCGCCCACAGCAGTGTGCGTCCGACGTCGACCTGCGGCGCAAAGACCTGGTTCTCGAGGTAACCGTGAGGCAGCCCAACTCTATTGACCAAGTCCAGCACCCGTTTTGCTTCACTTACGTTCCGGGCGAGCGGTTTCTCGCAGGCGACGCCGAGCAGCGAGCCTTTGCCACGGTCGATGGCGCTGACCATCTCCTCGACGTTGTCGATGCGTGCCTGGTTGGGACCGCAGAGCCAGATCGCGCCGATCGAGGGATCTTCGACCATCGCGGCAATGGAGGGGTACGGCTTGGCGTCGCCGACGCCGAGCTTTTTCGCATAGCCGGCGGTCGCGGCGGCGTTCTGTTGATTGGGGCTCCACACACCCAGGATGTCGGCGTCGCGGACGCCCACGAACCCGAGCATGTGAAACTTCGCGTTGAAACCGCTCCCCACGATCCCAATGCCGAGCCGCTTGCTCATTCCGTCCCCTCGTAGGTGACGCCCAGTTTGCGCAGCGCTGCGTCCGGGCAGCCCTTCCACTCGCTCACGAACGTGTTGCCCTGGTAGTCGAGATCGGCGAATCCGATCTTGCTGGTGAAAAACCCCGACGCGGTCAGGTCGCGGAACATGTTGAAGAAGGCAACGCCTTGACTGTGCTCCGGTTTTGCTTTTTTGGGCCAGGCAATGTCGTCCAGAACGGCGGAGCGTTCACTTTCCGAACACTGCAGGAAGGTCTTTCCCGAGCGCTCGGAACACTCGTTGTCCAGCCACGCGAGCCCGCCCCGCATCGGGACCTGGCCGTCCGGCCGGTCGCTGAGCATGAAGTCCATGAACTCCGGGACGCCGGCGTCGGTCGCGCTACCCGAGCGCTCGTCGCGCGGGATCACGAGGTCGACCAGCATCCGTACCGTCTCCCATTCGTGGGGTGTGAAAAACGTCGGCGCGTACGGGGAGGAGGGGGGGGCTTGCAGCGCAGTGCGCGCCAACCCTGCCGCCCGTGCCGCCTCTGCGGGCGTCCACTTAAACGCCGCCGTCACCGCGGCCATGGCCATCGCGCCTACCGCTTCGCGCCGTTTCACAAGCTCCTCGCTTTCAGCTGTGTCGCGATGTACTCCGACGTGCGCCACGACAGCGCCATGATCGTCCAGGTGGGATTCTTGTCGGCCTGCGACGTGAACGGAGCACCATCGGCAACGAAAAGATTCTTGACCTCGTGCGTCTGGCAGTTGCTGTTCACGACCGAGGTCTTGGGGTCGGCGCCCATGCGCGCGCCACCCAGCTCGTGGATGATCACGCCACCCGCCGCGATGCCGTAGCCGTCCTCGCGCGTCGGCATCGGCGAATAGACCTCACCACCCATCTCCGCGATCAGTGCCCGGAAGGTCTCCTGCATGTGTTTCACCTGCAGGTATTCGTGGTCGGTAAACTGCCAGTGGAAGCGGAGCACGGGGATTCCCCATTTGTCCACGACGTTGGGATCGATCTCGCAGTAGCTGCCGTCGTTGGGAATCATCTCGCCGCGGCCGGAGAAGCCCACGTAGGCGCCGTAATAGCGGCGATAGTCCTGCTTGAGCTGTTTCCCGTAGCCGCCGCCCGGTGGGTAGCGGTGAATTCCGCCCATGAAGCCGTAGTCCGGCATGTCGGCGCCGCCCCACACCTCGATGTGATAGCCGCGCGGGAAGTCGAGCTTCTTGTTGTCCAGCCACCACGGCATGTAGACGTGCATTCCTCCCACACCGTCGTGATTATGAGGGACGTGATCCATCATCTTCGGGATGAAGCCCGAGACGTCGGTGCCGGTCGTGTCCGTGAGATACTTGCCCACCGTCCCGCTGCCGTTCGCGAGCCCGTTGGGAAATGATGGCGACTTGGAGTTGAGCAGCAGACGCGACGTTTCGCATGCGCTGGCGGCCACCACGACCACGCGGGCGTCGATGTGATGCTCGCTCCCGTCCTTGGTGTCGATGTACGTGATGCCGCTGGCGCGACCATCTCGGCCCATCGTCACCTCGCGCGCCATCGCGTTCGTCACGAGCGTGAGCTTACCCGTCCTGAGGGCCGGGGCGATCAGGACATTCGTCGAGGAGAAGTTGGAGTTCGTCTTGCAGCCGCGATTGCACTGGCCGCAGTAGTGGCACGCCGCGCGCCCGGGCAGCGGTCTGGTGAGGATCGAGAGCCGCGACGGGACACAGGTGACATTGAGCCGGCGAGCCGCCTGCTGCACGAGCAACTCGTAGCAGCGCGGCTTGGGGGGCGGCAAGAAGATGCTGTCGGGGGCGTTGGGGATGTTCGCTTTGCTCCCGAACACGCCCACCAGCTGCTCCAACTTGTCGTAATAGGGCCTGACGTCGTCGTAGCCGATCGGCCAGTCATCGCCCAAGCCGTCGAACGTCTTCGCCTTGAAGTCGCGCGGGCCGAAGCGGAGCGAGATGCGACCCCAGTGGTTCGTCCTGCCGCCGACCATCCGCGCCCGCCACCAGCGGAACCTGTCCCCTCTGGCGACGGTGTAGGGCTCCCCGGGGATCTCCCAGCCGCCGATGCAGCCGTCGAACTCGCCAAAGGGCCGCTCCTTGGTGGACGCGCCGCGGCGCGGCGAATCGTAGGGCCACGTGAACATCGCCGAGTCGGTCGTGTTGTCCCACGGGCCGCCGGCTTCGAGCACGGTGACGTTGAGGCCGGCCTTCGTCAGGACGTAGGCGGCCATGCCACCGCCGGCTCCCGAGCCCACGACGACGACGTCCGCGGGTGAGGACTGCTGGGTTGGGCGCATTTTCAGAGACCTCTCAGTAGCCCAGTGCACCGCCGGCGTAGCGTGGGTCAGCGACACCGACCCACCCCTCGGCGGTTCTTTGTATGGCGGCCACCGTCCCCTGTCGGCCGCGCAGCTCGATCGCGTGCCCCATCGCGCGCAGCGCCGCCGCGGTCTCGTCGCTCAGCCCTCCGCGCTCGTAGCGGGTGACGTCGGGAAGCGCCTGGTGGTGCATCCGCGGCGCCGCCACCGCGGCGCCCAGACTCATTCCGTGGTCCAGCACGTTGAGGATGACCTCCGTCACGGTCGTGATGATCGTCGGCCCGCCGGGCGTTCCCAGCACCAGCTGGACCTGGCCGCTGCTGTCGGTCACAATCGACGGCGTCATGGCAGAGAGCATCCGCTTGTTGGGCGCGATGGCGTTGGCCTCGCCCTGCACGAGCCCGTACATGTTCGCCTTGCCCGGTGCCGACGTGAAGTCGTCCATCTCGTTGTTCAAGAGAAAACCGGCCCCCGTCACCGTGACGCCGCTGCCGAAGCCGCCGTTCAACGTCGTCGTGACCGCGGCCGCATTGCCCTGGGCATCGACCACCGAGTAATGCGTCGTGTTCATTCCCTCGCTGCCGCTCGTGGCCTGCGGCGGCGTCGGGGTCGCGTGCTGTGGATCGATCTGTGACCGCAGCGTAGCGGCGTATGATTTTGAGAGCAAACGGTCGAGCGGCATTTCGACGAAATCAGGGTCCCCCAGCCAACGGTTACGGTCGATGAACGCCCGGCGCATCGCCTCGGTCAGCAGATGCACGTACGCCGGCGTCCCGAAGGCGGGGAGCGTGTCGTAGCCTTCGAGAATGTTCAGGATTTCGCCCATCGTCACGCCGCCCGAGCTGGGCGGCGGCATCGAGTAGATGTGGTAGCCCCGATAGCTCAGCTGCACCGGCGTGCGCCACTTGGCCCGATAGCGTCGCAGGTCGTCCTTGGTGATCAACCCCCCGCCACGCTGCATTTCGGCCACGATCAAGTCGGCGATCTGCCCGCGGTAGAAGACGTCAGGTCCGGAATCGCTGATGAGCTGCAGCGTCCGGGCGAGATCGGGTTGCAGGAACATCGTCCCCGGCGGCGGCGCACTGTCATGCACCAGGAACTGCGCCCGGCTGGCGGGGAACTTCACCAGCATGTCCGCCTCATAGCCGATGTCGCGGCTGCGCGCGCTGTCGAGCACGTGGCCCTGCGCCAGGCGAATCGCGGGAGCCAGCAGCGTGGCCCACGGCAGCGAGCCGTAGCGCGTCCACGCCTCGTGCAGCCCCGCGACGCTGCCGGGCACGCCCGAGGCGAGGTGTCCCACCAGGCTCTTGTCCGTCAAGTTGCCGGCGGAGTCGAGATACATGTCGTGCGACGCGCCGGAGGGGGCCGCTTCCCGATAGTCGAGTGCTGAGACTTCGCCGGTGGCCGTGCGGTGTACGATGAAGCCGCCGCCGCCGATGTTGCCGGCTTCGGGGAGCACGACCTCGAGCGCGAAGGCCACCGCGACCACCGCATCGATGGCGTTGCCGCCCTGCTTCAGGATATCGACGCCCGCCTGCGTCGCGAGGGGATGCGCCGTCACGACCATCGCGTGCGGGGCCGTCACCGGCTGCGATCGCAACGTCCACGTGGCGGGGATAACCGGGGCAGGAGCGCCCCGAACGACGGGTGCAGGAGTCGCGGGGTGATGAACACAGCCCAGCGCCGTCACCAGGCAGAGCGCGGAGAGCTTTCGCATTTGGTAATCTTGCGTCTATTTCCCTCCCATGACAAACCGCGATTTTACCGACCCGAGGCCCACGGAGCAGCGCAATCCGCGTACCGAGCGGATCGACGTGGCGTCGAGTCTCGAAATCGTGGATCTCATGAATGCCGAAGATGCAGAGGTCGCGGGGCTGGTGCGCGGCGAGCGCGAGCGAATCGCGCGCGCGATCGATCTCCTGGTTGATGCGATTCGAAACGGCGGCCGCCTGATCTACGTGGGTGCGGGGACATCGGGCCGCCTCGGCGTGCTCGACGCCGCCGAATGCCCGCCGACGTTCGGCGTCCCGCAGGCGATGGTGACCGGTGTGATCGCCGGGGGCTACACGGCGCTGGTGAAAAGCGCCGAAGGCGCCGAGGACGACGCCAATGCCGGCGCGACCGCGATGGATAACGCGGCGGTGACCAAGCGCGACGTCGTCGTCGGCATCGCCGCGAGCGGCACGACGCCCTACGTGCGCGTCGCGCTCGCGCGCGCGCAGACCCTCGGCGCGCGCACGGTGCTCGTGACGTGCGGATCGCCGCCCAAAGTGCTGACGGAAACGTGCGACGTCATCATCAATCCCGTCACGGGGCCTGAAGCGCTCACCGGCTCGACGCGCCTCAAAGCCGGCACCGCGACCAAGCTCGTGTTGAACACGCTCAGCACCGGCGCCATGATCCGGCTCGGCAAGGCGTACGGCAATCTGATGGTGGATCTGATGGATTGGAGCGTGAAGCTGCACGATCGCGGCGAGCGGATCGTGATGGAGTGTTGCGGTGTGAGCCGGGACGAGGCGCGCGCCGCAATCGACAAGGCGGAAGGCAGTGTCAAGCTCGCCATCGTGATGGTGCGGCGCGGCGTGAGCGCCACGGAAGCTCGCAAGTTGCTGGACGCCGCTGCCGGCTTTGTGCGCCCCGTGGTTGGTGATCCGCCGTCCGTGAGACGATGACCGACGCACTCGCTGTCGGTGTCATGTCGGGGACGTCGCTCGACGGCATTTCGACGGCGCTGGTGCGATGGCGGGACGGCGCAGTCGAGCTGGTGGCGTTTCGCCAGGAGCCCTACAGCAGCGCCGAGCGCGGGGCGATCATCGACGCCATGGCGCGCGGCACGCCGAAGGATCTCGCATTTCTCCACGTCGCCCTGGGTGAGCGATTTGCCGGCGCCGTGCTCGCGCTGCTGGCGCAGGCGCGTGTGTCGCCCAAAGACCTTTCGTTCGTCGCCTCACACGGACAGACCATCTGGCACGAGCCGGGCCGGGCGACGCTGCAGCTCGGGGATGCGGCGGTGCTCGCCGAGCGGCTCGGCGTGCGGGTGGTGAGCGACTTTCGCGCCCGCGACGTCGCGGCGGGAGGGCAGGGCGCGCCGCTCGTGCCGCTCGCCGACGTGATGCTGTTCGGCCACGAGCAGCGCGGCCGCTGGCTGCTCAACATCGGCGGGATCGCCAACGTCACCTGGGTGCCGCGCCGCGGCGTGCCCGACGGGGCGTTCGCGTTCGACACGGGGCCTGGCGTGGGAGTGATCGACTCGGTCACCCGGCGCATCGATCCGGAGGCGACGTATGACGTCGGCGGCGAGCGCGCGCGCCGCGGCCGGCCCGTCGCGAAGTTGCTTGACGAGCTGCTGGCCGATGCGTACTTCGACCAGCCGCCTCCCAAGAGCACGGGCCGCGAGCGGTTTGGGATAGAATATGCGGACAAGCTGCTGGCACGCGTGAAGAAAATGGGCGGCTCGGACAACGACGCGGTGGCGACCGCCACGGCGCTCACCGCCGAGTCGATCGGGCGGGCGGTGGCGCGCTGGGGGAAAGACGATGCCGCGGAGATCGTCATCTCGGGCGGCGGCGCGAAGAACCCGGCGCTCGTCGAGCGTTTGGCCGCAAAGGTCCAGCCGCGTCCCGTGGTCTTGTTCGATCAACTCTTCTTCAACGGCGAAGCGAAAGAAGCCGTCGCGTTCGCGTTTCTCGGCATGCAGACGGTGTCGGGGAAAGCGGGTAATCTCCCAGCGGCGACAGGGGCGCGCGGCCCGCGCATCCTGGGGCACATCACGCCCGCATGACTTCCGTAGCGCGCCTCGTCTGTCCGGCGATTCGGTGGCGGCGCGGATCTTTCAATTCAGACCGTTCCAAGATTCGCGACGCGCTCGCCATGGGCGTCGGCGGGTTCATTCTGTTTGGCGGCACTCGCGCTGCGGTCACGACACTCACCAGCACGCTACGCGGAAAGGCCGGCCGGCCGCTTCTGCTTGGCTCCGACTTCGAGCGCGGCCCGGGGCAGCAGGTGCGCGGCCTGACCGAGCTGCCGCCGCCAGCCGCCCTCGGCTATCTCAATGACCTCGACGCGACGTACGCCTGTGGATCGATCACCGCGACCGAAGCGCGAGCCGTCGGCCTGACGTGGGTGTTTGCGCCGGTGTGCGACCTCGACATCGAGCCACGCAATCCCATCGTGCAGACGCGGTCCTTTGGTGCGGATCCGGCGGGTGTGGGACTGCACGCGGCGGCGTGGATCAAGGGCTGTCAGGAGCACGGCGTCATGGCGTGCGCCAAGCACTATCCGGGGCATGGCCGCACCACAACCGATTCGCACGAAGGGCTCCCCGTTGTCGAAGCGGCCGCTGCCGAGCTGCAGCAGGCCGATGTGAATCCGTTTGTGGAGGCCGTGAAGGTTGGTGTCGGGAGTGTGATGCCTGCATTTGTTGCTTATCCGAAATGGGACCCGAGCGGATCGGCGGCCACGTTTTCGCGACCGATCCTGGACTACTTGCGCGCGAGCCTCGGCTTCAATGGTCTTGTCGTTACCGATGCGTTCATCATGGGTGGTGCAACCGCTGCGGCGCCGGAGGGTCTGGCGGCTGTCGCCGCGGTGAATGCCGGGTGCGACATGCTGCTGTATCCGACGGACTGGGCCGGCGTGGCGCGCGCGCTCGAACGGGTGGAGCCTGAGCGAGCGGAGCAGGCGATTCAGCGGTACGAGAAGGCGGTGGCGGCGTGGGTGGCGAGCCCCGGGGCCGTACTCGACGACGCGACGCTCGCCGAGCATCAGCAGTTCGCCGACCGTCTCGCCGATCGGGCGGCGCATCTCGTGCGCGGTGACCGGCCGCAGCTCGGGAAGGCGCTGAGCGTGACGATCGTCGATGATGATGTGGGCGGGCCGTATTCCATTCCGCCTCGAGATGTTTTCGCAAAGACGTTGATCGCAAGTGCCGTCGGGGTTCCTCGATTCCCGGAGCCCGGCGCGCGCCACGTCGTCCTCGTCTATGCCGAGCCACGCTCGTGGAAGGGCCGCGGCGATCTCGGGCCGCGGTCGCTCGCGCAGCTCGAGCGGCTCGTGCCCGAGGCGTCGCTCGTCATTCTGTTCGCGCATCCCCGGCTGGCAGCAGAGCTACCGGGGGATGTGCCGGTGTTGTGTGCGTGGCATGGGCAGGCGTTGATGCAGCGGGCGGCGGCGCGGTGGGTAGCGGCGAACGGGGGTTAGATTTACAGATGCTCTCGTCTCGCGGTTTACTCAGTCTTGTAGCGTTGGCGGGTGCGCTCGGGTGTGCCGATCTGAAGGATATCTTTTCGTTGCAACGGGGCCTGTCGCATGAGTTCCAAACGTCAGCGATCAGTGTCAACATCAATAACTCTGCATACCTCACCATCGTCTTCACCAATTCTCCGGTCGCCGATCAGTCGGACGCCGAGCAGTCGGCCTTCGCTCGTCGCGTTGCTGAATATGTGCGCGATCACTACACGCGATACGACCAACTGCGGAGCATTGACGTGGGGTTCGCCTCGGTGAAAGGCGTCGGGGTGACGTTTACCAGGACCCGCATCCCATATCGGTTCACCCCGAGCGAGCTTGGGCCTCCGCAGCGGCCGAAGGAAGCTATTGCTCCCAAGGCGCCAGTCTAACGCGCTCCTGAGTCTCACCGCGAAGCTCGTCGATATCACGACCCTCAACGTCGACGCCATCGTGAACGCCGCCAATTCCGAGCTGGCGCCCGGCGGCGGCGTGTGCGGCGCCATTCACGCCGCCGCCGGCCCCGAGCTCGCGCGTGCGAGCGCACGCGTCGCACCGTGCCCCACCGGAGACGCTCGCCTGACTCCCGGGTTCAACCTGCCGGCGCGGTTCGTCATCCATGCGGTCGGGCCCATGTGGAGCGGCGGTTCGGCTCGCGAGCCCGAACTCCTCGCGTCGGCCTACCGGCGCACGTTGGAGCTGGCTCGCGCCGAAGGGCTTCGCAGCGTTGCTTTCCCTGCTATCAGCACGGGCATTTACGGATATCCGCTGCGAGAGGCCACGCACGTTGCCGTCACCACGGTCCGCAGCGAGCTTGTCATACCGAGCTCGCTGAGCGATGTGATCTTTGCGTGCTTTAGTCGGGACGTACTCGCGGCATATGCTGCGGAGGGGATACTACTCGCATGAAATTCATGCTCGTGATCTACAACGACCCGGCACTCTACGACGCGCTGCCCCGGGCGCAGACCGATGGAATGATGCGCGACTGCCTCGCGCACGCCGACGAGCTGCGCCGGGACGGACATCTCACGGAGTCGCAGATGCTCGAGAGTGTCGAAACGGCGAAATCGGTGCGCATCCGCAACGGCAAGACCAAGGTCACCGACGGCCCGTTCAGTGAAGCCAAGGAAGTCCTCGGCGGCTTCAATCTGATCGAAGCCAGGGACATGGATGAGGCGATCCGGATCGCCGCGGAGTTCCCCTGGGCCTGCACCGGCTGCGTCGAGGTTCGTCCGGTGCGCGACATCGAAGCCGTGCGGCGCCGCGTCCACGCGACAGCGAGGACGGGATAACACGACCCATGGTGCACACGATCAAAGTGACTTCGCGGTGCCCGCATCCTCCGCGATCGGCGGGGACTGATTCCGCAATCGTCGCGATCATCGCCGAGTACAAGCGGCGCTTTGGTCAGGAGTCGGTGCTGCGTGTCGTCACCGCGGGACGCGCCAGTTTCTGAGTGGCCACGCAAATGGCGAAACTCCGGGTCAGCAGCTTCGCTGTCTCCATCGATGGCTTCGGCGCCGGGCCGGACCAGGATCTCGAGAATCCGATCGGCCAGGGCGGCGTCGCGCTGATGGAGTGGTTTTTCAACACGCGCACCTGGCGGCACATGCACCGCCAGGACGGCGGCGAAACGGGTGTCGACGACAAAATCGCCGCCGACGGTCTGGCCGGCATCGGCGCCTGGATCCTCGGCCGTAACATGTTCGGCCCCATTCGCGGCCCCTGGCCCGACGACCGCTGGAAGGGTTGGTGGGGAGACGAGCCGCCGTATCACACACCTGTGTTCGTACTCACCCATCATGCGCGGCCGCCGCTCAGGATGGCAGGCGGCACCGAGTTTCGCTTCGTGACCGACGGCATCCCGTCAGCGCTGAAACAGGCGCGAGATGCGGCGGGCAATAAGGACATCCGGCTCGGCGGCGGCGTAGCGACGATTCGGCAATATCTGCGCGCCGGCCTCATCGACGAGCTGCATCTCGCGCTCAGACCGGTCTTGCTCGGAAAGGGAGAAGCACTCTTCGCCGGCATCGATCTGCCCGCGCTTGGGTACGAAGCGGTGAAGCATGTGCCGGGCGAACGCGCGACTCATGTGTTTCTTCGCAAGCAAGGCTAGTCGAGAGGCGTATACTAAGGACATGGAGCTTCGACCGCTGAACGAGTCTGATCACGAGCTGCTGATCTCCCTGCAACGGCAGGATGACGTGTGGGAGCATGTCGGCACGCTTCCCGATCCGGCGGAAGCCGGCACGCACCACCTGTTCGCCATCGTGCAAGGCCCGGTCGGTCTCGGATTCGCGGGATTGCTCAGGTCGCGGGCCGCCAACGCCGATGATTTCGAGCTGGTGTGCGCGATGCGATCGGAAGTGCAGACCCGCGGGATGGCCAAGCAAGCCTGCCAGCTGGTCCTCGACTGGGCGTTCAACACGGCCAAGCTCGAGCGTGTCATCGCCAGCATCGACGACGGCAACGAGCCGGCGCGCGCGATCGCCGGGAAGCTCGGCATGACGGAGCTCGGCCAGCAGCGGCCTAACCGCACCGTCTATGTGAAGTATCGTGCCGAGCGCTGAGCCGATTGAGACTCGTCGCTCTTCTCGCATTCCTGGCAGGATGCTCAGCGAGCCAAACATCATCTGACGACTGGCTGGTCACGGGCGGCGAACCGGGGAACTCCCGCTACTCCGCGCTCGCCCAGATCGACACGAGTAATGTCGCGCGGCTGCGCGTCGCCTGGACCTACCACACCGGCGACCTGCCCCCCGATGGTCATGGAGAAATCCAGGCGACGCCGATCGTCGTGTCGGGTGTCCTGTACACCACGACGCCCGCCCTTGCGGTGGTTGCGCTGCATGCCGATCGCGGCACGCTCATCTGGCGATTCGACCCACGCACCACGCACCCCGCACCACGCACGTTTGTCACCCATGTCAATCGCGGCGTCGTCTATTGGGCAAGCGGCGACGATCGACGAGTCTTCTTTACGGCGGGACGCCGGCTGTACGCGCTCGACGCACGCACCGGTCACCCCATGCCCACGTTTGGTGACTCCGGATCCATAGACCTCGGCGCCGGCCTGTCCCGCGACATCGGCGATGCCTACCTCGTCGCGACGTCTCCTGGCGTCATCTACCGCGATCTTCTCATTCAGGGCACCCGCGTCGGCGAAGACGAAGGCTCGGCGCCGGGGGACGTGCGCGCCTACGACGTGCGCAGCGGAGCGATTCGCTGGACATTTCATACGATCCCGCACCCCGGAGAATTCGGCTACGAGACCTGGCCCGCCGCCGCGTGGCAGACGGCAGGCGGCGCCAACTCGTGGGCCGGCATGTCCCTCGACCTGCGGCGCGGCATTGTCTACATCCCCACCGGATCGGCGACGCCCGACTTCTACGGCGGCGCGCGGCTCGGCGCCAACCTCTTCGCGAATTCGCTCGTCGCTCTCGATGCCCGCACGGGGAAGCGGCTGTGGCATTTCCAGACCGTGCATCACGATTTGTGGGACCGCGATCTCCCCGCCGCACCCAATCTGGTCACGTTGACACGCCATCCCTCGCGCATCGACGCAGTCGCGCAAATCACGAAGAGCGGGTTCGTGTTCCTGTTCGATCGGCAAACGGGGCAGCCACTCTTTCCCATTGAAGAGCGCGCCGTCCCCGCGTCGGATCTGCACGGCGAGCAGGCGTGGGCGACGCAGCCGTTCCCGGTGAAACCGGCGCCCTTCGCGCGACAGACCATGCTCGAGTCCGCTGTCACCGATGTGAGGCGGTTTCGTGCGTTGCGACACGACGGGCTCTTTACGCCACCGAGCCGGGAAGGGAGCATCGTGCTTCCCGGCTTCGACGGCGGCGGCGAGTGGGGCGGGGCGGCGGTCGATCCGGAGACGGCGGTGCTGTACGTCAACGCGAGCGACGTGCCGTGGATCGCCGCGATGCGCGAGTCGGCGACGCTTCCCGCCGCAACGGCTGCACCCCGCGCCGGGCACGGCGTGTACAGCGCTGTCTGTGCCGGCTGCCATGGAGCGGATCGGCGCGGCCAGGAGCGCGCGCCGTCGCTCCTGGGCGTGAAGGCGCGCATGTCGGCCGAGCAAGTGCAGGGCGTGATCGAGCGTGGCCGCGGGTTCATGCCGTCGTTCGCGGGCTTGCCCGAGGCCGAGAAGCGCGCGCTGATCGAATACCTGGGATACGCAGCCACGGGCCTCAGCTGGCACGCGGACGAGAGCGCGCGCTCGCCTTACGAGTTCGTGGGTTACGAGCGCTGGAGAGATTCGAACGGCGACCCCGCGATCAAGCCGCCGTGGGGCACGTTGAGCGCCATCGATCTCAACAGCGGCGAATATCGCTGGCGGATTCCGCTCGGCGGCGAGCAGTACGGCGGGCCGATCGTCACGCGGGGCGGCTTGGTCTTCATCGCGGCGACGCAGGACGCGAAGTTCCGCGCGTTCGACAAACGCACTGGTAGGCTACTGTGGGAGACGACGCTGCCCGCACCGGGTTATGCGACGCCGAGCACGTATGCGGTGGATGGGAAGCAGTATGTCGTGGTGGCGGCGGGCGGCGGTAAATTGGGATCGAAGTCGAGCGACACGTATGTCGCGTATTCGTTACCGTATCGGCGAGGTTACGGCACGACGGCGACTGGCACGGTCGAGAACCCCAAGCGCCCGCGACCCAATTGGCCGGAGTAGTCATCACCCCAACAATAGACCGTTCCTGCGCTCGTGCGTCCGCATGTATGCGTGCTACCCGATTGAATCGTCGTGAAAGTCACGCCTCCAGAAACAGCTACCGGCACTTTGCTGGTATCGGTGGTGCCGGTACCGAGCTGGCCTGTGTCCCCGAGACCCCAACAGTACGCTGCGCCTGTGGTCATGAGTGCGCAGGTGTGACTCGCGCCCACGGAGATCGTGCTGAAGGTGTGTCCACCCGCGACGGGCACCGGGGCGGAGCGATTGACCGTCGATCCATCGCCGAGCTCTCCGAAGAAGTTTCCGCCCCAGCAATAGGCCGCACCGGACGGAGCGAGTCCGCAGGTGTGAGAACTGCCCGCAGCAACCGCGGCGAACGTCAGCCCGCCGGCGACCGCCGTCGGAACGAGCTTGTTGACCTGCGTGCTATCCCCCAATTGTCCGACGTTATTCTCACCCCAGCAGTACGCTTTGCCCGCGGTGGTGAGCCCGCAGGTGTAGATGCCGCCAGCACCAAGATTCGTGAACGTCAATCCGCCCGCAACGGCGACCGGCGTCGGGCGGAATGTCGTGGAGCTATCGCCGACTTCGCCGTCCATATTTGTTCCCCAGCAATAGGCTGCCCCGGCGCTGGTAAGGCCGCAGCTGTCGAAGAGGCCGGGGGCAACGGAGCTGAAGGTCTGTGCATCGGCTACGGGTACCGGAGCGGAATCCGACGCGTTGCTTCCGTTCCCGTATTGCCACCAGGAGTTGTTCCCCCAGCAGTCGCGGGCACCACCCGTTTCGATGGCGCACGTGTGCAGGGAGCCGACCGAAACCTGACTGAATGTCCTATTGCCTGACACGGATTCGGGAACGGATCGCATAAGCGTTGATGCGGTGCCGAGCTCTCCGTAGGTGTTGTCGCCCCAACACAGCGCCTTGCCGGTGCTGGTTAGCACACAACTGTGCCGGCTCATTGATCCGACACGGAGATCGGTAATATCGGTCAACCCGTTCACGAGTATCGGGGTCAGTCCGCGTTCGAGCGGACGACCGAGCTGTCCATAGGCGTTGCTGCCCCAACAGTAAGCCACATTTGCCGTCGTCAGCGCGCACGTATGAGTGTTACCGGCGCCAATGGACTTGAACGTCAACCCGCCGCTGACTGCGCTCGGCCCCAGCTGCGAGGCGTTACCATTACCGACTTCACCATCCACGTCACGCCCCCAGCAGTAGGCGGACCCGGTGGATGTGACGCCACACGTGTGCGTCCCGGCGGCGACAACGTCGCTGAACAGGACGTTGCCAAGCACAGCGGTCGGGCTCGTATAGTTCGCTGTCGTGTTGGGGTGCCCTGATTCGGCTTGTGTGTTGGAGCCCCAGCAGTACATCGTACCGGATGTCGCGACGGCGCAGGAGTGTTGCTCGCCGACGGCGATCGCCGTAAAGGTGTAGCCTCCGGACACGAGAACGGGAGCTGCGCTCATCGTCGGAGACCCGCCGCTCCCGAGCTGGCCGCTCCAGTTGTTCCCCCAGCAGTACGCCGTACCCGACGTGGTGACGCCGCAACTGTGATCCGCGCCGGGAGCGATGGTGCTGAACTGCAGTCCGCCGGACACCAGCGTGGGAGTCAGTCGGCGTGCCGTGTCGCCGGTCGCAAGTTGACCGGAACTATTCGATCCCCAGCAATACCCCGTACCGGTTGAAGTCAGCGCGCACGCCTGGGTCAACCCACCGGCGATGCTGGCGAACCGGAGCGGGCCAGGGATCGGTGTCGGCACCGTTGCGTTCGAGGTCGTACCATTACCCAGCTCACCGCTGGTGTTGTTGCCCCAACAGTAACCCTGACCGGCACTGTCCAATCCGCAGGTGAACGCTCCGCCCGCCGCAAGCGCGGTAAGCTTGATGCCGCCGGCGACCGAGACCGGGTGCTCACTACTCATGTTGCTACCGTTGCCGAGCTCACCCGAAAAATTGCTTCCCCAACACGATGCGGTGCCGGTGCTCTGCAGTGCGCAGCTGTGCTGGCCTCCCGCGGTAATCATCGGCCTGACGGGCGGTGGAGGCGGGGGCGGCGGAGAGCCTGGATCGCTGCACGCCATAACCAGGGCTATGAATGCAAACGCAACGGCTCGAGCAGTGTGGCGCATACCTTCCTCAGGACGATTCACACTATTGCGCGGTGCGCAAGGGACAGCGCCCAAGACGTCATAATTCACTACTCAGACACGAGCACCCGGGCATCAGAAGCTTCAGCGCAGCAGGTTGAGGCTCCGTAAGTAGTCCGCGGCGATGTACGCGGGTACGGCGAAAATAATCTTGCCGTTCGATTCCCGCTCGCCGCCATATAACACGGCAATCACGTTTCCATTGCGATCAAACACGGGACTCCCCGACGACCCGGGCGCGCCGTACGCGTCCACCTGCACCACCGCGGTCAGCGCCTTGCTGACCGTTCCCACCGTCAGCGTCGGCTCGGCGATGGGATCGCCGCCGCGATTCTCCATCGGGAGGTCGAAGCCGAGCGGGTAGCCGAGAATCGCCACCGGATCGCCGCGCTCGATCCCCTCGCGGCTGCGGGCCAGTCCGTGCACGCGCGGCGTCCCGCCCTTGATCGACACGCGAAACACGCCGATGTCCACCTCCGGCGACACGCCGATCATCTCGGCGCGCCAGAACTGCGTGCTGCCGGAGAAGATGACGCCGAGGCGCCGTGGTGTCTTGGTCCCATCCTCGCCGATGAGGATGTGCTTGTTGGTGACCATCGTGCCGTTCGAATCGACCGCGAAGGCGGTGCCGCTGAACCGGTCGCCGTCGCGGTACTCGACCAGGACGATTGCGACGGCGTCCTGGTTCTGATGGGAGATCGCGCGGTAATCGACGCCCCCCACCGCGCCGGCGAGCGCGCGCTGCCGCCGCTCGGCGGCATCCAGTTCGGTC
Source organism: Gemmatimonadales bacterium (assembly GCA_035637355.1). Lineage (GTDB taxonomy): Bacteria > Gemmatimonadota > Gemmatimonadetes > Gemmatimonadales > GWC2-71-9 > 20CM-2-65-7. Next base: position 33,557 of record DASPXJ010000156.1, read on the forward strand.
CGCAACCGTGCCATCGACGACGCGTCGCCGCCGGAGGCGGCCAGCTCGCGCCGCAGGTGGGCGGTCTCGTCTTGCGATGCCTTCAGCGCGTCGCGCACGCCTTGCAGCTCGGTGCGAAATCGCGTCGTCAGGTCGCGCGATTCGATCATCAGGCTGTCGGCGCGGGCCTGCAGCGTCTTCAGCTCGTTGGCGCGACGGCGCCCGTCGAGCTGCATCCACGTGAACCCGGTGCCGACGACGAGCAACAGCAGGATCAGGACTTTCGTCGTGCGACGCAGCTGCGCCGTCTGGCGCGCGACTTCGGCCGCGATGCGAACGCCGGTGCTTTGGCGCAACGGCGCGAGTTTCGGGGCAGACAGCGGTGTGGCCCGGACGACTTCACGCGGCGACGACATGCGGTCCGCAAGCCCTTCAGCCGCAGCCATCGAGGGCGACTCGGTCTCCGCCTCGATGACGTGAAACTCGAGCGCCGGCCCGTTGGCGCCGAAGCCGATGACGTCGCCGTCCTTAAGCGCGGTGTCGCCGTTGATCTGTTTACCGTTGACGAACGTGCCGTTGCGGCTGCCCAGGTCCTGAAGCACGAAGCCGTCGGTCTTGCGCACGATCGCCGCGTGCCGGGACGACACGTCCAGATCGCGCTCGGCGTCAAAGCGCACGTCGGACAACGGATGACGGCCCAGGCCGATGTAGCCCTTGCGGAAGGCCTCGACCTGACCCGCTCGGGCGCCGGAAAGAAACGTGAACTGGGCCTTCACGGATTCCGGGTGAGGTACCAGACGAGGGCGGCGACGACGGCGAGGACGGCGAGGACCAATGTCCTCGTCTGCTTGCGCGCTTTCTTCTCCTTGTTCGGCACCGGTGGCTGGCTGCCTTTGTAGACGGGCACCGGCTCGGTGCTGGTCTCGGTGTCGATCAGCGGATAGACCTGGTGGCCCACGTCCTCCTGTTGCCCGCCGCCGGAGAACCGCAGCCCGTCGCCGTCGAAGCGCGCCACGACCACCGTGATGTTGTCGGGTCCGCCGCGCTCGTTGGCGAGCGCGATGAGCTGATCGCAGGCGGTGGTGAGATCGGGTGCGGCGGACACGACCTGAGCAATCTCTTCCTTCTTTACCTGCCCGGAGAGCCCGTCGGAACACAGCACCAGGATGTCGCCGCGCCGCACTTCCTGGTGCGTGAGATCGACCTTGACCTTAGGGTCGGGTCCCAGCGCCTGCAGGATGATGTTGCGGCGCTCGCTCTGCGCCGCTTCCTCCTCGGTCAGCTCGCCCGCTTCGACCAGCCGCTGCATCAGCGATTGATCCTTCGTGATCTGATGCGCCTGGCCGCCGCGAATCAGATACGCCCGGCTGTCGCCCACTTGGGTGAGATAGAGGTGATCGTGGAGCACGCCGGCGGCGGTCGTGGTCGTGCCCATGCCGCGCACTTCAGGATGCGCCTTCGCGTGCGCGTGGATGCTGGCGTTGGCGACTTCGACCGCTTCCTTGAGCCGGTAGGCGAAGCGCTGCGGCGTCAGCTCATCCTCGGCGTTCCACGTCTTCACGAGGTGGGAGTAAATCGTGTCGGTGGCCATCTCGCTCGCCAGCTCGCCCGCCGCGGCGCCCCCCATCCCGTCCGCGACCACCAGGAGCGTGCCGCGGGGACCGATGTCGTGTCTGCGCACCTCGGGTTGCAACGATGCCGCCTTACGCGTGAGATCGGCGACGAGAAAGCGATCCTCGTTGTGGTCGCGCGTGCGACCCAGATCGGTCTTCCCGAAGACCTCAACGCGGATAGGCTTGGCGGAACGTCCGAACATGGCTAGCGACACTGTTCTTGGACGAAGCGTGAATACGCTGAACTGGCAGGGTTGAGAGTCGACGCGCGCTGCACCCAACTGCACCCTTGCGGCCGGTCCCCGGCCTTGAAGTACGTGTTGCCGATCACGAAGGCGGCGAACGCCTTGTCGGTTGCCGCGATGCCCGCAGCGTCGTACAGACCGCGCGCGGAATCTCTCACCATTGTCGTTGGATACGAATCGATCGAGTCCAGCAGCTCGTTCAGCGCATTCGCGGCGCCCGCGAGGTTGAATCGAGGTTTGGAGCCGGCATCGCGGTTGGCCAGAACCCTGCTCGTGGGATTCCTCCCCGGTGGCGGAAGGATTCCAGTTTGCCGAGTGCTGTTGTTCGCCGCTGTGTCGTGTGCCACGGCGCTCGTATCCGGCAGACCTCCGTTGGCCTTTTTCCCACCGCTCAATGCGACCCACGCGCCGCCCGCCGCGAGAAGCACGACGAGGCCGATCGCGGCGGGGACGAGCGGCCGCTTTTTCGTCGCCACGGGCGACGGGGCGGTGGGAGGCGGGCGCTTCGCCGAAATCCGCTGTGTGGCTCCTCCGGCGGTCGGATCGAGAATCTGGGTTCTCGCGTCGGTTTGCGGCACGGCGCTGGTGACGGGCCGCCCGGTGACCGCGGCGATGTCCGCCGCGAACTTCGCGACGGTCTGGTAGCGCTCCATCGGCGTGCGCGCCAGCGCCGTGTCGAGCACCGGCTGCAGCCCCGCGGGGAACGAGAGATCGGGGCGAGCATCGGCGAGCTTCGTGGGCTCGTCGGTCAGCCGCTTGATCATCGTCTCCTGCACGGTCGTCGCTTCGAACGGCAGCTTGCCGGAGAGCATCCGGTAGAACACCAGCGCGAGCGAGTAGAGATCGCTGCGGCCGTCGAGCGTATCGCCGGACAGCTGCTCCGGGCTCATGAACTCGGGCGTCCCTACGACCAGGCCCGTCTTCGTGACCTTCTGGCCCGCCTCGTCGCCGCCGACGGCCTTGGCGATGCCGAAGTCCACGACCTTCACGGTGTCGCCGCCACCTTTGCGCCTGCTCAACATGATGTTGTCCGGCTTCAAATCGCGGTGGACGATGCCCAGGTCGTGCGCCGCCTGCAGCGCCTCCGCGGTCTGGAGGAAGATGCCGGTCGCGCGTCCGACCGGCAGCGCGCCTTCGCGCTCGAGCAGGTCCGTCAGCGGCTCGCCCTCGATGAACTCCATCGCCAGATAGATGAGCCCGTCGGGGGTCTCGCCGAAATCGTAAATCGCGCAGACGTTGGGGTGGGTGATGCGGCTGGCGTTCGACGCCTCGCGGTTGAAGCGCGCGACGGCATCGGGGTCGTGCACCATCGACGGATTCATCACCTTGATGGCGCTGCGCCGCCCCATCTTCACGTGCTCGGCGAGGTAGACCTGGCCCATCCCGCCTTCACCGAGCTTCTTCACGACGTGATAGCGATCCGCGACGACCTGACCGACGAGGTCGGTCGCCTTCGCGGCCGACCGCAGCGTCTGCCCGTCGTTGGGGCAGAACTTCACGTCGTCGGCGTACTCGGTCGAGCAGACGGGACAGATCTTCATATCCCTGCCGGCCCTCCCGACTCGGCCGCCCCCCCCGCTCCGGGCAGTTCCACGCGCAGCAGCTTGTCGCCCACCATGATGCGCGAGCCGTGTTGCAGCGACATGGCGCCGCGCGCCGCGACGGCGACGCCGTTGCGGCTGTGGTCGTCCACGAGCACGAAATCGGCGTCCTCCGAGCGCACGGTCGCGTGCTGCGCGCTCATCGACGGATCGTAGGGGAAGATCCAGTCGCCGCGCTCGCGGCCGATGTGCACGTCGCGGCCCGGTGAGAGCTGGATCACGTCGCGCGAGCTGCCGTCGCTGCGCAGCTGCGTCAGGCTCGCGATGTCGGCGCTGGGCACCATGCTCCCCATGCGCTTCGTCGCATCGGCGTCGGCGGTGTGCGGGCCGGGATAGCCGAGCCGCCGGAAGCGCAGCACTTGCGAGCCGATGAGGATGACGTCGCCCTCCATCAGCCGATACGGCGCCTCGAGAAAAACCCACGTGCCGTTGCGGCTGCCGAGGTCGCGTACCTCGAGCCGGCCTTCTTCCCACGACAGCTTGGCGTGCAGCGGGGACAGGAATTGGTCTTCGGGGAAGCGGATATCTCCCTCGGTCCTGCCGATCGTGGTCGCCACGTGCTTGCGCTCGAAGCGCGCCAGTTCGGTGGCCATCTCGGAAACCAGAAGCAGCATGAGGGAGTGATCGGAGCGTCTATCAGGATTGAATCGCCGGTCGGGACCTCCACCTCCACCATGGGAGATCACCACAGATCCGCACAGGGGACAGGACGCGTCCACCGGCGCGGCACCGGGCGAGGGCGGCCCGCTGGTTCGGGAGACGATGCTCCCCCCCCCTCCACCGCCGCCTCCGGCGGCGACGGCGGCCCGCGCGGCCGCCGCTTTGGTCAAGGGCTTGCCGCAATCGGAGCAGAATTGTGCGGTCGTCTCATTCTGGCGACCGCAGTATTGGCAGGCGCTCTGAGCCATAAAGTAAGGTGGCCCAATCTATTGCTCCGCGCTAGCTTGCGCCACATGCGACTCGTGTGGGCCGCGTTTTTCGTCGCGGCGGTGGGCTGCGGTTCTCCCGTCCCCCGTCCCGCGTCCCCTCTTCCCGTTCACGAGTCGCTGCACATCACCGTCGTCTATCCTGACACCGCGGAGCCGATCCAGGCGCACGACTCCTCCTTCTTGTTCGGGAGCGTCGGCGGTGGCCGCGGTGACATCGCGCTTTCCGTCAATGGTATCCCGGTTCGAGTGCTCGCGAACGGAAGCTGGCTCGCCTGGGCGCCTCTGCCTGATGACTCCATCGTCTCGTTCCATATCGTGGCCCGTGCCGGTGCCGGCGTCGAGCAGCGCGAGACGACGTTCGTCGCGCGGATCGCGCAACGCTTTCAGCCGCCGGCGGGAGCCGTAGCGTGGATCGACACGACGAGCTTCACGCCCACCGACAGCATCGACGTTCCGACGGGTGAGGGGATCCGCCTCTCGGTGCGCGCGACGCCCGGTGCTCGCGTGCGGCTGCGCATGGAGGGGAGTGACGCGCAGGTCTGGTTCGTGCCGGACACGCTGCCGGAAGAACCGGCCTGGGGCGTGCGGGCTTTCGCAACTGATACCGCCTCCTACCGCCTCCCTCCCGCCCCCGATCGCTACATCGCGTGGTTGCCGGCGCGGCCGCTGTGCGATGCCATCCTCGAGGCGATCGTCGGCGCCGATACCGCGCGCGCCGTCTGGCCTCTCGTAGTCGATACGCTCGATCGTGCCCATCCCGCCGTGGTCGTGCTGAACGACGACACCGCGCACACGGGGACGAGCGATAGCCTCACGGTCGGGAGGGCGGTCCCGTATGGGACGTACAACTGGTTCTTCCCATTGGGGACGACGGCGGTGGCGTCGGCGCGCTGGAACGGCCAGACACGGCTGCAACTGTCGCGCGGCGCCGTCGCGTGGGTCAACACGGCCGACGTCGTGCCGCTGCCGCCCGGAACGCCACCTCCCGGCGGGATCATCGGCTCGGTCCGGCTGACTGCCGGTACGACATCGTTGTTGCTGCGCGTGCCGCTTCCCGCGCACGTCCCCTTCCAGGTGGAAGAAGACGATCGCAGCCTGACGCTGCGGCTCTACGGCGTTGCCTCCGACGTGAACTGGATGCAGCACGGCGGCACCGATCCGTACGTGACACGCATGAGCTACGCGCAGCCGACCGCCGACGAAGTGACGCTGACGCTGTCGCTGGCGGGGCCGGTGTGGGGATATCGCACGCGCTGGAGCGGGCGCGATCTGCTGCTCGAGATCCGCCGCCCACCGGTCATCGATCCGCGCCGGCCCCTCGCGGGTCGGACGATCGTGCTCGATCCCGGGCATCCGCCACTCGGTGCCAAGGGGCCGTCGGGGCTGTGGGAGCCGGTCGCCACCCTCGCGGTCGCACTGCAAGCGCAGACGCTGCTCGAGCGCGCCGGCGCGACGGTGCTGCTGACGCGCACCGATTCAACGCCGATCGAGCTGTTCCCGCGCACCCACTTCGCCGAAGCGCACGATGCGGACGTTTTGGTTTCGATTCACGCCAACGCGCTTCCCGACGGCGTGAATCCTTTCGTCAACAACGGCACCAGCGTCTACTACTTCCATCCGCGCAGTGCGGCGTTGGCGCGCGCGCTCGACCGCGCCCTCGTTGCCGAGCTGGGCGTGCGCGACCTGGGGATGGGGCGGGGCGACTACGCCCTGGTGCGCGACCCCTGGATGCCGTCCGCGCTGACCGAAGGCCTGTTCATGATGATTCCTGAGCAGGAGGCGATGCTGGCGAGTCCCGAGGGCCGGCTGCGCTACGCGCGCGGAGTCGTGCGGGGGATTGAGGAGTTCTTGCGAGAGATGGCGAAATGATCGTGCGTCGTACGTCGTGCGTCGTTCTCCTCCTCGCGCTCGCACGACCGGCCGCCGCCCAGGTCGATCCCTCAGGCAGTTGGCGCACCCTCCACACCCAACATTTTCGCATCCATTTTCGCCCGGCATATCGGGTGAGCGCGGTGGTCGCTGCGCGAGAAGCGGAGCGGGCCTACGCACTGCTCTCGACCGAGCTGCATCGGCCGCGCGGCATCATCGACGTCACGCTGTCCGACGACTTCGACACACCCAACGGATTTACAACGACCTATCCTTCCAATCGCTTCACCATTCTGCTGGTCCCGCCGGTCAGCGAGCCCGCGTTGCAGACCTTCGACAGCTGGGAACGGCTCGTGATCGTGCACGAGCTCACCCACGTCTTTCATCTCGCTCGCTCGCGTGGTATCTGGAAGACGTTGCAGACGGTGTTCGGGCGCGTGCCCGCGCTGTTTCCCAACCAGTATCAACCGAGCTGGGTGATCGAAGGGCTCGCGACATACTACGAATCCCGCTTCACCGCGGGTGGCCGAGCTGCGGGGAGTTACCATCGCCAGGCCGTCGCCGCTGATGCCGCGGCAGGGCACGCGCGATCGCCATGGGATGCGCTCTATTTCACGCGCTGGCCCGATGGCCTGGCGCCGTACGCCTACGGCAGCCGGTTCTGGGAATACCTGTCGCAGACCGTCCCCTCCGGCGACTCCGTGCCGCCGCGCTTCACGGAGGCGACCGCCGGACAGCTCATTCCATTCCGTGTGGGCCGCCCGCTGCGCCACGTCGGTGTGCCGGATGCGCTCACTGAGCAGTGGAGTCGAGCCGTCGCGACGGCCGGCAGGGCCGGGCCCGCGACCAGCAGCCGGCTGATCGCCGGTCGCTTGCGCAGCGAGCCGCGGGCGCGCGTCTCACCCGACGGCCGCAAACTGGCCTACATCTACAACGACGGCCGCGGCGCGCAGCGCTTGCGCGTCGTAGACGCGAAGACATTCGCCGTGCTGCGCTCACATCGCACCACGGGGCAGGTGAGCTTCGACTGGATGGGCGACACGTTGATCATCGCCCAGCTCGATTACACGGGTCGCTGGACGGTGCGGAGCGATCTGTGGCGCTGGTTCCCCGGCGGCGGGTGGCAGCGGCTGACGACGAATGCGCGGCTCAGCGAGCCGCGTGCCGGCGGCGGAATCGTGTCGGCGCTGGAGCTGGGGAAAGGGAGCAGTGTCCTCAGGCTGCCGCGCACACAGCGCATCGATTCGTCGGCGACCTGGGGGCCGGCGGTGCCGTCACCAGACGGGCGTTGGGTGGCCGCCACCCGTCATCAGAACGGCCGCTGGGCGTTGGTGCGGTGGCTCGCTCCAGCTCCCACCGCGGTCACCGTGCTCGCTGAGGCATCCGATGGCAGCGCGATCGCCGATCCGACGTGGTCCGAACAGGGCATCCTGTTCGTCACTGACGCGGCCGGCTTTCCGCAGATCCATCTGTGGACCGAAGGCGGCATCACGCAGGTCACCGACGAGCCGCGCGGCGCGCGCGCGCCCGCGGCGCTGTCCGACGGCCGCATCGTATTTGCGACGCTCGGTGACGATGGGTGGGAGCTGCGCGTGGTGGAGCCGCGGCCGATCGCACCGCGACCGGCTCCGGAGCTCTCCGCCGCGACGTTCGACTCGGCGCCTCCCGTTTTGCTCCGGGAAACGGGGTACTCCTCTTGGGGCTCGCTGCGGCCGCATTTCTGGATTCCAACCGGCACCAATGCGGGCCTGGCGGGGCGCTTCTATGGCCTCGCAACCGCAGGGACCGACGCCGTGGGTCGCTATTCGTATTACGCCACGGCTCTGATGTCCGGCTCACCGCTGCGCGCGCAGGGCTCGCTCTTCCTTATTAGTGATGCCTTCGGCAATCCCACGCTCGATTTCTACGCCTCGAACGACTGGTGGTTCGTAGGCATCGACGGGACGGGTCACAAGGTGTCTGCCGAAGACCGCGAGGCGTCGATCGGCGCCACGCTCCTCGCGCACCGCTGGCGCAGGTTCGTCTCGCTGCGCGTGGCCGGCGAATATGAAGGAAGGCGCTTCGTCTCGATCCCCGATACGATCCTCTCCGACGTCTGCACCGGCTGCGACAAACGCGATCGTCTCGGCGGATCTGCCAGGCTCGCGTTTGGGTCCGTGGTGTACGCGCCGCTCGCGGTGTCGTTGCAGGACGGAGCGCTGGCGAGTTTCCTCTACCGCTACGAAAAAGAGCAGCGCACCGGCCGCTGGCTCGACGAGAAGGTTGGGCGCGGCGAGGCGTACCTGCGCCTGGGGCCGCGCGTCGGCTTCGCGTATCCGGTACTCGCGGTTCGCGCAGCTGCCGGATCGCTCCAGGGTCCGATCATCGATCGGTTTTCCGTGGGCGGAGTGTCATCGGGCGTTGTGCCGCTGGCGTTCGGGCAATCGGTCGGGATATTCCGCACCTTCCCGGTGCGCGGCTATCCGGCGGGCACTCTGTCTGGACGCCGCGCGGCGACATTGACGGCGGAATACCGCGTACCGCTCGCGCTTGTCGGCCGGTCGATCGGGCATCTACCGTTCGGCGTCGATAAGTTCGCTGTCGCGGTCTTCGGCGACATCGGCGATGCATGGGATACCGGGGCCCCGCGACTACATCGCCTGCGGTCGGCGGGGGCGGAGCTGATCGGCGACATGACGGTGAGCTACGATCTGCTGCTGCGCTTGCGCCTGGGCGTCGCGCAGCCCGCCACGGGTCACGCACGCGTATACGCCGCCTTCGGCGCCGACTTCTGACGTAGCTCGGAAACTCCCTCTAGCGGCCTCCGGGATGGCCTCAGGTATAATGATGAGGCATGGCTGTGCTCCTGCTCCTGGCCGCGTTGGCGCAATCTCCCGCCGACCGTGCAACCCTCGAGTCGCTGCGCGATTCCCTGGGGCTCGTCGCGGACAGCACGGCACTGCATGGGCTCGAAGCGGCGACGATCCAGATCGCCAAAGAGCGGCGCGACGATCCCCTCCTGCATCTGCGTCTCGGCTTCATCGGTTACCGGATGGGCGAAGTCACCAAAATCAAATCGCACTACGACGACGCGGCCGGCGAATTCGAGTGGGCCGCCGAGCTGCGTCCCGACTGGCCGTATCCCTGGTACGGGCTGGGGCTGGCGGAGCTGGCGATCGGCGAGCACAGCTCGATCGCGCTCGAGAATATCCGGCAGATGCTCGGCAAGGACTATCTCTCCAAGGCGGCGAAGGCATTTGCGCGCGCCGCGGAGGCCGATCCCGCGTTCGCCTCGGCGGTCGTCGACCTCGCCAACACCGCGCTCACGCAGCGCATTCGCCCGCGTCTCGAAGTCGCGCTGGCTGCCGTGCGTCTCGCGGCGGCCGGGCCCGCCGGCCGCAACGCGGAGGTCCAGCTCGTGCGCGGACGGGTCGAGCGCGAAGCGGGTGAGGCCGACTCCGCGCTGGTGGCCTTCGGCGCGTACCTCTCCGTGGGTGGTGACTCCGGTGTCGGATTGCTCGAGCTGGCGCGCACGATGTACCACGCGAGGCGGCCGGCGCAGGGATGGGCGGCCTACTTCGCCGGCGCGCATGCCGCCACGTCGGCGCAGGCGCTCACGATGTACCGGCTCGATCTCTCGTGGATTGCCGACTCCGCGGAGCTGGCGGCGTTCGACGGCCTGCGGGATCCGGAAGCGCGCCAGCGCTGGCTGGAACAGTTCTGGACGCGGCGCGACGTCGTCGCAGCCCGTGACGTGGGCGAGCGGCTGGCGGAGCATTATCGCCGCTGGTTGTATGCCCGCCACAACTTCCGTCTCGTCAGCCGCCATCGCCATTACGACATCACCGAAGTGTACCGCACCACGCAGGCCGAGTTCGACGACCGCGGCGTGATCTACCTGCGCCACGGCGAGCCGGACAAGCGCGCGCGGTTCCAGTGCCAGGCCCCGGTTGACCCGAACGGCGAGGGCTGTGCGCCCAACGAAAGCTGGCTGTATCGCCGTGGCGGTGATGACGGCGATTTGATCTTCCATTTCGCGGCGCGCGACGATGTGCAGGACTTCAAGCTCGTCGAGAGTCTGGCGGACGTACTCGGCTTCCGGCGCGCGGTGCGTGCCACGTCGGTTACGGATCAGGAGATCGCGGCGCTGTACCAGACGCGCGATCAATTTGGCCCGCTCTATTCCCGGGTCGCGCAAAGCCTGCGGTCGCCGGGTACCGAGCTGTCCCGGGATCGCCAGCAGGGGCATCGCAACATCCGGCTCGGGACGACCAGCGACAGCTACACGCAACGCTTTGATGAGCGGCTCGACGTCGTGGCGAGCGAGTTCGTCGTCGGCGACAGCGGCGGCCAGCGCCTTCATCTGGTCTTCGCGATCCCGGGTGAACGCCTCGACCCACAGCCGGCCGACGGCGGGATTGGGGGGAACGGGGGGGCGGGGGGGGTCCAGTACCCGCTGCAGTTCCGCGTGCTGGTGTCGGATTCCGCGGATCAGGTCGTCGCCAGCGTCGACACGGTACGCGTGTTCGCGGCGCACCAGACGCTGCGCAGCCCCGCGTATCTGACCGGGCGTCTCTCGGTCCCGGTTCCGGCCGGCGAGTACTTCTATCGCTTGCTGGTCAAGAGTGTCGATGGCCGCGCGGGTGATCTGGTCGCCCATCCGGTGCACGTCGAACGGCTCGACCCGCAGCGCTTCGCAGTCAGCGACGTCGTCGTGGGCCGCGAAGGGTCGGGGCTGGTTTGGTTCTCGCCCGCCGGCGATACCGTGCGCCTCAATCCGCTGCAGCGATTTCCGAGCGGCAGCGGGGTGAACTTGTATTACGAGGTGTACGGGCTCGCGAGCGGCGCGCCCTATCACACGGTCGTGCGCCTGGAGCGCGAGGGCGGCCGCTCGCTGTTCGGCGCGATCGGCCGGCTGTTCGGCGGCGGGCGCTCACCTGTGCTGCTCGAGTTCGACGCGCCGGCGAGCGGACCGGTGACGCGCGTGCAGCGTGGCATCGAATTGCGCGACGTGTCGAAAGGAACCTATCGGCTCACGGTCGTGATTTCCGATCCTGCCAGCGGTGTCCGTGTGACCCGCGCCCAACGATTCCAAGTCGTGGAGCGCGAGTCTGTTGCACGGCATCCGCGCAAACCCTAAGTTAGGCCCGGCTCCCTCGGAGACGGGATGTACTGCTCTCGCTGCGGCACCCAGAATAAGGACACCGCGAAGTTCTGCGACTCCTGCGGCCTCGACCTGACCGCGACGACGCCCGTCGGCGCGCTCAGTGAGGCGCAGGAAATCACGGAAATCGAAATGGTGCGCAAGGAGCTCGACGAAGAGTATGAGATCGTCGACGAGCTCGGCCGCGGCGGCATGGCCATCGTCTTCAAGGCGAAGGAAAAGCAGCTCGACCGTGAAGTCGCCATCAAAGTCCTGCCGTTCTCGCTCGCCTTCGACAAGGAATTCGTAGAGCGCTTCCAGCGCGAAGCCCGTACGTCCGCCAGGCTCGAGCACCCGAACATCATTCCGATTTACCGCGTCGGTAAATCGGGGCGCGTGATCTACTTCGTCATGAAATTTCTGCGGGGCAAGCCGCTCTCCAACATCCTGGCGGCGCGCGGCAGCCTGCCGCCCGCCGAGATCAGGAAAATTCTCGCCGACGTGGCCCGGGCGCTGGCGTACGCGCATAAGAAGGAGATCGTCCACCGCGACATCAAGCCCGACAACATCATGTTCGACGAGCACGGCCACGCGGTGGTCACCGACTTCGGCATCGCCAAGGCGGCGTCCGGCGGCAAGCTGACCGGGACGGGGATGTCGATCGGCACGCCGCATTACATGAGCCCAGAGCAGGCCAAGGCGCAGCCGCTCGACGGCCGCAGCGACATCTACTCGCTCGGCGTGGTGGCGTACCAATGCCTGACCGGCAGCGTGCCGTACGACGGCGAGGATTCGTTCTCCATCGGCTACAAGCACATCATGGAGGAGATCCCCACCCCGCCGCTCGAGAATCCCGAAAAACGCCAGCTCTTCGAGGTCGTCAAGAAGATGATGGCCAAGACGCCGGCGCAGCGCTTCCAGAACGCGGATGAGGTGGTCAGCGTGCTCGAGAGCGGCCGCTCGGTGTCGTTCACGACCGACGCCACGATGGCGATGCCGTCGCTGTCCAGCGCCCGGCTGCCCTCGGCGCCGACCACGCCGCTACCCCGCGCGACCGGAGGGCGCCCTCCCGGCGCCGCGCCCGAACGCCACTCGGTCGTCTCCGGACTGCTGTTGTGGCTGCTCATCGTGGGAACGGTATTCGGCGGCGGCGGATTCTACGCGTACAAGAAGGGGCTGATCTTCGCCAAGACCCCCGGCGGAGGCGGCAGCGACTCGACGGCCGCGCGCGATACGACCGCGCGCGCGCACGACTCGGCAACGGTTGCGGGTGACGCCACCAAGGGGGGGGGGGCCGACAGCGGTGGGACCGCCACCGCACCGCCTCCACCGATCTCCCCCGGCACGCCCGGCCGGCTGGTGTTGCAAAACGTCCCGCCGGGTGCGCGCATCAGCGTCGAGGGGCAACCGGCGCGCGGCACCCAGCTCGATCTGACCCCCGGGGTCCATCGCCTGACGGTCCGCGCCGCCGGATACCAGACTTATGAACGGCAGGTCATCATCACGGCCGGTGAGACGTTCAGCGTCAGGTTGGACATGCAGAGCAGCGACGATGACAGCGGACCCTGTGACCGCTTTGGGCCCGCCTACAATCAGGACAACATCTGCTTCGACCGCAGGCCCGCGCCGCTGTCGGCGACGCTGATCCCCATACCGGCGGATGCCACCATCTTTCCGCGGGCCGTGATTCTGCTCGTCCACGTCTCCCGCGATGGAGAGACGTTGGAAGCGCGTGTCTACGCCACATCCAACGTGGAGACGTTCAACAACGACGCGCTCGAGATGGCAAAGCGCCTGCGCTGGAATCCGGCCCAGAAGAACGGCGAGCCGACCGACGCGTGGGTACAGTGGCCGTTCCAGCCGGTGCGCCAGTAATCCCAAAGCCTAGGATCGATCCGACCGCGTTCATTGCGCCGGGGGCGGTGGTGCTCGGTGACGTGACACTGGCCCCACGCTCGAGCGTGTGGTATCAGGCGGTCCTGCGCGGCGACATGGCACCGATCGTGATTGGGGAAGCGACCAACATCCAGGACGCCACGATCGTGCACGTCGACGAGGGGAAGCCGGCCCTCATCGGCGCGCGCGTCGGCGTGGGGCATCGGGTCATCCTACACGCCTGCATCGTGGAGGACGACTGCCTCATCGGGATGGGGAGCATCCTGCTCAACGACGTGCGCATCGGGACGGGGAGCGTGGTTGCGGCGGGCGCGGTCGTGCCCGAGGGCACGCAGGTACCGCCCGGGTCACTCGTCATTGGCGTCCCCGCACGGGTCGTGCGTCACGTCGATGACGGTCTCCGCGCGCGCATCCGCGGAACCTGGGAGCATTACGTCGGAGAGGCCGAGCGGCATCGCAGCGGGGCGTTCCCCGTCCAGAGGACAAGTTTGTGATGTTGATACTCGGAGTATGAGACGCGTCAACGCGGGTCTGCAGTCTTGCCCGGGTCTACTCGCACGTCTACCTTGGGCCTCCACGTTCCGTTAACTTCCTAAATTCAACTCGATTCGCCGTGAGATTCGCATGACCGTATCCGATTCCCGCCCTAGGCTCGATCTGAACGCCAACGCGCTCACCGTACTCGAACGTCGGTATCTGGTGAAGGACGACCAGGGCAAGCCGGTGGAGCAGCCGGAGGACCTGTTCTGGCGGGTGGCACGGACCATCGCGGCACCGGATCGGGCGTATGGCGCGTCGGACCGGGCTGTGGAAAGCCTCGCGGAGACATTTTTCGAGCTGATGGCGACGCGGGTGTGGATGCCGAACTCGCCCACGCTGATGAACGCCGGCCGCCCCCTGGGGCAGCTGTCGGCGTGCTTCGTGCTCCCGGTGGAGGACGCCCTCTCCAACGGCCGCTCGGGCATCTACGACACGCTCCGGGCGATGGCGCTGGTGCACCAGTCGGGCGGCGGGACCGGATTCTCGTTCTCCAGATTGCGCCCCAAGAACGACGTCGTCCGTTCGACGATGGGTGTTGCATCCGGTCCCGTTTCCTTCATGAAGCTGTATGACGCCTCGACTGACGTCGTCAAGCAGGGGGGGACCCGGCGCGGCGCCAACATGGGCATCCTGCGTGTGGATCACCCCGATATCCTGGATTTCATCCACTGCAAGGACGACCTCACGCAGGTGACGAATTTCAACATCTCCGTGGCGGTCACCGACGCCTTCATGCGGGCGCTCGAGGCGGGGAAGTCGTACGACCTGATCCACCCGCGCACCGGGAAGGTCGTGGGGCAGCTCGACGCCCGCGACGTGTTCAAGCAGATCGTGCACGGCGCCTGGAAGACGGGCGAGCCCGGTGTGTTCTACATCGATCGCGCCAACCAGTACAACCCGGTGCCGCAGCTCGGCAGCTACGAGGCGACGAATCCCTGCGGCGAGCAGCCGTTGCTGTCCTACGACGTCTGCAACCTCGGCTCGATCAACGTCGGGCTCTTTGTGAAGAATGGCGACGTGGACTGGGACGGGCTGCGCACGGCGGTCCACCTCTGCACGCACTTCCTCGACAACGTCATCGACGCCAACAAGTACCCGCTCCCGGAGATCGACGACCTCGCCAAGCGCATCCGCCGCATCGGCCTGGGGATCATGGGTTGGGCCGACCTGCTGGTGCGCCTCGGCATGCCGTACGACTCCGACGCCGGTGTCGCGCTCGGCCGCAAGCTGATGCAGTTCATCGACGAGGAGTCGAAAGTCGCGTCGGAGAAGCTGGCGGAGCAGCGCGGTGTGTTCGCCGAGTGGGAGCGGTCGATCTGGGGTCCGGACGAGAAGTGTGCCCGGAACGCGCGCGGCGAGCGGATCCGCCCGATGCGGCGCCTCCGCAACTGCAACCTCACCACCGTCGCCCCCACCGGCACGATCTCGATTATCGCGGGGTGCTCGTCGGGGATCGAGCCGCTGTTCGCCGTCGCGTTCATGCGCAATCAGGCGGGCGTGCTCATGCCCGACGTGAACGAGGACTTCATCGCCATCGCCAAGCGCGAGGGGTGGTACGCCGACGAGTTGGTGAAGCAGATCGCCGCGGCCGGTCACATCCACTTCGATGCGGTGCCGGAGACGTGGCAGCGCGTCTTCGTGACGGCGCACGACGTGAAGCCCGAATGGCACATCCAGATGCAGGCGGCATTCCAGGACTTCACCGACTCGGCGATTTCCAAGACCTGCAACTTTGCCAACGACGCGACCGAGGAGTACGTCGAGCAGATCTACCGCTACGCCTACGAGCTCGGCTGCAAGGGCGTGACGGTGTACCGCGACGGCGCGCGCGAGAACCAGGTGCTGTC
>DASPXJ010000157.1:0-2471 GCA_035637355.1 Gemmatimonadales bacterium
ATCGGCGTCATCCATCAGCTTGATCTGTACCTGGTGCTCCCCGACTTCGGTGCGTTTGCCCTTGAGGCGGAGCACCAGGTGCAGGCGCGGGTGCATCGCGGGAAACTGCGGCACCCAGATGTGCTGGAAGATGCCGAGCACCGACATCTTGCCCGACTGATCGACCAGCGCATAGTCGGCGACGACCGCGAAATCGAGATGCACTTATTTCTTCGCCACGGGAACGGAGTACCGTGTCTTGTCCCAGGTGAACGTGATCGTCGTCGGGGCGCCCGCTGGTTCGAAACCGATGATGAATTGCTCGACCGGAGCGGCGAGCGTTTCGACTTTCGCATCCACGCGTACGAGATCCTGCTCCGGGTGGTACTCGGTGCCCCACTGTCCCGTCTGCTTGTTGATGATGAGTTTCCAGCCGGTCGGTGCTGGAAGGGTCCACAGCGTGTACTTGCCGGCCGGCACGGCGGCGCCGCCGATCACGAGATCCACCGGCGTCGCGAGCTGCGTAGCGGCGTTAGCCCCCGTGCGCCACACCTTGTTCCAGGGCTCCAGGACTCCAAAAATGTCGCGGCCGCGGCGCGACGGGCGACTGTAATCGATCGCCACCTCCGCTCCGCCAATCGTGGCGCGCGCCGTATCACGTGGAGACAACTGGCCCAGCGGGCGGTTCGCGAACATCGGACCGGCCTGCGCCATTGGGACGGACGCGACGCGCTGGACCTCCACCTGCAGTGTGCTGCCTTTCCCGGTCAGCCAGGTGATGTGCCCCTGCCGGTCAAGCCTGAATGTGAACGGACCAACGCCGGTGTACTGGCCTTCATCGAACATGAAGACGAGGGTGTCACCGCCGCGCCTGGTGACGTAGCCGCCGCTCGTCGCGGTGGCAGAGGTGAGGGCGGTAAACCTGACGCTGTCCTTCCCCTGAGCGCGCGCCCAGCGGCCGATCTGCTCGACTAAACCGTACACGTGGAGTTGGAATGGGAAGGTCCCCTTCGGAACCGCCATTTTTTGCTTGACGGTGCTGTCCCCCCGCGGTGATACCAGCACCGCGCTGTCGCCGGAGAAGTCGACCGAGTTCTTCGTCTCCATCGGCCCGGGCCCGCCGCCGATGTTGTGCGTCACGATTTCGACGTGGCGAATTGTGCCGTCTGGATTCAAGTCGAAGGTATAGATGCGATGCAGGGTCCGCGGCGTGCGGATCACGAATTCGCCCCGCAGCAGCGTTGCGGTGCGCGTGTACTGCTCCATCGAGAGCGTGTCGTTACCGAGCCGCACGACGAATGCGCCCGAGTCCTGCACCGTCATCGTCATGGCTAATAGCAGAGCAAACACAGAAGCCTCCGATTACGAAACGCGAATGGATGTGATTTCGTCGTTGCCTTTGATCGCATTGACGACGTCCATCCCCTTGGTCACCTGTCCAAACACCGTGTGGACGCCGTCGAGGTGTTTCTGCGGAGAGTGACAAATGAAGAACTGACTGCCGCCCGTGTCCTTCCCCGCATGCGCCATCGACAGAGTTCCGGCGACGTGCTTGTGCGTGTTCTGCTGGGTTTCGCACTTGATCGTGTACCCCGGCCCGCCGGTCCCGACCGGCCCTTTTCCCGTCTTGGAATACGGATCGCCGCCCTGAACCATGAAGTTCGGGATCACGCGATGGAACTTTGTGCCGTCATAGAACTGTGAGTTGGCGAGCTTCTCGAAATTCGCGACCGTGCCGGGCACCTCGTCCGCAAACAGCTCCAGCTCGATCGTGCCCTTCTTGGTCTCAATGACCGCTTTCTTGTTCGGCATCTACATCCCCGCGTTGAGGTGGCTAGGAATCTGTCCTCGGCCTCGCCCCGCGCCAAGCGGTTCACGCCTCGAGCAGCTCGGCGAGTTTCTCGGGCGCGGAGACCGGCAATGAGCATGTCGTGCCGACGCAGACCGTCGCAGCGGGTTGCCTGGCGATCGTTCGGAGCACGACCCTGCGCGGCCGGTAGGTCTGCAAGGCGAGGAGGTGCATCGCGCACGCCGGTCCGTCGCCCGAGGGACCGGCGACCTCGATGCGCGTCACGGGGTTCACCGCCCAGTCGACGGCGCGCAGCAGCGTCGATCCGTAGAGCGCCAGCTCGCGCGCGGTGCCGGCGAAGGCCGCAAGCTGGCGATCGAGCGCGGTGCGCCACTCGGCGTCGTCGGTCAGTCCCCACAGCCGCGCCAGCACCAGCGCGGCGACGCCGTTGGGCGACGGCGTCGGCGCGTCCTGCACCGGCTTGGCGCGGGTCGCGAGATACGCGGTGCCGTCAGCGGCGGCAATGTCGAAGTATCCGCCACCGCCGTCGGCATGCGCCGTCGCGCAGTAGCGCATGATCAGGGTCGCACGCTCGAGCCAGCGCGGCTCCCCCGTCGCTTCGTAGGCGTCGAGGAACGCGGCCGCCGCCTGCACGTTGTCGTCGAGCATGCCACGCGGCTCGGCACGACCGATCACGTGACCC
>DASPXJ010000158.1:0-18857 GCA_035637355.1 Gemmatimonadales bacterium
CCGTGCACTAGGGATCACGTTCCTGTTTCTCCTCGCGGTCTGCGGGACGGTGCTGGCCCAGGGGACACAGGTCTCGGGTACCGTCACCTCGGCAACGACGGGTGAGAAGCTCTGGGGTGTGACCGTACGGGTGAAAGGCACCCAGACGCAAACGGTCACCGACCAACAGGGCCGCTATTCGCTCGTCGCCCCGGCCGACGCCGTCCTGACCTTTGCGCAGATCGGTTATCGCGGCAAGGAGCAGCCAGTCGGCGGCCAGAGCACGCTCGACATGACGCTGGAGCAGGCGCCGACGATGCTGCAGGAAGTCGTCGTCACCGGGTATACCAGCCAGCGCCGCGCCGACATCACCGGCGCCGTGTCCTCGGTGAACCTGCAGCCGACGACCACGCAGTCCTCGGTCAGCGTGCTGCAGCGGCTCGACGGCCGCGTGCCCGGGGTGACCGTGAACTCCAGCGGTTCGCCGGGTTCGCGGACGACGGTCCGCATTCGCGGCGTCACGTCGCTCCACGACAATGATCCGCTCTATATCATCGACGGGACGCCGGTCGCGGACTCTTACCTGAATTTCTTGAACCCCAATGACATCGGGCAGGTACAGGTCCTGAAGGATGCGTCGTCGGCCTCGATCTACGGATCACGCGCCAGCAACGGCGTCGTGATCATCGAGACGAAACGGGGACGGCCGGGCGGCCGCTCGGCAACGCTCGACCTCCGCACCGGTGTGGCCTCGCCGACCCGCGGCTACGACGACTTCATCATGACGGACCCGCTGCAATACTTCGAAGTGATCAAACGCTCCTACCACAACGCCGGACGCGCGATCCCCGGGGACACCAGGTCGCTCTACGGCGACACGCTCAATCCGTCCATCCCGCGCTACACCTTCATCGCACCCGGGGTGGCGATCATCTCGGTGGACTCGTTTGGACGGCCGGTCCTGATCGATACGAACGCGTATTCGTATCCCAACACGTTGATCATGCCGGGCAGCGCCGGCACGAACTGGTGGAAGGCGGTTTTCAGTCCCGCCCAATTCAGCGACGCCAATGTGGCGCTCTCGGGCGGCGGTACGGACAATTCCTACAACGTCTCGTTCAACTATCTCAAGCAAGACGGCACGGCGGCATTCAACCAGTTCCAGCGCGGCGGCGTGCGGGTCAACACGGCGTTCAACATCAACAAGCTGACGCTGGGCGAAAACATCGCGGTGTCGCGCGAGCAGGGCTACGGCGGACTCGACGACAATGCACTGGGCGAGGACGGCATCGTCGGGAAGAACATCCTCATGCAGCCCGTCGTGCCGATCTATGACATCGGCGGCAATTTCGCGTCCGGGAAAGGGGCGGGGTTAGGCAACAACACCAACCCGCTCAAGTACGCCTGGGCCCGCCGCTTCGACAGAAATACCAACGACCGCGCCATCGGCAATGTGTTCGGCAGCTTTGCCGCGTTGCCGGAGCTGGCGCTGCGGACCCAGTTCTCCTTCAACCTGTTCCAGGGGCAGTTTACGGGTTTCAACCCGACCACATTCGAGAACGCCGAAGCGAACGCGACCAACGGGATCGTCCAGAACGACAACCGGGCGACGACGTGGACGGTCACCAACACGCTCACCTACTCCCGCTCCATGGCGGGGGGGCATAATCTCGCGTTATTGCTCGGCCAGGAAGCGAATTCCTCCACGGGGCGCTTCATGTCCGGCGGCATCTCCGGCCTGCTCAATGACGCCCCGGCCGACCGCTACATCGATGACGCCCTCGGCCAGGCGTCGACCAAGACCGTCAGCAGCACGGGATTCTTCGATCGGCTGCTGTCGTTCTTCGGCAAGGCCGACTACAACTACGGCCAGAAGTACTACGCCAGCGCGACCCTGCGGCGGGACGGCTCCTCCAAGTTCGCCAAGGGACACCAGTGGGGCACATTCCCGGCGTTCAACGTCGGCTGGCGGCTCTCACGGGAATCGTTCTTCCCGCAGGACGGCTTCCTGTCGAACGTGATGCTGCGGTTCGGCTGGGGCGTCACCGGGAACCAGAACATTCCCGGTGGCCGCGTCGTCGCCAAATTCGGCGGCGGCACCGGCGATACGTTCTACGACATCGGGGGATCGCAAACGAGCATCCAGCCCGGCTTCCGGCAGATTGCGTTGGGGAACCCGGATATCAAGTGGGAAGAGAACAAGTCGACCAACGTCGGCGTCGACCTCGAGTTCCTGCATGGCCGCGGCAATCTCACGGTAGATGTGTACAATCGCGTCACCGACAACATGTTGTTCGATCCGCGGCCGCCGGCGACCGCGGGAGCGGCCGATCCCGCGGTGCAAAACGTCGGCAAGATGAGCAACAAGGGGATCGACTTCTCGGTCGCGTACAGCGGGACGGCCGGAGGGTCGAAGGTCTGGAGCATCGCGTTCAACGGCGGGCACTACAAGAACACGGTTCTGCGCATCGACGGCAAGCTCACCCAGTTCCCTGGTCCGGGTGGCCAGCAGGTCACCCGCATCGGCAACCCGATCATGAACCGGGTCGGCGAGCCGATCGGCGCCTTCTACGGTAAGGTGGTGAATGGCTACTGGGCGACGGATTCCGATGCGGCCGCACATCTCCCCGATTCGCTCGGCAACTGCGTGACGCTGCCGTGCCAGCCCAACGCCGTGGTGGGTGGCCTGCGGTACGTCGACGTCAATAACGACGGCAAGATCGACGCCGACGATCGGACGACAATCGGCAGTCCCCATCCCGACTTCACGGCCGGCCTGGACCTCGGGTTCCGGATGGGCGCCTGGGATTTCAGCGCGACGTTCTTCGGTTCGTTTGGCGGTCAGATCTACGATGCGCAGAAGGACTTCTACGTCTTCCACGACTTTGAAACCAACGTCGTCAAGGACCGGCTGACCGACTCGTTCTGCATCACCGGGGACGAGGGATGCACCAA
Organism: Gemmatimonadales bacterium; assembly: GCA_035637355.1. Taxonomy (GTDB): domain Bacteria; phylum Gemmatimonadota; class Gemmatimonadetes; order Gemmatimonadales; family GWC2-71-9; genus 20CM-2-65-7. The sequence continues at coordinate 2,935 of DASPXJ010000158.1, forward strand.
TCCCGGCAACCAGGCCGCCAAGTATCCGCGCCTCAACGCCAATGACCTGGGCAGCGGCGACATCAGCAGCTTCTTCATCGAAAGCGCGACGTACGTGCGGCTGCGCGTCCTCCAGGTGGGGTGGACGATTCCCCCCAGTCTGCTCCATTGGCTCCCCCAGGGGCGCGTCTACGTCCAGGGCGAGAATCTGTTCACCCTCACCGGGTACGACGGGCTCGATCCCTCACTGCCGGCGCGGGCCTTCACGAACTCCTCGGGTGACGTCCGGGATCAGTTCCGGAACGTCGATGTTGGAGTTTATCCGACGAACCGGACGATCACGATCGGGATCAGCACCTCATTCTAGGGGCGACGATGAAAACATTGCTAAGATCCAGACTGGTGCTCGGCACGGCCTTCCTCGCCTTGATGGGCGTGGTCACCTACGCGTGCAAAGATTTCCTCGACACGCCCGCGCAGGGATCGCTCGACGAGAATGCCTTGACGACGCGGGCCGGCGTGGAAGGGTCGCTGATCGCCGCCTACCGGTCACTCGATTGTAACAACGCCACCAACGGCAACTGGGGATGCGCGGCCAGTAACTGGGCGTTTGCCAGCATCACCAGCGACGATGCCTACAAGGGCTCGACCTTCACGGACCAGTACCAGGCCCAGAACCTCGAATTGTACAACTGGGCCGGGGACCAGGCGCAGGACTATCTCGACCGGAAGTGGGCGAGCATGTACGAAGGCGTGGTCCGCGCCAACGCGACGATCCGCCTGCTCGAGAAGGTGAGTGCACTCAAGCCCGGCGAGATCTCGCAGGCCGATTCGATGGGAATCAAAGGCGAGGCGCTCTTCCTCCGCGCCCACTATCACTTCGAGCTGTGGCGCATGTGGGGCAACGTTCCCTACTACTACGAAACCGATACCGACTACCGGAAGGCGAATGATACCGATCCGGTGCGTGGTGCCGATTCCGTCGCGCAGAAAATCCTCGCCGATCTCAATGCCGCGATCAACCTGCTCGGCCCGGCTCCACGCTTCGGAGAGAAGGGCCGAGCCAGTGCGTGGACGGCGCGAGCCTATAAGGGTCGCGTGCTCGCCTCCATGCACCTGTATCCGGAAGCGATCGCCGTGTTCGACAGCGTGATCGGGAGTGGCATATACGCGCTCGAACAGAGCTACGATCGCGTGTGGACGGGCTTCAAGCAGTTTGCCAACGGCCCCGAGACCATCCTGGCCTACAATGCGTCGGTCAATGACGGCGAGCCGGACGGCAATAACGCGAATTACGGCGAGCGCCTCAACCTCCCGTACGCCGGGAGCCCCTTCAAATGCTGCGGCTTCCATCAGCCATCGCAGAATCTCGCGAACTTCTTCGTCGTGGACGGCGCCACGGGGCTCCCCAAGGCGTTCACGGACTCGGCGAACTGGAACAATCGGGATTCGGTCTTCCTTGCCTCGCCCACCGATACCCTCGACCCGCGGATGGACTGGACCATCGGCCGGGACTCCGTGCCCTACAAGGACTGGGGCATGCATGACACCTTGTGGATCCGGTTGATCGCCAATGGCGGCCGCTATAGTGCGAAGAAGAACGCGCAGGAGAAGGCGAGCGGCGCGGTGAGCAAGGTCGGCTGGCAACCGGAGCAGGAGAATGCGGTCCACATCCACATTTTCCGTTATGCCGATCTCCTGCTGCTCGATGCCGAGGCGAAGGTGGAGACGAACGATCTGCCTGGCGCCCTGACGCTCGTCAATATGGTCAGAAACCGCGCCGGCCAAGCGGCCCAGGGATGCGGTGATGGATCAACGGACGCCTCGTTGGTCGCGAAGTATCCATTGTGCGATGGCGACGACCGCATCGCCGTACCGATCAACGATTCGACCATCGGTTGGGCAACCTATAAGGTCTCGCCCTACGTCATCGGTGACTGGCCTTCGCAGGCGCGGGCCCGGGCAGCAGTACGGATGGAGCGCCGGCTGGAGCTGGCCATGGAGGGCCAGCGCTTCTTCGACCTGCGGAGGTACGGCGGCACGTACGCCGCGCAGACCATGAGTACGTTCCTCGCGAAGGAAAAACTGCGTCGCTCGTACAAGACCGCGCAGCTGCCCTATCTCACACCGCTCAACGATTTGTACCCGATCCCGACTTCGCAGATCGATATCAGCATCGTTAATGGGGTGAAGAGACTGACGCAGAACCCGAGCTGGTAGCGACACCCCTCCGGGGGCGACGGATGAGAAACGCCTGCAGGGAATCGCCGCTGCTCGCAACGAGCACGGCGGTTCCTGCAGGCGTTTTGACGGGCGCGAGTCCCGTCACGTCGTAGGGTGCGAAGAAGCCGCTCTCGCCCGGCGGCACCGGCATGAAATGCCCGTGGCCGTCGCCGCGCAGCCATAGTCCGTTGCCGGCGTCGGCGGGCGCCGTCTGGGGGGCCGTGTCGTAGAGGTTGCCCGCCACCACGATATCGAGATCCCCGTCGCCATCGACGTCGGCCGCGATGATCCCACGAATCGGCGATAGCTGTGCCGGCAGCGGGAGCGGGGCGGCCGTGAACGAGCCGTTGCCGTTATTCTGCAGATACACACTCGCGAACGTGTCGACCTGATAGTGGAGCGACCGCGTTGCCGATCGGCCCAGTACCGCAGTGATATCGGCCTGGGAGAACGCCGCGTAGCTCGGGAACTTCAATCCGATCGTATAGATCGTCCCGCCGAGCGTCGCGAGACCGAAGAACGGCACCTCCCGATTGGCCACTTCCCGGGTGAGGACCACGTCGGTCTGGCCGTTGCCCGTGAAATCACCCGCGTACACGCCCAGGCGCCCGGTCGCCGACGTGGCAAAAGTGTGATTCAGGCCGAGATTGCCGGCGATGAGATCGGCACGCCCGTCGTGATTGAAGTCGGCCGCCGCGAGCGCAAACCACCACCCTCGCATCGCGCCAAGACCTACCGAGGCAGTCACGTTGCGGAAGGCCGCGCCTTCGTTTCGAAAGAACTGCAGCGGCATCCACTCCCCGGCCGTCACGAGATCGAGCCGGCCATCGCCGTCGAAATCGATCCACACCGCCGCCGTGATCATGCCACCGGGATTGACCAGCTCAGGTGCCAGCTGCTCGGTCACATCGGTGAAATGGCCGCCGTCGTTCCGTAAGAGATAGCTGCGCGTGGGAAGGGGATAGGTGCGCGGCAACAGCCGGCCTCCCACGAGCAGATCGGGTTTCCCGTCGCCGTTGAAGTCCCCCGCCGCGACAGCGGCCGTTGCGGTACGCATCGGCGGCAACGCGGCCGTGTCCCGGACGAAGCGTCCGCCGCCGCGATTGATGTAGAGCCGGTCCTGCAGCAAGCCTGAGACTGGCGCGCGGTGATAGTCACCGCTCGCCAGATAGAGGTCCGGCCTGCCGTCGCCATTGGCGTCGAAGAACAGCGCGCCGGTCACGTCATATCCCTGGTCCGCTTTCCACGGCTGACTCTCGCGAGCCTCGAGGAACGCCCCCCCATTGCGCTGTTGCAGGAACAGGGTGCCGCCATCGGTTGCCGAGCCGCCGATGAACACGTCTTCCAGCCCATCGCCGTTCACATCGCTGACCGCCAGTACGGGTCCGTGCTTGGAGAGCTCGTAGGGAAGCAGGGGCTGCAAGGCAAAGTCGTCCAACCCGCTCTCTTCGTGCTTGTAGCGCGGGATGTGCCTTGCATCGATTGGCTGGAACAGGAGAGGGGAGCGACGAGCGGCGGTGGCGACCGCAACCGTGGCATCCTCCTGCCTCACCGTGAGCACACGGTCGACCGCGACATCGGTGAGCACCTGGCTGCGTCCATCGGGCCAGCTGATCGTCAAGCTATCGACGTGCGACGCGCTGCCCACCCCGAAGTGCTCGCGGTCGGCCATCGAGGACAGATAGCCATGATAGGGAGTGTGATACAGATACTGACGCTGCCCGCCGGCGACCAGGGTGAGCGTTGCGCCGAGCCCGCGCAGGTTGGGCGCGTGGCCACGCAGCGCGATGTCGAGGTAATGCGTGGAGTCGTTCGCCGGCCGGACGTTTTCGTAGATCGCGGCGGGCGCATCGATGTTGTTCACGACGAGATCCAGCCTGCCGTCATTGTTCAAGTCCGCGAGCGCGGCGCCATACGAGAATCCCGGCGCCTCGAGACCCCATTCCCGGGTCCGATTGGTGAACGTCAGATCCCCATTGTTGCGGAACAGGTAATTGGGCACCCGAATGCCCGGCAGCGCCTCAATGGTCTGCAGCTGTCGGGCGGGGGGGGGGCTGGTTTTCGATCCCTCGGCGCGGCGTAGCCGGAACATCGTGGTTTGATAGTCGTAGTCGGTGACCGCCTTCGGGTAGCCGTTGGTGATGAAGAGGTCCTTGGCGCCGTCATTGTCGACGTCGCCGAACAGCGCGCTCCAGCTCCAGTTCGTATACGCGACGCCGGCCATGCGAGCGATCTCGCTGAACACCAGGTCGCCCGCGGGTGTGACGCCGTTGCTCAATTGCAACGTGTTCTGGGTGTAGCCGCCCTGGAAACGGTGGCGCCGGCGGTCCAGGTCGGCCGCATTGGTAACCACGCCGCTCGTCCGTTTCCGCCCCGCGAGATCTTCCGGCATCATGTCCGTCTGCATGATGTCGGGCCAACCGTCGTTATTGAAATCGGCGACGTCGATCCCCATGCCCGCAAAGCTCGTGTGCTTGAGCCAATCGCGCGTTTTGTCCGCAAACGTGCCGTCGCGGTTGTTGATGTAGAGCACGTCCTCGGCCACATCGTCGTTCGAGAGATACAGGTCCGGCCAGCCATCCCGGTTGAAGTCGCTCACCACGACACCGAGTCCGAACTGGGCGTCGTTCGAGATCCCGGCCTGCTGTGAGACGTCGGTAAATGTCCCGTCGCCGTTGTTGCGATACAGCTTGTCGGATCCCTCGGCGCCGTGGTGCCGGATGCCGGCGGGATGGATCTCGAGCTGGCTGCGCTCGAAATCCCGCGGCGAGTTGCCGAGGAGAAAGAGGTCGAGGTCGCCGTCCCGGTCATAGTCGAGGAAGACGGCGTGCGTGGTGAAACCGGAATCATCGATGTGGTATTGCGCCGCGGACTCGGTGAAGCTGCGGTTGCCGTTGTTGATGAACAACAGATTGCGGCGCTGCTCGGGCGTCGACCAGGGTGGGCCGGACACCGAGAGATAGATGTCGACGTACCCGTCGTTGTTGATGTCCACGATGCTCACACCACTTACCCAGCCATGCGTCGCGACTCCTGCCGCTTGCGTGATGTCCTCGAACCGCATGTTCCCTTTGTTCAAGTACAGACGGCTCGAGACCATGTTGCCGGCAAGGAAAATGTCCGGCAGGCCGTCGTTGTCGATGTCGGCGACCGCGACGCCGGCGCCATTGTAGACGTAGGGATTCGTCAGCACGTTGACGGAATCGCTGACGGTGATGGTATTGGCGAAGGTGACACCGGTCTGTCGCGGCGCGAGCAGCTTAAAGAGCGGTGCACCGCGCTGTTCACCGGGACGGCAACCAGCCAGCAGAATCGTCAGCGCGCGGAGGAGTCGTGCTGTCATTCAGGACGACGGGTGTTGTACTCCGCGACGTAGCGCCGATGCGCCGCGTCATCCGGATAGCGCAGCTCCGCGCCGTAGGGGTAGTGTGTCGCCGCATGGAATGGCAACGGCTCCACCGTCTGGCCCGCCGCGGTGTGCAGGTCGGCATCCTTCATCCACGCGACGTTGTACAGCAGGAAGTCCCGCTTCCAGCCCGCGGGTAGAGCCGGCGTCGCGGACTCGGCAAACTCGAGCGACATCTCGTCACCCGAGGCGATGATCACGGCCTGGTCGTCGGCCGCGCCGAGCAGCGGTAGCACGTCGCCGTAGCGCGTGAAGTGGCCGCTGACCGGGAGCCACGGCGACTGTTTGGACACCCGGGAATAGTCGAACCAGAACGGCCCGTAACGCCCGCCTTTCCGGAAGACGCGCGACCAGCCGCGCGCGTGCAGATCGGCGGCGACCGGCGCCAGTCGGGTAATGGTCAACGGCGCTGCATCAGCGCCCAGGGACAAAAAAACGTGATCCCAGTAGATCTCCATGTTCGTCCGGATGCGCACATGGCGATCGCCCGAGAGCCACCTACCCGACATATCGACAATTATCGATTTGTCCTTCCCGGCGGGGAACGTCAGGTTGGCCACTGTGCGCCAAGTGCCGGCGCCATCCCGCACCTGGACGACCGGCCGCATAATCGAGGCGGCTCGCCCTTGGGCTAGCCCCGCGTTGATGCTGGCATCGGTGGGAAACAGCCAGCCCTCGAGATACAGCCGCACTTCAGCCTGAGAGAAACGGCCGAAGTCGAGCACGAGGTCGTGCGTCTCGGTCACGCCTTGATAGCGCCCGGGCGTGAACCCGCCCACATAGTCATCATCCTTAGCGGCGAGCTGCGGCAGCAGATCTCTGCCGCGCTCGTCTGAGGCTGAGATCGGCAGGTATTTCCTTGGCACCTGATGGATCGCGAGCTGACCCGCTGCGGGTGAGCCGGGTGGGACGAAGCTCTCGTCCACGAAAACGTCGACCGAGTCGGGATGGTCGACCGCCAGCAGCTCGAGCTGGTCCACGTACGCGACTTCCCATAGCTCCTCGGTGAGTTGCATGCGGTAACGGCCATTCACCGCCTTGAGACGATCACCCGGAATCCGGAAGTACTCCCTCGCCGCCTGCGGAGGCCCGTACACCGTCTTCTCGCCGGCCATGATGCCGAGCGGCATGCCGAGGGCGCTGGCCCACGTCACGTCGGTGAGGAAGCGGTAGGCCTGGCCGTCCCATGTATAAAGGAAGGTGCAGGAGCCCTTCAGCACCTGCTGTTCCAGCATGGATTGGCTGACGGGATAGTAGAAGCTCTGCGGCACGCCGTTGGTCCAGACGACGCGCAGCACGTCCGCCTTGAGGTGATTGCCGAGCCCGAAGTGCACTGCGGGCTGGTCGACCGTTCGCATCTGATACAGGTCGCCGGCGCGCAGCTCCAGGCGCGAACCGATGCCGAACGTGTTGTTCTTGCCGCTGCCGTCCCGCAATGCGACGAGACCGACGTTGACGAACTGATTCACGTTGCCGCCGTCGTTGCGCAGCACACGCACTCGGCCATCGAGCCCGACGACTACCAGGTCGAGATCGCCGTCGTTGTCGTAGTCGAAGCTCAGCAAGCGACGCGCGGGCGTGCCTTTCACCGCCACCGGAAGCAGGGCGCTCTTGTCGGTGAAGTGCCCCTTCGCGTCGTTGTGAAGCAGAGTCAAGCCGCCTGAGCCGGACGTGATGAGGTCGAGCCAGCCGTCGTTGTCGAAGTCGAAGAACAGCGCGTCGGACACGTCGGCGCGAGTGGCACGCGTGAAGTTTCCCAGCCCATCGTTGCGGTAGAGCCCGTCTGCGAAGAGATCGAGAACGCCATCGTTGTCATAATCGCCGGCGGCGATCGCTGTGGCGTGGATCGGCAAGGGACGTGCTTCGAAGCGACCTTCTTCCATTCCGCGATACAGGGTCAGCGTACCGTTGTTCTCGACAATCACGTCGATCCGTGGGTCGCCGTCGAAGTCGCCGAACACGGCGTGGGTCGCTCCGGGCGCGATCGTCTGCTGCGTGAACGAGCCGTCGCCGTTGTTGCGGTACAGACGCCCCGCCACGAAGAGGTCGAGGTCCCCGTCGTGATCGAGATCGGCGAAGAACGCGGCACCGCTCGTGGAATCGTTGATCGCGGATGTGCGGGAGAATGTGTCGTCGCCCTTATTATGGAAGAGGGCGCCTGCCGCGAAGACGTCGAGATGGCCGTCGTTGTCGTAGTCACCCACGGCAGCAGGCACAGGGCGGGCGACCAGACCGGTGCCGAATCCGGGCACGCCGAGTGCGGTCGCCACGATCCCTGCCGGGGCGGTGACCTCCGTGAAGCGAATCGCGTTCACGACGACGCGCGGGTCTTGCTGCGTGAGGGCGAGCCGGGCGCTGAACGTGAGGATCGGATAACCCGGCGGCGTCCCCGCCGGCCCGCGCAACTCGGCCAGGCTCGCCTGATAGACCGGCGTCGTCTCGAGCACGGCCTGGGCGCGCGCCAGCGAGGCTGGGGCCGGGTTCGCCACGGCTACTCCGAAGGCGCGCTGCGCCTGCGTTGGTAGCGACGGGAGTCGTTGCCGCAGCAGCTCCAGCTGGTCGCGCGCCTCGACGACTTTGCCCGAATCGAGCAGTGCCTCCGCGTACGCGAGCCGTGCCGCGACGTTCGCTGGCGCCGCTTCGACCAAGCGCCCCCATGCCTGGAGCGCGTAAAGCGTCTTCAGGTGCTGCGGTGATTGCTGCAGCGATGCTTCCAGCGTGCGGCGTGCCGCGTTGCTATCGCCACCGAGTCTTTGCGCCGTGGCTTGGAGCAAGCGGATGTCGGGATCGTCGGGAGCGAGCTTCACTGCCCGGTCAATTTCACGCTGGGCAGCGGCATACCGGCCCAGCCGCAGGTACACGAGACCAAGGTTGGCGTAACCTGACGGTTCCTCCGGCGCAAGACGAATCAGCTTGACGAATTCGTTCGACGCCTCTTCCAGACGGTTGTCTTCGACGTACGCGAGGCCGAGCGTACGGGCGGTGAGGATGGCGCCGGCATCCGCGGGACTCTGCTGCTGCTGGTGGCAGCCGAGCAGCAGGATGATACCGATCGCGCAAAAGGAAACGCGGGACATGGGCAGGGAAGCTAACGCTCCCTCGCCGGGCCGGATATCGTTTACGCCATGCGTCGTCTGGTGGTGATCCTCACGTTCGTGTGCGCCATCGCCGCGGTGGTGGTGCTCAATGGTCGCGCCGCGGGCAGTGTGTCGAACGGGAGGGCGAGCATCCACCTCCGCGACGTCGCGCAGGCGAGCGGGATCGACTTCGTGCATCAGTCACCGACCCTCGACCCCAAGGTCCAGCATATCGCCGCCCACATCGCCGCGCTCGGCGCATGCGTCTCCGTTGCGGACGTGAACAACGACAACTGGCCCGATCTCTACTTCACCTCGTCGCGCTTCGGCGCGGCCAACGCGCTGTACCTGAACCACAAGGACGGCACATTTCGCGACGTCGCGGCGGAGGCGGGAGTGGCGCTGCTCAATCGTCCTGGCGAGGGCGTGTCGATGGGCGCGGTCTGGGGCGATTACGACAACGACGGGTTCGAAGATCTCTTCGTCTACAAGTGGGGTTACCCGCAGCTGCTCCACAACCTGGGCAACGGCAAATTTGCAGACGTCACCCAGCAAGCGGGCCTGCGACACTGGATGAACTCCAACGGCGCGGTCTGGTTCGACTTCGATCGCGACGGCCTGCTCGACCTCTACGTCACCGGCTACTTCCGCTCCGACATCGATTTCTGGCACCTGCAGACCACGCGCATCATGCAGCAGAGCTGGGAGTTCGCCGCCAACGGCGGCAAGAATCTGCTGTTCAAGAATCTCGGCAACGGCCGCTTCGCCGACGTCACCGACTCGATGGGCGTGGGCAGCACGCGCTGGACGCTGGCGGCGGCCGCGGCCGACTTCAACGACGACGGCTGGCCCGACCTCTATCTCGCCAATGACTATGGGCCGGAGGAGCTGTTCCTGAACCGTGCGGGGAAGCGCTTCGAGCTGGCGCGCGCCGGGCTCGAGGACGATTCCAAGAGCGGCATGGCGGTCGCGGTGGGCGACGTGTACAACCGCGGCGAGCACGACGTGTTCGTCACCAACATCTCGGAGAAGGGCTTTCTGTTTCAGGGCAACAACCTGCGCCTCAACTTTCTCAAACAGCTGGGCCGGTTCGACGAAGTCGCGAGCGGCGTCGTCGCCGACGCGGGGTGGGCGTGGGGCGCGCAGTTCGGCGACTTGAACAACGACGGGCTGCTCGATCTCGTCGTGGCCAACGGCTTCATCTCGGGCGACTCGACGCGCGACTACTGGTACGCGATGTCCAAGATCGCCGGCGCCCAGGGCAACATCTTCGAGGACGCGAAGAACTGGCCGCCGATCGGCGGCGCGAGTCTCTCGGGGTACGAGCGCTCGCGGGTGCTGCTGAACACCGGTTCTGGAGGGTTCGTGGATGTTGCCGAGGAGTCTGGCGTAACGGATCGGCTCGATGGGCGCTCCGTGGCTATGGCGGATCTTTTTAGTCGCGGGTCGTTAGATGTCGTGATCGCGAATGAGAAGGGCAGGGCGTTGGTCTACAAGAACATCGCGTCCTCACCCCCTGACCCCCTCTCCCTTCGGGAGAGGGGGAACGGCCATTGGGTTGAGCTAAAGTTGATCGGCACGCGTAGCAATCGCAGCGCGATCGGCGCCGAGGTGACCGTCGAGCTCGGCGCGGCGCGGCAGCGGCAGGTTGTCGATGGCGGGATGGGATTTTGCAGCCAAAACGATCGCCGACTGCATTTCGGGTTGGGGAACCAGCGCCTCGGGCGTGTGACGATCCGTTGGCCGTCCGGCACGGAGCAGGTACTCGCTGGGTTGGCCATCGACCAGCTGCATGTGATCACTGAACCGTATTGAAACCTCTCGACCCCAAATACCTGATCGTCTTTCTCATCACGCTGGTGCTCGTGGTGGGCGAGGCGAGCTATCACATCCTCGGCGGCTACGACCGCCTCGCGACGACGCTCGGCGTCTGCATGGCGACGGAGATCATCCTGTCGTGGTGGCTGCGGGGGCGAGTGGCCAACGTGGCAAGCGCATACATCACCGGCATCAGCCTGGCGCTGCTGATCAAGCCGCAGGCCAACATTCTCTGGCCGTTTGCGCTGGGCGCCTTCATCGCGATCGCGTCCAAATACGTTCTCACCTATCGCGGCCGGCATTTGTGGAACCCCAGCAATTTTGCGATCGCGCTACTGGTGCTCCTCGCCGCCGATTCCGTCGCGATTCTCAGCCATCAGTGGGGGAACGACATCCGGATCAATCTGGTGATCTGGGCGTTCGGATTGGCGGTGGCGTGGCGCGCGCGGGTGTTGCACGTGACGCTGACGTATGTGGCCTGCTTCGTGGTGCTGGCGGTGCTGCGCCACCTGATCGTGGGCGGGCCGCTGCTCGCCGAGTTGGCGCCGATTACGGGGCCGATGTATCAGCTGTTCGTGTTTTTCATGGTGACTGATCCGCGCACGACGGTCGGCACGCGGCGCGGCCGCATGGTGGTGGTGGCGATCGTGGCGCTGGTCGAGTCGTTGATCCGTCTCGCCGGCGACTATCAGCTTACCCTGCTCCGGCCGCTCTATGTTTCGCCGCCGATTCTGGCCTTGGCATTCGTGGGGCCGGTGGCGATGGTGCTGGATTTGCGAAGGGCAGGCCGGCGGGCGGACGGGCCGGCGGGCTGACGGACCGCAATAATTTGTTTAGGCTGACCTGTCTAACGAGGGAGGTCTCGCCTGAGAACGGTCCATACGTAGCGAAGGCTAGATCGCAGTCTATTTTAGACAGGTATGTCCAATGCACGTTAGGCGCCGACGCCTCGTCAGGTGTATACTGAGGCATCGCCAATTCCTGAGCGCCGGGCTATGGCCAAGCAACACGTCGTTCACAGTGATCCTGACATCCTCGGTGGCAAGCCCGTCTTTGTCGGTACTCGCGTGCCGGTCAAGACCCTTTACGACTATCTCGAAGCGGGCGATTCCCTCGACGAGTTTCTGAACGACTTCCCAAGTGTTACTCGCGAGCAGGCTGTCGCGGCGTTGGAGCTCGGGCGTGAGATGACGGAGACTCGTGCGGCTCCTGCTTGACGAGTGTGTCCCGCGTCCACTCAAGCGCGAGTTGACGGGGCACGAAGTCAGCACGGTGGTCGAGCGAGGGTGGTCGAGCAAGCGCAACAGCGAACTTCTCAGACTGATGCTCGCAGAGGCCTTCGACGCATTTCTGACCGTTGATCAGAACCTGCCGTTCCAGCAAAACGTCGCGGCGTCGGGGGTTGCCGTAGTTGTAGTGGCCGCGCGCACCAATCGCTTGAAGGAGCTCCGCCCACTGGTCCCGGCGATCCTTAGTGCCCTGGAGCGCGTGGGGCCGGGGGAGATCGTTCGTGTCGGCGCCTAACAAGCGCTTGAAGCTGGCGGCGCGCGTAGATTAAGGAATGAATCTTTCTTCAGCGCGCCGCAGCTTAAGCGCGATCCGTTATGCCGCTAGGGAGAAAGCATGAGCCTTGAGATGGATACGTTCGTTCCGTCTGTGGCCGATACACACATACCCTTGTGGCTGTCCCGCATGAGAGAGCTAGGCATGCTTTGCGAAATCCATCCGGGATTTTCCTTCGCAACACACACCGGTTTCTTGCCGTTCAAGCTTCGGATTCAAGATTCAGCGCACACTGATCTGAACGGCGTCGATTTTATGACTGGTTTTGAGTATTACATCAGCGACTTCAGCCTTGAAGCAGCACAGCAAGCATTAGAGCCTAAGCCGAGCTTGCTGGGTGGCCTCTTCGGGAAGAAGCCAACATCGAAGCCATATGCTTCGCCGGAGATCGACCAGTATTTAAAGCGATGCCGAAAGCGCCTCCAGTTCGTTTGGGGCTCGGCAGATCTCTTTGAACTGAGAATGGCCACCGTATCCTCAGCGGTGCTCGCCGAAATTACGGAGGGCGTGTCTTCATATCCTGCAGATGGGCTTTGGTACGACCGCAGCAATGCTGCTGTCCAAGCGTTATCTGAGGCGCGCGCCTACGAAAACTCAGTTAAGCCTAAGGACTTAAAAACACATAGGTTCGAGAGGTGGCTGTGACGCGGCATAACCCGGCGCTCAAGCGGACGGGCCACAAAGCGGCCCGCCGCTTAGCTCTGCGTTAGGCAGCCCCGATACTCTTCTATGATGCCTCGAGCGGCTTTAGGAATCCTCGCTTTTCTGTTCGTGCTCCCGCCCCTGTCCGCCCAGCTCGCACAGGACACTTCGGCAAGTGTTGACACAATAGCCCCCGACAACGTCTGCAGCCGCTCACGAGGATTCGCCGGCCCATGCACAACTGTGCGCGGTCGCCTTCGGACCAACTCCGATAACGTTGTAGTCAGTATGTGGAAGGTGGGAACCACGCGACTGCTCGGCATTCAGAACGAAGTCGCACCCTTCAATCTCCCGATCGTTTGTCGTCTGCCGGACGAGACGCTCCGGCTTCTTGCGGAGGGAAAGGTGGTATACGCCGACTTTGTTATTCGGCCACTCACGAAGGATCGGCCGGGTGTGATGGGCTATGCTTGTATAGCCTCGGCTTCTAACATGGTCGGTCGGCCCGGTGGGTTGAGACATCCCCTCTTTCAACTGACACATCGGTGAACGGGCTGCCTAACAAGCGCTTGAAGCTGGCGGCGCGCGTAGATTAAGGAATGAATCTTTTTTCAGCGCGCCGCAGCTTAAGCGCGATCCGTTAGACGGCTGCTATGCTTCCAGAAGCATCGGTACAGCTCATGGCGCCGAGACTCAGGACGCGCGATTGACTACAATTCGCAGTTTCGGTCTCGCAGTCGTTGCCGCGATCGTGGCCAGTCCGCTCTTGGGCCAAGTGCCACGGGATACCATTCGCGGCGCGTCCCTCGATGTCCGATCTGTAATCGCGACGCTCGTTCCAGGCGGACAGGTTCGAGTCGCCACTCGGCTCGGAACCATTACGGGACGTGTCGTCGATCGTGCCGGTGACTCCCTCACCGTAAGTGAGCGGACATCTGGTACTGTGCGGACGATCGCGGTCAGCCACATCGATACGTTATGGATACCCACAGTAAATCCTTCTCACGGGGTCCTCGTTGGGGCGGGGCTAGGGGGCCTTTTCGGAGGCCTCTTGGCCTCCCAGCCGGACGGAGATGACCCCGGGTTGAACAGGATGCTGGGTGTCGCTGTGTTTGTGGTCGGTACGGTTGCAGGACTGATCGTCGATTCTCGACCGGAACATTGGGTTCGTACGTATCCCTAGCCGGATTCGGCAGCCGTCTAACAAGCGCTTGCAGCTGGCGGCGCGCGTAGATTAGGGAATGAATCCTTCTTCAGCGCGCCGCAGCTTAAGCGCGATCCGTTAGGCGGCTCACGGAATGGCCATTGTGAGTATTCGTCGTTGCTTCCTCTTGGCGCTTACCGCCGTGCTCTGTTCTGGTGCCGTGGCGAGTGCTCAGACGTCCTTGACAGGTCGCACAATTCGGCTCCTTGCTCTTGGTGACTACGTCCTTCCTCGCTTTTCGCCGAGTGGGCAGTTGCTCGCTATCTCTGAAGTTCTTGCCGATACCGTCCACGAGAATACCCAGATCCTCATCCTGAACATGCGCCGGAGTGCTCTCGACACGCTCCTTCCAGCCGAGGCTGCAGCGAAGTACGCAACGTACAAGGCCTACGTCAGTGACTTCGAGTGGCTAAGTGATAGCAGTCTTCTGGCGTGGATTCCTGACGGCGATGTCGGTGCTGCAGCGGTCACCTTCAATGTGCGCTCGAAACGCATCATCCGCGAAGAGCACCATGAGGGTGAGGAGGACTCCATCCCGCCTTATCAGCCCCTGGCCGACTCCCTCGGGCGCCTGTATCCGGATGTCGCCACTCCCCGCGCGAGCCCGAGCGACGTCTTCGGGTCCGCCCTCAGCTGGCCTACTGTGCGGGTCCGGTCGGCCGTGCTCCTCCAGAAGCGGTATGCGGGTGTGGACGATGATGTCTGGTTGTACCGCCTTGACCGACCCGACGCGAAGCGCATTCTGCCACTCTCCGGTGGCCCACGCGCAAGCCTCGCAGGGGGCTTCGCGACTGCTCGTGACGTCATTTTCGCGGCCGGCAGTGACACACTCGGTCTGTATCGTTGGCGGTCGGGACGCCTCGAGACCCTGATGCGGATTGCGGTCCGACCCCAACGCGCAAGCCTTTCAGTCCGTCGACAGCGAGGGGATAATGTCTGGTTCATCCTCCGAGTTCACGAGTCATACGAGCACGGGAATAACCCGGCGTTCTTGTACGATGGCGAGCGATTGTTGCCCTTTGCCGACTACGCAGAACTGGCCGACTTTGATGTTCATCCGGCAACGCGTCGCATTGCATTTGTTTACTGGGATGGGACGCAACGCCACCTTGCCGTGAAGGAGTTGGTGCCGAAGTGAGCCGCCTAACAAGCGCTTGAAGCTGGCGGCGCGCGTAGGATATTGAATGACACCTTTTTCTTCAGCGCGCCGCAGCTTAAGCGCGATCCGTTAGGCAGCCACGAGACGAGCCCATGCCTCCGCTCTTGGTTCTGTCCAAGGAACGAATCGCCACAGAGGTCCGCCGGGCGCGGGAGCGGGCGGCCGACGATGTGATCTGGCGCCGACGGGCTCGCCTGCTGGGCCTCGATTGTTTTTTCGTCTACTTCGACGGGCTCCTACTTACCTTGGCCAGCCTCCACTTCACCGGTGTCCTCGCTCAGATGGCTGTCTGCGCCGGCCTCCTGATGGGGAACGCGGGCCCTGTCGCTTTCGCGTACGTGTTCTGGGCCCAGGAGAACAGTTGAGGAGCGCGGGCGGCTGCCGCAGGTGGCTGCCTAACAAGCGCTTGAAGCTGGCGGCGCGCGTAGATTAGGGAATGAATCTTTCTTCAGCGCGCCGCAGCTTAAGCGCGGTCCGTTAGGCCGACGGCGCTCCCGCGTCCGGAGGTCTCATGCGCGTAGACTGGCGGCTCATTTCCGGGTTTGCGGGTGTCGGGGCGTATTTCCTCGTGCGTCTCTTCGGTGCATCAGTCCTCGTTAGCGTCACCATCGCCTTTGCCCTAGGCCTAGCCATCTACGCGATTACCCGCCCTCGGCGCGGAGGTCCTCGTGGTCCCACCGCCGCGGCCTAACAAGCGCGTGAAGCTGGCGGGCGCGGCCAAGTAGGGTAGAGTTCTATTTGTGCACCCGTTGAGGACGCGTGACGAAATGAGCGTGCGGCACGCCCGCGAGCTTCGCGCCCGCAGCTTACGCGCGGTCCGTTAGGCAGCATTCCCAAATGTCGGTGCGATAA
>DASPXJ010000159.1:0-6875 GCA_035637355.1 Gemmatimonadales bacterium
GCTTCCATGGCTCGCGTCGGCAGGCGCAGCGGCTGCAGCTGAGGGGTCGGGATGGGTAGCGCGGTCTGCTCGGCGAAGGCGCGCAGGAACGCCTGGACGATCTCCGGGTCGAACTGCACCCCCTTTCCTTCTTCCAGCTCGCGCATCGCATGGCTGACCGACAGCGAGGGCCGGTAGGGCCGCACGCTCGTCATCGCGTCGAAGGCATCGGCCACGCTCACCAACCGGGCCTCGAACGGGATCAAATTGCCTTTGAGACCGTCGGGGGACCCCGAGCCATCCATTCGCTCGTGGTGCGACCGTACGATCGCCAGCGCCCCGGGCGCATCACGCATCAGCGGCCCGAGAATGCGCGCCCCGATCACGGTATGCTCCATGATGTGACGGTACTCGGCATCGGACAGCTTTCCCGCCTTGTGGAGCACGCTCTCGCTCACGCCGATCTTCCCGACGTCATGCAGCTCGGCGCCGAGCGCGATCGTGTCGATGAGATCGCTATCGAGGTCCAGCGCGCGGGCGATCGCGACCGAGTAATTCGCGACTCGCATCGAGTGGCCGCGCGTGTACGCGTCTTTCGCTTCGAGCGCATACACGAGGGCGTGCACGCCTTCGAGAAACAGCTCTTCGATGCGCCGCGCCTGTGCCTCGACGCGCTCTTCGAGGCCGTGCTGGTAGGTGCGGTTTTCGATGATGAGCCGGCGCTTGTCCAGCGCCTGTGACACGCGCGCGCGAACTTCATCGAGATGGAACGGCTTCGCCACGTAATCCAGGGCACCCATCTGCAGGCACGCGACGGCGCTCTCGACCTCGGCCACCGCGGTCACCACGATCACCGCCGTCTCGGGCCAGCGGGAGATGATTTCGCGCAGCAGCGTCACGCCGTCCATCTCCGGCATCCGCAGGTCGGAGATGACGAGCGGCACCGCGCCCTTCTCCAGCTCCTGCAGCGCCTCGACGCCCGAGCCCGCTTCCGCGCACGCGAACCCTTCGCCTTCGAGCAGGCGCACCAGCACCCGGCGCAGCCGCGGCTCGTCGTCGACGACGAGACAACGCATTCCTGAGAACGGTGGCATCGCGTGCCTAACGTATGTGTCGCTTGCCCCTGGCGGAAGCGGCCCTTACGTTCCGGCCATGACGCGTGTCGCAGAACACGATCTCGCGCACCGCTTTGCGACTCGGTCCGTGCACGCCGGGTATGTAGCCGATCCCTTAAGCGGCGCGGTGATGACGCCCATCTACCAGACCTCCACCTATATCCAGGAGGGACTGGGGCGTCACAAGGGCTACGAGTATGCCCGCACCCGCAATCCCACGCGCGAGGCGCTCGAGCGCAACGTGGCCGCGCTGGAGGGCGGCCTGCACGGATTCGCGTTCGGCTCCGGGTTGGCGGCGCTCGACGCCGTGATAAAGCTGCTGTCGGCGGGCGATCACGTCGTGAGCGGTGAAAACGTGTACGGTGGGTCGCACCGGCAGATGACGCACATCTGGGCACGGCTCGGACTCACGTTCACGTTCGTGGACGGCGGCGACACCGCAGCCGTCGCGGCCGCGGTCACGCCGAACACCAGGATCGTCTACGCCGAGACGCCCACCAACCCGATGATGCGACTGTGTGATCTCAAGGCGACCGGCGAGATCGCACGCAAGGCCAAGGCGCTGTTCGTCGTCGACAATACGTTCGCCACACCGTACTTCCAGCAGCCGCTGCAATTCGGCGCCGACATCGTGCTCCACTCGACCACCAAGTACTTGAACGGCCACTCCGACATGGTCGGCGGGATGCTGGTGACGAGCCGCGACGACCTCGCGGAGCGCCTCGGCTTCATTCAGAACTCGTCCGGCGCGGTGCCGGGGCCGTTCGACTGCTGGCTGGCGCTGCGCGGCACCAAGACGCTGGCGCTGCGCATGCGCCAGCACGATGCCAACGGCCGCCGGGTCGCCGAGTGGCTGGAGCAGCATCCACGGGTGCAGCGCATATACTATCCCGGCCTGCGGTCACATCCGCAGCACGAGCTCGCGTCCCGTCAGATGAAGGGATTCGGGGGGATGATCAGCATCGAGCTGGGCGATGCCGCGTTCGCCCGTCGCTTCGTCGAGCGAACCAGGATCTTCGCCCTGGCCGAGTCGCTGGGAGGGGTCGAGAGCCTCATCGGGCATCCGGCGTCCATGACCCACGCCAGCGTGCCGCCCGAGATGCGGCGCCGCATGGGGCTGACCGACAGCCTGGTCCGGCTGTCCGTCGGGATCGAGGATGTGGAGGATTTGATCGGGGACCTGGATCAGGCGCTAGCGGACGACTAACCGTACCGAAACACGGGATTCTGCACACCGTACGGGTGGGAATCCAATCAGGAGATAGGCATGACACAGCCAACGAACAACCTTCCCGCGGCGCGTCCGCGGAAAGCTTTGACCCAGATCGCTTCCGTCTCGTGGGAGCATCCGGCGGATCGCGCGGCGCTGCAGTCGCTGCGCTCGGTCCCCGGGTTCGACCTCGTGGTCAAGAAGATCTACGGATTCATCGGCGAGCGCGGCATCCGCCTGCTGTTCCAGGCCGACGCGGTGCGCGTCGGGCCGAAGCAGTTCCCGCGACTCAATGAGCTGTACACCGACGTGCTGACGACGATGGATTGGGACCCCCGGCCCGAGCTGTTCGTTTCCCAGACGCCGTTCGTCAACGCCGGCGCCTACGGGATGGACCGGCCGTTCATCGTCATTAACTCCGGTGCGTTGAAGCTGCTCGATGACGACGAAATGCGGACGCTCCTGGGCCACGAGCTGGGCCACGTGATGAGCGGGCACGCGCTCTATGTCACGATCCTGATCCTGATCCTCAACTTCAGTTTTTCCACCCTGCCGTTCCTGGCGGGCATCGCCCTGCTGCCGATCCGGATCGCGCTGCTCGAGTGGTTCCGCAAAAGCGAGCTCTCCTCCGATCGCGCGGGTCTCCTGGCGGTCCAGGATCCTCACGCCGCCATGCGCATGCATCTCAAGATGGCGGGCGGCGGCGACATGAAGCAGATGGACCTCAACGAGTTCCTGATCCAGGCGAAGGAATACGAGGAGACGGGTGGCGCGCTCGACCGGATCTTCCAGATCCTGAACACACTCGAACGCACGCATCCGTTCAGTACGCTGCGCGCCGCCGAGCTGCAACGCTGGATCGAAGCCGGCCATTACGAGCGCATCCTGAACGGCGAGTACACCCGCCGCGGCCCGGACGCCGAGAACCGGCCGATCGACAAGGACATCGATGAGGCGCGTGACCACTATATGAAGGAAGCCAAGGCAGTCGTGAACGACGTGGTGGACTCCGCCAAGCGAGCCGCCCAGGCGTTTTCGGACGCATTCAAGAAGAAGTGAGAGTATTGGTCGTCGGAGGCGGCGGCCGCGAGCACGCCCTCTGCTGGGCGCTGCGGCGCGACGCCTCCGACACCGACATTTTTGCAGCCCCCGGGAATCCCGGTACCGCGACTCTCGCGAGCAACCTCCCCATCTCCGCCACCGCGATCGACGATCTCGTCGCGGCCGTCCAGCAACACGACATCGACATCACGATCGTGGGTCCCGAAGCCCCGCTCGCCGCAGGCCTGGTGGATCGCCTGCGGGACGGGGGGCACGCCGTGTTCGGGCCGACGGCCGCCGCCGCACGCGTCGAGTCGTCGAAGGCATATGCAAAAGAAGTCATGCGGCGCGCCGGCGTACGTACGGCGGCCAGTGCCACGTTCGTCGGAATGGGGCCTGCCCTCGAGTACATCGGAGATCACGCCGAGCCGCTCGTCGTGAAGGCATCGGGACTCGCCGCGGGGAAAGGTGCCGTCGTCTGCCAGACCCGCATCGAGGCCGCCAACGTGGTGCGCGCCATGCTCGATGGCTCTCTGGGTGACGCCGGCCGAGAGGTCCTCGTCGAGGAGTTTCTGGAGGGCGAGGAGTTATCGGTGCTCGCACTGACCGACGGCGAGCGCATCGTGATGCTGCCGCCCGCGCAGGATCACAAGCGGCTCGGCGAGGGCGACACCGGGCCGAACACCGGCGGCATGGGTGCGTACTGTCCCGTCGGGATCGCCACGGAGCCGTTGCTCGCGCGGGTGCGCGCCGAAGTCTTCGAGCCGGCGCTGCGCGAGGTGGCGGCGCAGGGGTCTCCCTACGAAGGCGTGCTCTATGCCGGTTTGATGATTCTGCCCGACGGCATGCCGTCGGTCCTCGAGTTCAATGCGCGCTTCGGCGATCCGGAGACGCAGGCGCTGCTGCCCGCGCTGTTGCCCGGATTCACCGAGCATCTCATCGCGATCGCGCAGCGACGCTGGAATCCGTTGCCCACCCAGCAGGTGTTGATGACCGAGCGGGCCGCGGTCACCACGGTGCTGGCCGCGCGCGGGTATCCCGACAATCCGGAAAAGGGCGTGGCGATCAGGCTCCCAGACTCGGCGGAGCTCGGGGATGACGTGATCGTCTTCCACGCGGGCACGTCCCGGGACAACGAGGGACGATTGCGTACAGCCGGTGGCCGTGTGCTGAGTGTGACCGGTCTCGGCACGACGGTGGCGCACGCGGCGACCGCGAGCCGCGCGGCCGCCGAGCGGATTGCGTTCGAAGGCAAGACCTGGCGGCGCGACGTCGCCTGGCGCGAGATCCAGCGTGCCGGAACTGCCTGAAGTCGAAACGATCGTCCGCGAAATCGCCCGACGGCTCGAGGGGTGTCGCATCGCGCGCGTGGAGCTGAAGAAATCCGATGTGCTGCGCCAGGTCTCCAAGCCGCGCCTGATCAAGACGTTGCGCGGCAACACCATCGAACAGGTCTCCCGCCGCGCCAAACACGCCGTCATTCGGCTGTCATCCGGCCACCGCATGATCATCCAGCCGCGCATGACCGGCTCTCTGATCGTCCACGACAAGCCGCTCACCCCGGAGCAAGCGAAGTACGCCGTCCTCATCTGCACCCTGAGTGATGGACGCCGCTTCGTCTATCGCGACGTGCGGCGGCTCGGCACGATCTGGCTGCTCGATGAGAAAGGCTGGATTCGCTACACGGGACGCATCGGCCCCGAGCCGCTGGAGGAGACGTTCACGCCGTTCGTCTTTGCGGATCGCCTGAAGGGCACGCGCACGGCGGTCAAGAAAGCGATCATGGACCAGCGGCGCCTGGCGGGAGTGGGAAACATCTACGCCAACGAAGCGCTGTTCGACGCCCTGCTCGATCCGTCGAAGCCGACAAACCAACTGTCGCTCGAAGAGTTCGCGCGGTTGCACGCCGCGATCGTCGATGTGCTGCAACGAGCGCTCGCGTCGTCGGGCACGACGCTGCGCGACTATCGCACGGGCACCGGGGAGCGCGGCCGGTTCCAATTCGAGCTCCGCGTGTACGGTCGCGGTGGGGAAAAATGCGTGCGGTGCGGCAGGAAGCTGATTAAGACACACAAGATCGATTTGCGGCAGACGACGTATTGTTCGAAGTGCCAGCGGTAGAATGTTGGAAAGTTGGAAAGTTGGAAGGTTTTCCTTCCAACCTTCCAACCGTCCAACCTTCGTCAATCAACAAACGCCCACAGCAGTTCCCGGCTGTGGCGGTCCAATGCCCCCGGCCTGCCGAGGTGATACAGATCCCCCGCCAGGTCACGAATCAGCAACCCTCCATGCGGGAGCGTGCGCGGCCAGTCATCGAGCCTCGTCTGGAACGCGCGCGGACCTTGCTGCGTCTCGACCCGCCAATGGCGAATCTCGACTTCCTCATCGATCTCGAGCACCCGCGTCACCTCGAACACGAACCCCGCCACCGCGAGCGCCATCTCCAGCGCCGCGCGGGAGCGCGCGTCGAGGTCCGCCGGATCCCGGACGAAGGCGAACTCCTCCTCGTCGGCATCCCGCAGCGACAGGTGCCGCGCGGGCTCCGTCCACGGGAAGCAGCGCCGCACGGAAACTGCCCGCTCGCTGTCGTCTCGCACTGCCCATAACGAACCATCATCTCGCCATTCCAAAACGAAAGCCTGCATTTTCTCCGCCACGACCAGCGTCATGGAGCCTCCTTTCTATTGGAGCTGCAGCTGCAGCTCGTATAAGCGCCGGTACATCCCATCTGTTTGCGCGAGCAGCTCGGCATGCGTGCCGTGCTCCACCAGCCGGCCGTCCTCGATCACGAACAACCGCGACGCCTTGCGCAGCGTCGAGAGCCGGTGCGCGATGGCGAACACGGTGCGTCCCGCCACCAGTCGCTCGAGCGCCTGCTGGATCTCACGCTCCGTCTCCGTATCCACGCTGCTCGTCGCCTCGTCCAAAATGAGGATCCGCGGATCGTGCAGGATCGCGCGGGCGATCGAGACGCGCTGCCGCTCCCCGCCCGACAGCGTGTGCCCCCGCTCTCCCACCACCGTGTCGTAGCCGTGCTGCAGCTTGGTGACGAAGTCGTGGGCATTTGCCGCCTGCGCCGCCGCGACCACCTGGCTCAGCGGCGCCTCCGGCAACCCGTAGCGGATGTTCTCCAGCACCGTACCGTGGAAGAGGTACGGATCCTGGAGCACCATCCCGATCTGCCGGCGGTAGTGCCCCGTATCGAGGCGCCGGATATCGATCCCGTCGACTCGAATCGTTCCCCCGGTCACGTCGTAGAAGCGCGCGATCAGGTTCGCGATCGTGGTCTTGCCGCCGCCCGACGGGCCGACGAGCCCGATCAACTCTCCGGGCGCGGCGTCGAAGCTCACGCCGCGCAACACCTGCCGGACGCCATCGTACCCGAACGTCACGTGCTCGAACGTCACCCGGCCATGCACCGGCTCCAGCCGCACCGGCTCCGGCACTTCACGAATCTCGGGCTCGGTGTCGAGCACCTCGAACACCCGATGCGCCGACGTCGTCGCCCGGTTGATCGTCCGCGCCATCTG
>DASPXJ010000160.1:0-19672 GCA_035637355.1 Gemmatimonadales bacterium
GACCCCCTCGCGCGGCGCTCCAAGGGGCGTCCCGATGCCCCGGTCACGGTTTACGAGATGGCGGACTTCCAGTGTCCCGCCTGCCGCTTGTTCGCGGTGACGGTCCTGCCCACCCTGGAACGGGAGTACATCCAGACCGGAAAAGTGCGGTGGGTCTTCATCAACCTTCCGCTCACGAGCATCCACCCCAATGCGGCGGCGGCGGCGGAGGTCGCCATGTGCGCCGGCCGGCAGGGGCGGTTTTGGCCTATGCATGACGCCCTCTATCAGCAGCAGGACGACTGGGCCAAGCTCGCCCAGCCGCGCGCGACCCTGATCGCCCTGGCGCAGCGGGCCGGGACGGACAAGGCGAAGCTGCTCGCGTGCCTCAACGAGGGAAGCGCGCGCCAGGAAGTGGAGCTCGACGCGCAGCGCGCCGCCCGCTCCGGCGCCCACG
The DNA here is from genome assembly GCA_035637355.1 of Gemmatimonadales bacterium. Lineage (GTDB taxonomy): Bacteria > Gemmatimonadota > Gemmatimonadetes > Gemmatimonadales > GWC2-71-9 > 20CM-2-65-7. Next base: position 437 of record DASPXJ010000160.1, read on the forward strand.
CCACCCCTTCCTTTTATATCGAGGGTGGCCTGCTCGAGGGTGCCCCCTACACCCCCGATCCCATGCGCCACTTGCTGGACTCGGTGTACGCCGTGCGCACGCGCTCGTCCAAGTGAGTCGTCCCTCGTTCCTGTACCGGCTGAGCGTCCATATGGCTACGCGGGCGGCCCCGCTGGTCGCGCGCTTTGACAAGAAGATGGCACGGGGATTGGACGGGCGGCGCGGTTTGGCCGCCCGTCTTGCGGCATGGGCCGCGGCGCAGCGCGACACGCGCCGCCCCCTGGTGTGGATGCATGCTCCCTCCGTCGGCGAGGGGCTGCAGGCGAAGCCCGTGCTCGAGACGCTGCGCGCCGAGCACCCCGACTGGCAGCTCGCGTTCACGTTTTTCTCTCCGTCCGCCGAACGCCTCGCGAAGAATCTGCCGGTGGACGTCGCCGATTACCTGCCGCTCGATCGTCCCTCGGAGGTCGCGGCCGTGCTCGACGCGCTGCAGCCCAACGCGCTCGTCTTCAGCAAGCTGGACGTGTGGCCGGAGCTGACGCTGGCCGCCGCCCGGCGCGGCGTGAAGCTGGGCCTGATTTCCGCGACGGTGGCGCCGCACAGCTCCCGGCTGCGCTGGCCGACGCGGCAGTGGTCGGCGCCGGCCTACCGGGCGCTCGACCGCGTCGGCACGATCAGTGAGGAGGACGGCGAGCGCCTCGAGCTGCTCGGGGCTCGCGCGGACGCGATCGCCGTCACCGGCGACACGCGCTACGACAGCGTGGCGGAGCGCGCGGCGCGGCTGGACCGGACGCGCGAGCCGCTGGCGCGCCTGGCGGCGACGTCCCCTGAGACGTTTACGATCGTGGCGGGCTCCACGTGGCCCTCCGACGAAGCGGCGCTGTTGCCGGCGTTCGCGGATCTGCTGCATCAGCTGCCGACCGCGCGACTGCTGCTCGCCCCGCACGAGCCCAACCCGGATCACCTCGCCGCCATCGCGGAGCGGTTACGCCATCTCAAGCTGCCGCGACCCGTGCGACTGTCGCAACTGGAGCATGCCAAGGCGGGTCCGGTGATCGTCGTCGATCGCGTCGGGATTCTCGCCGATCTCTATTCCCTCGGCGACGCCGCGTTCGTTGGCGGCGGCTTCCATCGGGCCGGGTTGCACTCGGTGCTCGAGCCGGCCGTGTTCGGCGTGCCGATCGCCTTCGGCCCCCACTGGCGCATGAGCCGGGACGCTGCGCTGTTACTCGAGCAGGGAGGCGCCGTCGCGCTGCCCGGTGATGCCCGCCATCCGCTGCACTCACAGTGGCTGGTGTGGCACCACGATCCGGATGCCCGCCGCAACGCCGGGAACGCGGCGAAACAGGTGGTAGCGGACGGACGGGGCGCCTCGGAGCGAACGACGGCCCTCGTACAGGGGCTCGTCCGGAGTTGAGAGCCGTCGCGACGTCGATGGGGCCCACCCTTCAGGGTGGGAACATCATGAGCGGGGACGTAGTCTCTTTCTTTCTTATCGTACTGGTCGCGGCATGTAATCGTAACTCTTCCTCAATCGCCACCCCCTGGCATGACGAGACGGGTTACCGGTGGCGCGCACTCGACGTCCCCCGCACCGGGCTCACCCCCGGATTCACGCTGCTCGGTCCGTCGCAGACCGGCATCGCGTTCACCAACACCGTCAGCGATTCCCTGCTCGTGCACAATCGCCAGCTCGCGCAAGGCGCCGGCGTGTGTCTCGCCGATGTGGATGGCGATGGCCGTCCTGATGTCTTCCTGGCCCGCACGGAAGGTCCGAGCGCGCTGTATCGCAATCTCGGCGACTGGCGGTTCGAAGACGTCACGGTGAGTGCCCGCGTCGCGGCGCCGGGCCGCTATGCGACAGGATGCGCCTTTGCCGACGTCGACGGCGACGGCGACCAGGATCTCCTGCTCGTCTCCCTCGGCGGGCCGAACGCGTTGTTCGTGAACGACGGAAAGGGCCATTTCACGGAGCAGACCGCGGGCCTCACGGACCGGGCGGGCAGTATGACGATTGCGGTCACCGACGTGGATGGCGATGGCGATCTCGATCTGTACCTAGCCAACAACAAGGCCTACACGACGCTCGACCGGATGTCGCCCCAGGAGCGGGCGTTCAGCAACGTCACCCGGCAGCTCGGACCGAGTCACTACGAGGTGAAAGAGCAGTACCGCCGCGACTACAGGGTGGTGGATCGTGAAGACCTGGGCGGGGTCAGCCTCCAGCAGCGTGCCGATCCGGACTTCTTCTACCTGAACGATGGCGCCGGGCACTTTGTCCGCGAGCCCATGGCGCACAACCCCCGCTTCGTGGACGACCGGGGGGTGCCGTTGGCGCAAGAGCGTGAGGACTTCGGACTCGCGGCCGTGTTCGCCGATCTCAATGGCGACGGCGCGCCCGACCTCTATGTCGCCAACGATTTCGAAGATCCCGACGAGTGCTGGATCAATGACGGCCACGGGCGGTTTCGACTGATTCCCTGGTACGCCATGCGCGCGACGAGCAACTCCGGCATGGCGGTCGCAGTCGGGGACGTGAATCGCGACGGCTATCCCGATCTGTTCGAAGTGGACATGATGAGCGCCGACACGCGCCGCCTCAAGACGCAGATCCCGACGCACACAGCGGTAGTGAAGCAGCCGGGGATCGGGGCCGACCGGCCGCAAATGCAGCGCAATACGCTCCAGTTGAACCGCGGCGATGGGACATTCGCCGAAGTCGCCCGGTTTGCAGGGGTGGGCCGCTCGGGATGGTCCTGGTCTACGGTCTTCCTTGACGTGGATCTCGACGGGTGGGAAGACATTCTCATCGGCACCGGACACATCTGGGATGTGATGGATGGCGACACGCAGTACCGGCTGCGCCGAACGCTGCATCAAATCGACTGGCGGCGCATGTTCTTCGAATACCCGCGTCTCGATCTGCCGAACGTCGCGTTCCGCAATCGCGGCGACCTGACGTTCGAAGACGCGAGCAAGGCGTGGCACTTCGATATCGGCGATGACATCTCGCACGGCATGGCGCTGGCGGACCTGGATGGCGACGGCGATCTCGACGTGGTGATCAACCGGCTCGGCCAGCCCGCGGCCGTCCTCCGGAACGATGCCACGGCGCCACGAATCGCTCTTCGCCTGCGCGGCGCCGCGCCGAACACCGCGGGCATCGGTAGCCGCGTGCGGGTGCTGGACGGTCCTGCGCCGTTGCAGCAACGGGAGATGGTGGCCGGCGGGCTGTACCTGTCGAGCTCCGACGCGAGCCTGACGTTCGCCACCGGCGCCGCGGCGCATGTCCGAATCGAAGTCGAGTGGCGCGACGGCGGGCGCAGCGTAATCGACAGCGCGGTGCCGAATCGGGAATACGAGATCACCGAGCCCGCCGAAGCGCAGCATTCAGTGCGCACGCACGACGCACGACGTACGACGCACGCGCTCTTCGAAGACATCTCGTCTCAACTTGGCGGCCACCAACACGTCGAGCCGTACTTCGATGACTACCAGCGCCAGCCGCTGCTGCCGAACTCCTTCAGCCAGCTCGGTCCTGGCGTCGCATGGGTCGATCTCGATGGCGACGGCAAGGAAGACCTGATCGTCGGCGCGGGACGCACCGGTAGGATCGCATTTTTCCATAACACCGGCACGCGACTGCAGCCGTCGGCCGTGCATCCACCGCCGGCCCGCGGCGATCTCACCACCATTCTCGGCTGGCCGGACGGACGGGGAGCATCGATCGCGCTCGCCGGTGTGGCCGCCTATGAAGCTGCGAACACGACTGAAGCCCGCACCATGGCGAGCGTCGTCGCGTATTCACCGCGGACTGGTGCGGTGACGCCGTTGATCGGCGGCGACACCGCCAGCGTGGGACCCCTCGCGCTGGCTGACTATGATGGCGACGGCACCCTCGATCTGTTCGTAGGCAGCAGGATCTATCCGGCCGGCTATCCGCTGTCACCGGCGTCGCACCTGTACCACAACCGGGACGGGAAGCTCGTGCTCGACAGCGCGAACACGGCCCTGTTTGCCGGGCTGGGCATGATCTCGGCGGTGCTGTTCTCCGACATCGACGGCGACGGCGATCCTGATCTGCTCCTGGCGATCGAATGGGGCACGATCCGGGTTTTTCTGAACGATCACGGACGATTTACGCCGGCGCAGTTTCCCGGTCTGGCGCGCGTGTACAGTCGCTGGAACGGACTCGCCACCGGCGATCTCGATGGCGACGGCCGGCTCGATATCGTTGCGACGAGCTGGGGCCGAAATACCGACGCTCGCGCGACTGAGACGCGCCCGTTGTTCCTGTTCGTCGGTTTCTTCACCGGAGGGGGGCGCCCCGACATCCTCCCTGCCCAGGAAGATCCGCGCATTCACGCTATCGCCCCGCTCTTGACGTTCGACCGGCTCACGCAAGCATTTCCGGGCGCCAGCATGCGACTGCGGACGTTCGCGGCGTATGCCGATGCCGGCGTCGATGGGGTGCTGGGGCCGGCCGCTCCCGAAGCCGCACGCCTCGGCGTGACGACGTTGGATCACATGGTGTTTCTGAATCGCGGCGATCACTTCGAGGCACACCCCCTTCCCGACGCGGCACAACTGGCCCCGGCGTTCTATGCGGGCATAGCCGATTTCAATGGCGACGGAAATGAAGACGTCTTCCTCACGCAAAATTTCTTCGCGACCGAGATCGATACGCCACGCTTCGATGCCGGCCGTAGCCTGCTGATGCTTGGAGATGGCGAAGGAGGGCTCGAGCCCGTCGCGGGGCAGAGCTCCGGCCTGGTTGTCTACGGCGAGCAGCGTGGTGCCGCGTATGCGGATTACGACGGAGACGGCCGGCTCGATCTCGCGGTCAGCCAGAACGCCGCCCCGACCCGGCTCTTCCATAATGTCGGCGCGACGCCGGGGCTCCGCGTGCGATTACTCGGCCCGTCGGGCAACCCCACGGGAATCGGGACGCAATTGCGGCTGCGTTATACGACCGGCGACGGGCCCATGCGCGAAGTCCAGGCAGGCTCGGGCTACTGGTCGCAGAATGGCGCCCTACAAGTTCTCGGACGAGCCGGCGACCCGATCGGTCTCTGGATTCGCTGGCCGGGTCGGGCCCCGCAGATGATTCCCCTCACGAAAGGGGAGCGCGAAGTTATTGCTCGCGCCCCGTTGCCGTAAAAAATCGGGGCGGGATTGCTCCCGCCCCGATTTCTGCATCAACCAGCCGTTACTCTCAGTACAAGGTACCGCTCAGGAACGAGCCGTGAGGCCGCAACGCCTGTAGGGCGCGGTAGCGGTCTTCCACTGTCTCACGCCGTGCTGCGCCACCGACCGGCGGCGCCATATCCGGACTGGTTCCTCCACCGAAGGTGTAGACAGCACGCTGGAGGATGTCCAGCTCCTTCGCCGGTACCGGCATATGACGGGGCGTGTTGAGAATCAGCCCATCAACGCGGCGCCGGTTGAAGAACGCCGTCGCACCCTGACCCATGAACTCGATTTCCTGCTCGTAGTGCAGCGCGTCGTACAGCACCGTGTCGGCTTCTGCACCCGTCAACGCGGGCAGACCACCCCGGCCGTTGCGGCTGTTGTTGATCTTTCCTGCCGCCAACACCTTGTCCCCACCACTTCGAATCAGGCCTTCGGCCCAAAGCAGATCGTTCATCTGCTCCGTAAACATCGGGTCCTGGCCTGTCCCATCATCAGTGGGCAAATCTTCTCCCCGACTCGCCAGCGCGTGATAACGAACGTGCTGCATGTTGCTCTGGTGATACTGACCGCGAGCAGCCGGGAAAATTGCCACCGCGGAGCACGCATAGTCGGTGCCGGCGTTCGGAGTCTCGGCCCTCGTTGAATATCCGTTGAAATTGTTCGTGGGACCGTAGCTGCCGTCACCCACTCGCTTGTCAAGAGACCCGAACGGGCAGGGATTGCCGTTGCTCCCATTATTGCGATGCACGGCCTCGGCAACCGACGCTCCCGACGCGTGATCCTTCTTGAACAGCGCCGTGAACGTCGTCGCCGTGATCGTTCTCACCGTCACGCTTTCCGTGCTATCGATCATCAAATACGACCCCGTATCGATTCCCGCCATCAGCGCAGGCGTCGCGGTCACCGGCACGGTATCGGCCGTGACCGCAGCGCTGAGCGTCGTCGGGGCTGGGTGGTCCTTCGCGACGACCCCGGTGAATGTGGTTGGCGTCACGGCCGTCACCGTGACGTACTCACCGTTCTTGCATGGCAGAATGTTCGGGCAGCCGATCTCGATCGTTCTTCCCACGATGATGCCGTTCATTGACAGGGGCGTCACCGCTTGAGCCACGGGGCTTCCTACGATCGCCGCCGTGACCCGTGTATTCGGGTTCTTCACCGTGCCTGGAGCGCCGGTCCAGGGATCTTCTTGCGTAAGCGGATCCAACATCTTGGCCACGCGGGTGTCGACCCGCATCGTGCCGATCGAGTTGCCCCAGTTCTTGACGCACTCCAATCCGCACTCGCGGTTGGTGATGTCGACGTAATAGTCCCAGTGGAACGGCGTTCCCGAGCTGACGCCCTGGGACGCATACGTCGCAACCTGTGCCCAGTCGACGGCGGCATTCTCCGCCGCCGAGCGCGGGAACGTCGCCAACAGCTCAGCCTGCGCCGTACGAATCACCTGCTGAATCTGCACGTTGGTGTATACCTTCCCCCCACCAATCCCCATCCAATCGGCCTCGGTCTTCCACGGCAAGGCTCCAGCGTACGCGTACGCTTCGTTCAGCTTCGCGATCGCGGCATCACGCATCTGAACCCGGGTACTGAACGCGATTGCCGTAGGGTCTGTCAAATCTGTGTTCTCGTCGAGAACGAACCCTTGGTCATACATATTCCCGATGGCGCCGAGCGCAAACCCCTGCAGCATTTTCGCGATCGTCATGACGCGCGCCGTCTTGGTACTATCGGCCGAGCAATCGTCATCAAAGCAGAGTGAATCCTTGACTCTCCGCGAGACGACGAGTGTCGCGGCATTGAGCACCGAGTAATAGCCGTACCATTGCGCCTCGACGGTAGGACCGCCTGCCGCTTCGGGCGCGGTCGCGCTGTTCGTCCAGCCGCAGCGCGAGGCACAATCGGACCCCACCGAGCTGTAAAACCGGATTGCCGCATTGTTCCACGACGCGGTGTAGTTGTCCGCCATTGCCGTCAGCGGCATGACCTGGTAGTTGTCGCGGGTTCCGACCCAAGTCTGAATCGCGCCGCTAAGGAGCTGCGTCAGTCCTTCCGGAGTGCTGAAGGCCCGCTTGGTGTCGGGGGCGTTGGGATTCGTGGTGTTCATGTCGCATCCACCAGTCAGCACCGCGGCCGTCACGAGGACGGCGAGAGTCGACGCCCGCAGCATAGGAATGTCTCGAAATGAGCGCATTGGGGTCGCCTCCTAGTAAGTGATCTCGACGACGGCCGAGTAGGTCCGGAACTGTGGATACTGGAACCAGTCCATCCTGACCTGGAACGGGTCGCCAAAGAGGCCCGAGACCTCCGGGTCCAGCCCCGAGTATTTCGTGATCTTAAACAGGTTCCGGCCGATGATCCCGAGCCGCACTTCGGACAGCGCGTGCAGCCCGATCGACCGCAGCTGACTGCGTGAGAAGGTGTATTGCACGCTCAGCTCTTTCAGCTTGGCGTACGATGCGTCCTCCACGAAGTAGTCGTTCGGATCGAGACCATTGTAGAACCCCACACCGTAATAGCCGAGCGCCTTGCGCGGGCACGACGGCATCGGATCGGATACGACTCCGCATGTTGCATCGTTTGCCGGCTTGGCGGCCTGATCCTGAACCTTGTCGCGGGTGGCCTGGAACGCCCATTGCCGCGTTCCGTTGTACAGATCGCCGCCATGCGACCAATCGAGCAACGCATTCACCGACAGCGGACCGCGAGTGAAGTTGAGGCCAAAGCTCAGATTGAAATCGGGATTGGCATTCCCGATGCGCACGAAGTTATCGGTGATGGCACAACTGCCACCGACCCCGGGCAGTTTGCAATACACGTACTTGATGGCTCGCTCGTTCGGCGTGCCGTACGCGCTCCTGCGGACGACGTAGCCATCTTCGTTGATCATCACCGAGTCGGGACTCCACGCCTGGCCGGGACCCTGCAGCGCCGCCTTGGCGGGATCGTCATAGAGCTCGCTGACATTCCGCACCCAGTGGTTGCCGTACATCACGCCGAGGTCGGAGCCCCTCCCCAGGAAGAACGTGCGGGGCATCTGCTCGAAGCCATATTGCCGCGACCCGAGCGGCCAATCCGTAATCACCTGCCGAGTGCGGTCGCCCACGATATTGAGGGTCAGGTTCGTGCGGGCGTTGTTGATCAGGCGGGCGGCGAACGTCAGTTCATGCGTACGCGAACGGAGTGCCGAGATGTTCTGCCACTGTTGGTTGAATCCACCGCCGGCAGGGGTCTCCTCCGGTGGCGCTCCGACGACGGACAGGTTCACCAGCAGAATCTGGTCTTTGGTTTGCTTCTGCGAGTACGTGTACTCGAGGCTGTAGCGGGAACCGCCGAACTCCAGGTTCGTGCCGAGCTCCAGCTCGGCCGAGCGGGCGGGCTTCAGGAACGGATTGCCCAGGATCGACGGGACGTTATTGCCAGTCGACGAGATCTGCACGATCTCGTAACGACAATCGAAGCAGGGCCGCAGACCCGCGGTGCCATATGAAGCGCGCAGCCGGAATTCATCCACACCGGGAAGCTTGACGTCCTCCCCCAACCGCCACGCACCAGACAGCCGGTAGTAGGTGGCCCAGCGATTCTCCGGCCCGAACAACGATGACGCGTCGCGCCGGATCAGACCGTCGAGGATGTACCGATCATTGATGTCGAACGTGGTCACGGTGTAGAAATTCTCGTTGCGAATCCTTTGGTCCCACGAATTCGCTGTCAGCGACGTGGGATCAGTCGCGTAAAACTCCGGCACGCCGCCCTGCTTGAACGATCCCGCGTTGGTCGTCACCATCTGGTTGCGCTGGTCTTCGAAAATCGCGGCGACCTTGGTCGTGTTCGTGATGTTGGATCCGAAATGCCGCACGCTCGTGAGCGTCACCGTGGCGTTGGATTGCCAGTCGTTGCGCGATGAATCCGTCAGCCCGCCTTTCGTGGGCGTCCCCGACGAGGTGTAGTAGCCGAAACTGCGCAGATCTTTGTATTGATAGCCTTCCTGGTCGAAGCCGAAGCTCCCTTCGGCTTGCAGCCAGTTGTTCATGCGCCAGCGCATCTTGGCGGCACCGGTGAAACGGTTGCGGTCCGCGTTGATGTGGCGATTCGCGAGATCGTAGAGCGGGTTGAAGTCGTTGGCGACGTCGCCGCCCAGCGGAATCTTCGCGATGTAAGGCGAGCCGTCGGGGTTGCAGCACGCTTTGATGTTGACGTCGGGCTGGAGGAACATCAGCCCGTAGAATGGGCCGTTCTGCCCCTCCGCGGCGCGCCCGTTGGTCGACCGGCCATAGAACGAGCTGAACGAAGCGTCGACATTCGAGCGCAGCTGGTGATCGACGTTGACCCGGAAGTTCTGGCGTGTGTAGCCACCCAACCCAAAGATCACACCCTGGTTGCGGTTGTTCTCGAACGACACGTTGTAATTCGTATTGCCCTGCCGTTGCCCGACTGAGGTGTAGGCCGTCGTGAACAACCCGCTCTGCACGAGCGCGTTCCAGTGATCGTAGTAGACCTTGAACGGATTGTTCGCGATCTGATCGGTCTTCACCTGGCGAGCGCCGTCCGCATCCAGGACGTAATCGCCATTGGCGTCGACTTCCCACGCATTCGAGTGGGAGAACTCCAGCCGGCTCGGCATGTTGTTGCTGCCTGCTTCGACGCGGGTCGTCACGCGCAGTCCACCGTCAGGCAGGTCAGTGCCGCGCCTGGTGAACACCTGCACCACACCGTTCGCCGCGTCGGAGCCATACAGCGACGAGGCCGCCGCGCCCTTCACCACTTCCACGCGCTCGACGTCCTGGCCCGACACGTCGGCGAGGCCGAAGCGCGTGATGACGCCGTCGACGATGATGAGCGGGTCCTGACGCCCGCTGATGCTCGTCGCGCCGCGCAGCCGCAGCGACGGCTCGCCGCCCGGCTGCGCTGAATTCGGCACGAGACGCACGCCGGCGATTTTGCCCGCGACAGCGGCCAGGGCGCTCTGACCCGGGACCGCCTGGAGCTGCTCATCGGTGACGCGTGCCACCGCGAAGGGCAGCTTCTTCAGCGAGGTCGCCTCACCGACGCCGGTGACGACGACCTCCTCGAGCCGTAACGGATCGGCCGACAGCTCGAAGTTCTGTTCTTGCTCACCTTGGGTCAGCGTGATCGTGCGCGCGAGGGGCTTGTGGCCGATGTAGCGCGCCGTCAGTACGACCTGCTGACCCCGGGCAGCCTCCTGCCCGATGGAGATGGAGTACGTGCCGTTCTGGGCCGTGACGGCTCCCAGATTCGTGTTCGCCACGATAACGTTGGCGCCGCCCAACGGCTCACCCGTCTGCGACGTAACACGGCCCTTGATCACTGCCGCCTGTTGCGCGCAGAGCGGCGTGCCGCTGAGCGCTAGCATCGCTGCCGTCGCCCATGCGACGAGCAGCGTACCCGACTTGAGAACGTGCATAAGCTGCCTCTGGTTGGAAGAGAGGACGCGGAAGGAACGGCACTTCGCAGAATCGTAGAACGGCATCACCGACCCCCGTGGTCCACGTCCGCTGGGCGGACGTGACGGCCAACAGACTTTGGAGGCTCAGCCCTGGTAAACCGCCGCCAGAACTTCCATACTACGCGGTATCGTGAGTCGCGCTAGAGGGGTCTGCGTTAGCGGCGTGTTGCTGGTTGGACTGGTCGGGACGACCATTCCCGGACCTTCCAGCGCCCAAACCCTCCGTGCCCGAGTCATCGATAGCGAGGTGGGAAAACCCGTGCCCGGGGCTGCCGTGCGCATCGGGAAGGACGGCCCCACGCTGACCAGCGACTCCGCAGGGCGTGTGGTGGGAGAGCATCTGCCCGCCGGGTGGACCGAAATTACCATAAAACGTATCGGGTATGAGCCCGGCGTCTTTGACGTTCGTGTTCCCGATTCGGGCTCTATCGAAGGCGTATTCCCGCTCGACTTCAACGGTTACCTGTTACCGGCGGTCGTCGTGGAGGCGCATGCGGAAGCGCTCTCCCCACGCTACACCGATTTTGAACGGCGGCGCCACCGCGCGCTCGGCGCCTACCTCCGCTGGGACGAATTAAAGAGGAAAGGATACAGCTCGGTGGGCGACGCCCTGCGCACGGTACGCGGGGTGCGGATCCAATGCAACCAGCAGGAATTCGAATGCAATGCCGTCATGGTGCGAACGCCGCAGTGCACACCGACGTGGTATATCGACGGCGTCGAAGCGCGTTCCTTTCATGCAAACACGCCCATCGCGGACATCTACGGTATCGAGGTCTATCGCGGGGCCGGCGAGATACCGGCGGAATTCGGCGGCTCGAATGCGGCGTGCGGCGTGATCGTGGTGTGGACGAAATCGAAACCGTATCGCTGATTAGGGCGCCGTTCCCCCGCCCGGCACCACTACCCCTTCAAACGTCACTGACCGCGGGCTGATCAATCCCGCCGTCAGCGCGGTGACGAGCAGATCGCTCCAGCGACTACGCACCTTGATCCGGAGATTCGCGATGCGGGCCCCAGTTCCCACCTGACCGGCGAGCACGTCCTCCGCGTTGGGTCGCGATGCGCCGGCCAACCCCCAGAGCAGGAAGACGGGGTGCCTGGTCACGCGGAATGGCGCACCCTGCGGCGGGCTCTGCGCAGGCTCGGCGAGGGAAGTCGGGACGCCGAGATCGCGGGCATCGAACGTCAGGGCGCAGCCGCTCACCGTGAGGGCCAGCGCTGCGAGGCCCACGCGCGTTACAGGACGAATCACGAGTCTCCCGGGAAGCAAAAGGGCGCGCCCCCCCCGCAGGGTACGGCGCGCCCCTAAGCTACAGCGTGTTACATCCCGATGGGAGCCTTGAGCGCAACGTGGGCGCCGATGCCGAGGACACCGGCAGTCGTGCCGTCATTGAGCTTCTCGGAATCGTAGGCCAGATGCAGCCCCAGCATCCCGAAGCCGACGTTGGCCCCCAGCACCCAGCCGATGTTCGACTCCGTGGAGGCGCCGGTCGGTTTGTGCCAGCGGTTCGAAATCGACACGTAGGGCTCGATGTTGATGCCGGGCGTCGGCACGTTCACGCTGAGGCCGGCGCCGGCGAGGATATTGGTCATCTTGGGAACAATGACCGCACCGCTGCTGATGGCACCCGCGGTCCCCGCACCCAGCTGGATATTGAGCGCGATCGGGATCAGGCTCCCGCCGATGGCCCGGAACTGCGCCACGCCACCGACCGAGGTCGTGCTCGCGTCAGCCCCTTTCGGCTTCCAGCTCGCAACGCCAGCCGTGAAGCTGATGTTGGCCAGCCCGAGCGTGGCGCGCGCACCGAATGCGGTGCCCTTGCCCGCGTCGCTGTTCGGCAAGCCCAGATCGCCGTTCACGGTGACCCCGGTGCCGCCCTTCGGATTATTCCACACCGGCATTCCCTGCCACTGCGCTGCCGCGGGCATCGCCACGCAAGCGATCAGCCCGATGATTACCGCAAGTCGCTTCATTCGTATCCTCCAAGGTCAATGATCATTGATCAATGATCATTGATCATTGATCTGGGCTCCTACGGTAGGAAAACCGTTTCGCCAAGTCAATCGTTGACGCGCCCTGAGAGGGCGCGCTCGGCTGCGGGGTGCGCCCTTATAGGGCGCACGACCGCCGAGCCCGGGCTCTTAGCCCGGGTTCCTAATGCACCCACACGGCGCTAAGTGACACACCCTCGAGGTCACCCAGTCCCGCGCTGATGCGTGCGTCGAAACGCGGCGACAGCCGGAAATCGGCGCCCAAGCCGAGATCGAACAGGAAGTCGGAGTTGCTGTTTCCCGCCACGAAGAACCCGGTCGGCTGAACGTACGGCACGATGCTGATCTTGGAACCCTGCGGATCGAGCCGGCGCCCGAGCGACAAGCCGATCGGCACGATGAGCGCGGAGTTGCCGCTGACAAACTGCCCGCCGACTCCGACGATCAGCGCGCCATCGAGTGGGAAGTCAACCGTGTGGGACACGACGCGCTGGCGCGCCTCGGTGCCGAGTAACAGGATCGCGTCGCCGTTCCCTCCCGGATCGAAGATTCCGCCCCGAAAGCCGAGGTCGAACTTGCCGCTCGAGATCCGGTACGCACCCTCGAACGCGGTGCCGCCCCCGTCCGGAAAGCTGATGACGGCTCCGAACTCGGATCTGGTGAACGCGCGGTAGGGTGCGTTGAAGCTTGGGACGCCTGTCGCTTGCGCATCGGCCTCGGAGACCACTGCGGCGCCAACGAACAGCAGACAGACCGTGCGGAACCACCGCATACCAGCTCCTCGAGATGTGGTGCGAAGGTTACCCGACGAACAGCGCGGCGTTCCGATCTCAGCCGGAACGCCGCGCCACCAGAGAAGGCTTAGTGCCAGAGTGAAATGCCGATCCGTCCGCCGATGGCGATGTAGTCCGCGAGACCAAACGCCGCCAGCTCGTCACTCGATGAGACCCATTGGAACCCCACTTCGTAGCGCCACGCCCCGCTGCCGTACGGTTTCCGCCAGCCGACGCCGGCTTCGAGCTTAATGGCGGTCCCGCTGGCCGTGCCGCTCGGATCACCCAGCACCAAACCGGCACCACCGGCGAAGAACATCCCGCGGTGATGGCCGCCGGGTGTGTTGGCATAGAGGAGGTCGACCTGGGGCGTCAGGACGTACCGTGTCTCGCCACCAACGGTGTTGAAGTTGAGGCCGAGTCGCGGCTCCCACATGATCTTGCCCGACCGCGGCACCAGACCGAAGCGGACGTCGACCGGGGTGATAATCGAGATTCCGCCGTCCACGCCAGCCGTATTGGGGCTGACGTACGCGGCGCTGAGATCGACGCCGAATTCGTGCGTGGCGCCGCCGCCAGTGGCTGCCCGCCGCTGGGCTTGCGCCGTCGCGGGGAGTGACAGCGCGAGCGCCGCCAAAGCCATCCCGCCGAAGAGCTTCCGCATATCGAGGACCTCCAGTTGGGGTGGTGAAAACCGCCACATCGTTAAGAACGACGGCATCTTCTGTCAAGCGTGGCGACCGTCAGAAACGCCGATGGCCCGCCGGCTAGAGTGCTGACGGGCCATCGTTTACACGCGGCCCCGTGACGCGGCTCACGCCGCCTGAGGTCGCTTACCGTGCTGCCGAACTTACTTCTTGCCACCCAGCGGGAACTGGACGCCCACCGTAATCGGAAGCCGCGCGAACGTGACGTCGAACGCCTTCTGCGTTAGATAGCGCGCTTCCACGAACAGGCTCATCGAGCTCATCGGAAAACGAATGCCAGCGCCGCCGCCGAAGCCGACGGACGTCTTCGACGTGTCAACCGACGCTGACGGTATTGTGAGCTTCGTGCTGTAGAAGCCGACGCCGGCGAGAACGTAGGGCTTGATGCTTCCGGCCGTCGAGAACGGATACACGAGGCTGACCATGCCGCCGATCAGCTTGGTGTTGCCGTCGACGCCCTCCTGGTGGCTGGTCTGCGTATACGAACCTTCGACGCGGAGCCGCACCGGCGCGCTGCCAAGCGCCAGACCGGCGCCGACGCCGAAATGGAAGCCCATCTTGTCGCCGAGAACGGCCTTGTCCCCGTAGTCACTCATGGGCAGCGTGAGACCGACACCCACCCCGAGCGTCGTGCCGCTCTGCGCCGCAACCGGCCGGGCTACCGCCATGGTAAAGCCCGCTGCTGCAAGCACTGCCAAGCCAATGCGCTTCATGTCCCGCCTCCTAGGAGAGAAGTGCTGCACAAGACGACACAGAACCGAGAGGTGCCGTAAACCGGGCTAACTAGCCGGGTCTACGGTTGGAAAAAGTGTTGCAGAAGTCAATAGTCCGCCGTACTCGCCTTTCGGGCAACGACATGCACCACATCCCCCGCCACCTGCAGGAACCCCCCGGCGACGCGCAATCTGGTCACTTCCCCCGACCGCGTGATTTTCACGACTCCCTCGCCGAGCAGGGTAATGAACGGGGCATGATGTGGGAGAATCCCTAGCAACCCGTCGTAGGCTGGCGCCACAACGGCATCCGCCTCGCCCTGAAACACGGCTCGCTCGGCCGAAATGACCGATACCTGCATCACGCGGACGCCATCTTCTTGGCCTGCGCCACCACGTCCTCGATCCCCCCCTGCATGTAGAACGCCTGCTCGGGGAGCTGGTCGAACTCGCCGGACACGACCCGCTCGAACGAGGCGATCGTATCCTCGAGCTTCACGTACTTCCCCTCCAGCCCCGTGAACTGGGAGGCAACGAAGAACGGCTGCGACAGGAAGCGCTGCACGCGCCGGGCCCGCCCGACGAGCAGCTTGTCCTCCTCCGACAGCTCGTCCATGCCCAGAATCGCGATGATGTCCTGCAGATCCTTGTAGCGCTGCAGAATGCGCTGCACCTCGACGGCGACCTTGTAGTGACGCTCGCCGAGGTATTGCGCATCGAGAATGCGGCTCGACGAAGACAGCGGGTTCATCGCGGGATAGATGCCCAGCTCGACAATCGCGCGGTCCAACACGACAGTGGCATCGAGATGGGAGAATGCGGTCGCGGGCGCGGGATCGGTCAAATCGTCCGCGGGCACGTAAATCGCCTGCACCGACGTGATCGAGCCTTTCTTCGTCGACGTGATGCGCTCCTGCAATTCCCCCATCTCCGTCGCCAGGGTCGGCTGATAGCCGACGGCTGACGGCATTCTGCCCAGCAGCGCGGATACTTCGGACCCGGCCTGCGTGAACCGGAAGATGTTGTCGATGAAGACGAGCACGTCCTGGCCTTCGACGTCGCGGAAGTATTCCGCGACGGTGAGTCCCGACAGCCCGACGCGCAGCCGCGCGCCCGGCGGCTCGTTCATCTGGCCGTAGATGAGCGCGACGTTCTCGAGGATGCCCGCTTCGCGGAACTCGAGATAGAGATCGTTGCCCTCGCGCGTCCGCTCGCCCACGCCGCAGAACACCGATTTGCCGCCGTGCGCCTTGGCGACGTTGTTGATCAGCTCTTGAATGACGACCGTCTTGCCGACGCCGGCGCCGCCGAACAATCCGATCTTTCCGCCTTTGACGAACGGCGCGATCAGGTCGATGACCTTGATGCCGGTCTCGAAGACTTGCGTCTTGGGCTCGAGATCGACGAAGGCCGGCGTGCCACGGTGAATGGGCCAGCGCTCCGCGTCTTTCGGAATTGGCGCCCCTTCGTCCACCGGCTCACCGATCACGTTCAGAATCCTGCCGAGCGCGGGCTTCCCCACGGGCACGGTGATGGGCTGGCCCGTGTCGACGACTTCCATGCCGCGCACGACGCCGTCGGTCGAGCTCATCGCGACCGCGCGGATCTGGTTGCGGCCGATGTGCTGTTCGACTTCGGCGACGAGCTGGCCCGAGTCCACCTTCACCGTGACGGCGTTGTAGAGCTCGGGCAGCTGCTCCGGCTCGAACTCGACGTCGAGCACCGGGCCAATGACCTGGACGACTTTCCCGATGCTGTGCTTTTCCTGAGTCTTGGTTGCCATGATGATTCCTGGTTGTCGGTAATCGGTCATCAGTCATCGGTCCGACGACCGATAACCGATGACCGACAACTACCCCTTCAAAGCTTCCGCCCCACCCACAATCTCCGCCAATTCCTGCGTAATCTGAGCTTGACGGGCACGATTGAACGTGCGTTGCAGGATGGTGAGCATGTCGCTGCCGGCATCGGTCGCGTTCTTCATCGCGGTGCGCCGCGCGCCGTGCTCGGCGGCGGCCGTCTCGACGAGCGCGCGATAGAACTGATTCTGCACGTAGAGTGGCAGCAGCTCGTCGAGGATTTCCTCGGCGGAGGGCTTGAGGATGTAATTGACGGATGGGCGGATCGCCGGATGGGCGGATGGCGTGCGATCCGCCGATCCGCCGGTCCGCCGATCCGGCGGCATCACCGGCAGCACCCGCAACGTCGTCGGCGGAGTCGACACCGCGCTGTTGAACTTCGCGAAGACGATGTCCACCGCGTCCAGATCGCCGGCCGAGAAGCGGTCCATCAGCGGCTTGGCGAGCTGGGCCGCGTGCTCGAGCGTCGGCCGGTCGCCGATGTCGACGCGCTGCGACGCGACATTGCGCTTGGTGAACTTGAAGTAGCTGACGCTCTTCTTCCCGACGAGATGCAGCTCGGTATGGGTGTCCTGCGCCTCGAGCTCCTCCAGCCGCCGCCGCGCCTCGCGGATCAAGTTCGAGTTGAACGCGCCGCACAGCCCGCGGTTCGAGGTGATCAGCAACAGCGCGGAGCGGTGCACGCCCGCGCCGCGCCCCGTGTGGCCGGGCTGGCGCAGCAGGGGAAACCGCTCGGCCAGCTCCGGCGAGTACAACTCGCCGATCACCGCGGCGAGCGCCTGCGCGTACGGGCGCGCGCCCACCACGCGATCCTGGGCGCGCTTCAGCTTCGACGTGGACACGAGCTCCATCGTCTTGGTGATTTTCTTGGTGTTCTGCACCGAGCGGATGCGCCGCTTCAGCTCGCGGGGCTTCGCCATTAGAGCGCCTTGTACTCCTCGATCGCCTTGCGCAGCCGCCCGCTCACGTCGTCGGACAGCGTGCGGCGCGTGCGGATCTCGTCCGCAATCTCGGGATGCTGTGCCGCCATGAACTCGAGCAGCCCCTTCTCCCACTCCTTGATCCTGGGCACGTCGACGTCGTCGATCAGCCCGTTGGTCACCGCGAAGATGACGATCACCTGCTGATCGACCGGCATCGGCTGGTACTGCGGCTGCTTCAGTACCTCCACGACGCGCGCGCCGCGGGCGAGCTGCCGCTGCGTCGCCGGATCGAGCTCGGAGCCGAACTGCGCGAACGCCTCGAGCTCGCGGTACTGCGCGAGGTCGAGGCGCAGGCGCCCGGCGACCTGCTTCATCGCCTTGATCTGCGCGTTGCCACCCACCCGGCTCACGGAGATGCCGGCGTTGACGGCCGGTCGCACGTTCGAGTAGAAGAGATCGGTCTCGAGAAAGATCTGCCCGTCGGTGATCGAGATGACGTTCGTCGGGATGTACGCGGACACGTCGCCGGCCTGCGTCTCGATGATCGGCAGCGCCGTCAGCGAGCCACCGCCCATCTCGTCGGAAAGCTTCGCGGCGCGCTCCAGCAGGCGGCTGTGGAGGTAGAAGACGTCGCCCGGATAGGCTTCGCGCCCGGGGGGACGCCGCAACACCAGCGACAACTGGCGATACGCCGCGGCCTGCTTGGACAGGTCGTCGTACACGCACAGCGTCGCCTTTTTCTCATCGTACATGAAGTACTCGGCCATCGTGCAGCCCGAGTACGGGGCGATGTACTGCATCGGCGCGGGCTCCGACGCGGAGGCGACGACGACGATGGTGTACTCCATCGCGTCGTGCTCCTTGAGCCGCTCCACCACGCCCGCGACGGTGGAGTTCTTCTGGCCGATCGCCACGTAGACGCAGATGACGCCCTGGCCCTTCTGATTGATGATCGTGTCGATCGCGATGGCGGTCTTGCCCGTCCCGCGGTCGCCGATGATCAGCTCGCGCTGGCCGCGCCCGATGGGAATCATGGAGTCGATCGCCTTCACGCCCGTCTGCAGCGGCTCCTTCACCGGCTGGCGCTTGATGATGCCGGGCGCCACGATCTCGACCTTGCGGCTCTTGGTGGTGTGGATCGGGCCGAGCCCGTCGACCGGCCGCCCCAGCGCGTCGACCACCCGCCCGACCAGCGCCGGGCCGACGGGCACCTCGAGCACGCGCGCGGTGCGGCGGACTTCGTCCCCCTCGCGCAGCTGCAGGTAGTCCCCGAAGATCACGGCGCCGATGTTGTCTTCCTCGAGGTTCAGCGCGAGGCCGGTGATCTTCTCGCCCGAGGCGGAGACGATGAACTCGAGCATCTCGCCCGCCATGGCGGACGTCAGCCCGTAAATCCGGGCGATGCCGTCCTTCACCTCCAGCACCGTGCCAACTTCGCGGACATCGATGTCCGCCAGGTCGGCGGCCTGGATTTCCTTCAGGAGGAGGTTCTTCAGCTCGCCGGGACGCAGGATGGAATCGGTGGCCATGGGGATACCGGTTGAGAGATTGTGAAAAATATCACAAGAGAAGCGGGGGCGAAAGGCGGCGATGCCTACACACGAGACCT
>DASPXJ010000161.1:0-7127 GCA_035637355.1 Gemmatimonadales bacterium
AGAGGTGCAGGGGTGGGGTGGGCGCGTCGTGCGCGTGCCGCTCGTCACGGACCGATCGACGACCGGATTGCTGACGAAGCTGCGTCGCGGCGGATGAAGCTGCTGGTCGGCACGCGCAGCCCGGGCAAGACGCGCGAGATCCGGCAGCTGTTCGCGGGCCTGCCGTTCGAGTTGGCATTTCCCACCGATCGGCTGCTCGAGCCCCTGCCTGAGGAAGCCGATCTCGAACGCGGCATGAGCTATGCCGAGAACGCCGTCGCCAAGGCCCGCTACTACGCTATGCGCGCCGGGCTCCCTGCCGTCGCCGATGACTCAGGGATAGAAGTGGACGCCTTGGGTGGGGCGCCGGGCCCGCGCTCGGCGCGGTGGTCCGCCACCGGCGGCGATGCCGAAAACAACACGCTGTTGCTCGAGCAGCTGGCGGGTGTGCCGGAGGAGCGCCGGGGCGCGCGCTACCGCTGCGTGGTCGCTTTTCTCGCGACGCCGAGCAACGTGCCCGAGATTGTCGAAGCGACGTGCGACGGTTTCATCCTGACCGAGCCGCGGGGCAGCGGCGGCTTCGGCTACGATCCGCTGTTCTTCTCGCCGGAGCTGAACATGACGTTTGGTGAGGCTCCCCCCGCGGCCAAGCACCGCGTCTCCCACCGCGGTCGAGCGTTCAGGGCGCTCATCGAGGTGTTGTTACGCCGTTCTACGTAGTCTTGCTTTTACGTAGTTTTCTTGACGTAGTTATCTTGACGAAGTTCTTTCGACGTCTTTTTCTCGACGTTTTTCGTAGTTAGCCGGGGTGTGGCGCAGTCCGGTAGCGCGCCTGGTTTGGGACCAGGAGGTCGCGGGTTCGAATCCCGCCGCCCCGATTCGGCAACACGTTGGCACGCGGGGACTTCCCCGAGAGGGACCAGGGTCCCGCCCGCTGTGCGAACTTCGCCGGGATGCCAGTTCTTGACAGCCATCAGAAGCCGCCTCGTGGCAGCGCTTTGCGTTCGTTCACGCGCGGGCGCGTCCGCTGGATGATCTCGCGCACGCGGGGCCGCTCAGCCTCCGGTGCAGGAGCAGCGGCTGTGACCGCCTCTACCGCTGACCAATGGTGACGGAGGAGTTGGCGGACCTTCTCGCGTAGTTCGGACACCCTGCGACGCGGCTTCGCCCGACCCATAGAGGCCCGAGTCCCTACGCGCAGCGCGGCGAGCTGCACCGGGCGCACGCGCGCTACTTCGGCTAGGGACGATCCCCGGGTGTTGGTCTGGAATGCCGGGGCGCAGGGCGTTGAGGATCTCGCTGTCCGGGCTCGCCGACTCGTCCGAGCGCCAGAAGGCCAGCTCGTCGGCCACGAGCGCGACGATCGAGTAGCCGCGCGTGTCCGGAAGCTCCCGCTGTGGACCTCGACGGTGATGCCGGTGCGGAACTCGACCGACTCCTTGAGTACGCGGGCGACGAACGGCGCGAACGCCGACATCCGCGCCAGGCCCTTCAGGTACCCGAGCACCTGACCCGCCTGCTTGCGGTCGGCTGCGATCACCGGCATGACGCCCCGCTCCCCGGGCACGAGCAGCTCGGCATGGTTCCGGCGCACGGCGAGATAGAGCGCGGCGAGGGCGGCGTTGCGGCTCTTGCCGCCCCTCCTGCCGACAACCTGCCACGCCTCGCGCACCGGGGCCGCGGGCGGTGCGGTGCGGGCGGTGTGCCGCCGGTAGACCTCGAGCTCGGCCGCGGTCATCGGCAGCGCGAACACGGCGCGCCAGAACGTGCGCCACGCGTCCCAGCTCGGGCCGGTGAGGCCCGCGGCTCCATCGCGTCGAGGATCGTGCCGGCGAACGGGGGCGGCGGGGCGTGCCGTGCGCGCATCTTCGCTGCCTTGGCGTGTCCGCCCTTGCGGCCGAGCTCGCGCGCTCGCTCGCGATCGAGACGCCGGCGGCTCACGTTACGCGACGCCAGCCGACCGCCAGCGCGGCGCGGGCGATCTGGTGCGCCACCAGAAGGTCCACGGGTCGCACCGCGCCTCGACGCCACGCCGAGCCCCTGGCTACGAGGGGACGGACATCACAAACGTCCTTTCCTCGCACTTCTGGTGGCTCACGGAGATCGGTGATACGTTCCCTCGCCAATTTTCGGGGCGCCGCGACGCCCCGCCAGCCGAGTGACGCCCTCAGTCGCGCGACCGCCACCCGACGGACGGGACCCCCGGGCTCCCAGGACAGGGAACGGACTCTTGCTGAGGAGGTACCTATGAGGAGGTTCGCGCTGCCAGCCACCGCGCTCGCGCTTGCCGTAGCCGCGTGCAGCGAAGGCCCGAACAATCCGGCGCAACTCGCGCCACCGGTGTTCGATGTAACTCCAGCGTCCGTGCCGAGTAACGACGCGTTCTCCGGCGCCACCGTGGTCTCGGTCCCGTTCAGCGAGGTACTCAACACCACCGAGGCGACTACGGACGCCGATGACGCACAACTGAATGCCTCGTGCGGGGCGCCGGCAACAGACGCAAGCGTGTGGTATGTCCTCACTCCTGTCGCCGACGTTCAGGTCGTCATCGATGTCTCGCAGTCCGACTACTCCGCTGGCGTCCTGGTAGGGGTAGGCAGCCAGGGCAACCTGTCAACCGTCACATGCGGACCGGGCGCCGTATCCTTCTTCGCAACGGCGCTCACAACGTACTACGTGCTCGCCATCGACGACCAGTTTGACAGCACCGGCAACGGGGGGTCTCTGAGCATTTCGTTCAGTGAGATCCAAGGAACCACGCTGGACGCCTTGACCGTGGACCGCTTCGGGAAAGTCGATGCGCAGACCGGGATCGCTACGATCTCCGGGACCTACGCCTGCAGTCACGGTGACTTCCTCTCCACGTCCGTGGATGCGCGCCAGAATGTCGGCCGGTTCACCATCTTCGGGAGCGGCAGCTTCTTCGACTCTGGAACGTGCGATGGAGCGTCCCATGCGTGGGCGGCCGACGTCTTCCCGCAGAACGGGAAGTTCGCCGGTGGCAAATCGATGACCGTGACCTTCGCGTTCACCTGCGGCGCGTCCAATTGTGCCTTCGGATTTGTCGAGCGGACGGTCGTGTTGCGCGGCGGAAAGACGTAGCAGAATGCCCGATGCGTGATAGGGACGGAGCGATGGCCCATCCCGTCGCTCTCACGGGGGTGAGCCTGCGTTCTAAACGCAGCACAAACCCCACCCAACACCGCCCGGCCCCGCGCCGGGCGGTGGCGTTTCAGGCGTTCGTTGAGGCGCGTTCGACGCGGCGCAGCGGCCAGCGCAGCCGTGGCGTCGAGGTCGCTGTGCCCCTTCTGTGCCCCGCGCACTCGACCGAACCCGCGAACCTCGCGGCTCGGACCGCCCGGCGAAGGCCGCCGCCGCTTGCGTTCCGCGCGCGAGGGTCGATGATGTCGGATGCGCGAGGTAGAGAGTCGAACTCAAAATCCCGTGCCAGCAACGGCGTGAGAGTTCGACTCTCTCCTCGGGCATGGAGCGCCGCAGCGAGTTGCGCGCGCGTGGTTCTCGACCAGCTCGAGGCGCACCTCGACGCATACCTGAGCCGCACCCGGCTGGCGCCCTGAGGGGGGTAGGTCCCCCGACGCTCGGGGGAGCGCTCCGCGCTGTGCGAACTTCTGTGCGAAGTCTGCGGCGCAGGATGCGCAGGGGCGGAGGGTTGGGGTGCACTCGGTGCGCGTAGAGTGTTGGGACCGCGTGCAGGGTGCGCGGATCGGGGCCAGGTCAGCGCGGTTTGGGACCAGGAGGTCGCGGGTTCGAATCCCGCCGCCCCGATTCAGCCGTCGACTTGCGGTTTCAGGTATTTCTCGTAGCAATCCTCGCACACGCCGTGGCTGAAACGCGCCGCCGAGCGCGCTTCCACGTAGCGCTCGAGCGGGGTCCAGACGCCGTCGGTATCGCGGATGCGTTTGCAGTAACTGCACATCGCGAGCAGCCCTTCCAGCGTCATCAGCTCTTCACGCAGGCCGAGGATGCGCTCGGCGACCTCGAGCCGGGCAACCAGCTCTTCGGGAATGATCGGCTTCGTGATGAAATCGTCGACGCCCGCTTGCATCGCTTCGAGAAAGTTCCCCATCCCGGTGCGAATCGTCTGCATCATGAAGTACGTGTAGGGGCCGGGCGGGCGCGAGCGGATTCTGCGGCACAGCTCGATCCCGTCCATCGCCGGCATCAGCCAGTCGGAGACGATCACGCGATGGCGGGAGACCTGCCACAGCGCCCAGGCGTCGACACCGTTGTCGACCGCCGTGACCTCGTGGCCCTGCGCGGTCAGAATCGCGGTGAGCGTCCGGCCGGCGACGGCATCGTCCTCGGCGAGCAGAATCCGCATTATTCCTCCGGCAGCAAGGCCCGCTGCTGGCGCAGATACTCGGTTACTGCGTGAGCGACGGGCATGACGCTTTCGAACGCTTCCCGCGCCGCGGCGACGTCCCCGGCCCGCGCGGTATTCTCCACCCGTTCCAGCAGCTCGGCGAGCCCCCGGGCCCCGATCGTGGCGGCGGCGCCGCGGTACACGTGGGCCGCCTTCGCGATCTCCTCGCCGTTGCCGCCGGCGACGGCGCCGGCGAGCGCGGCCAGCCGATCCGACGCCTGGCGCACGAATGTGTCGACGATCGAGTACAACGCCTGCTCGGCGCCCGCTTCGCGCAGCGTCGTGCGGAATCCTTCCAGGTCGACGGGCGGCGCGAGGTCGGGCGGCGGCTCGACCGGCGCGGACGCCGGGCGCTCCGCGGTCGCTTCGACCAGCGCGAACAGCTCGTGGGCCTTGAACGGCTTGGCGAGATACTCCGTCATGCCGTGTGACAGGCAGCGCTCGCGTTCCCCGGACAGCGCGTGCGCGGTCAGGCCGATGATGGGGAGATCCTTGCCTTTGGCCGTCGCGCGGATCGCCTGCGTCGCTTCGAAGCCGTCCATCTCCGGCATCTGAATGTCCATCAGCACGACGTCGTAATCGCGCTCCCGCACCGCGTCGACCGCCTCGCGGCCGTTGCTCGAGACATGCACCTCGTGCCCCCGTTTGACGAGCATGGCGACCGCGACCTGCTGGTTTACGGGATTGTCCTCCGCCAGGAGCACCCGCAGCGTGCGTCGCGACTCCGCGATCGTGTGCCGCGTGACCACTTCGGGCGTGCCGGCATCCTCGGATGGTCCTGCGAGGACCGTGCCGAGCGCTTCCAGCAGATCGGCGCGTGACAGCGGCTTGGTGAGATAGCCGCGGATGCCGAGCTCGCGGCACCGCTCACCGTCGCCGCGCTGCCCGGCCGACGTGAGCATCAACAGGCGCGTGCCTTTGAGAGCGGGCTCTCCCCGCACGGCTGTGGCGAGCTGGAAACCGTCCATGTCCGGCATCTGCACATCGAGGATGGCGAGGTGGTAGGGCGTACGCTTCTGTACCGAGCGTCGCAGTGCCTCCAACCCTTCGGCGGCGGTCGAGGCTTCGTCCACCTGGACGCCTTCCGCGCCGAGCATTTCCCGGAGAATACGTCGATTGGTCTCGTTGTCGTCGACCAGCAACATGCGCCGGCCGCCGAGCGCGGCCACACCAGCCGCAGGCCGTGGGATTCCCATCTCGGGGGGGAATGTCAGCGTGAATGAGAATTCGCTGCCCCGGCCCACCTCGCTCGTAACCTCGATGTTCCCGCCCATCAGTCGCACCAGCCGTTGCGAAATCGCGAGCCCGAGGCCGGTGCCGCCATAGCGTCGGGTCATCGTCGAGTCGGCTTGCGTGAATTCCCTGAAGACGGCCGCCATGTGCTCGGGCGCGATGCCGATCCCGGTATCGCGGACGCCGAACCGCAGCTGAACAGTGTCGTCGGACACGAGTGCGGTCGTCACCGAAACGACGACCTCGCCCTGCTCGGTGAACTTGATCGCGTTCCCGATCAGATTCATCAACACCTGGCGCAGACGGGTGGGATCGCCGCGCACCCCCCGTGGGACCTCCGGCGTCACCTCAGCGAGCAGCTCGAGATGCTTTTCCCGCGCGCGAACCGCCAGCAGGCTCGCTGTGGCGTGGACGACCTTCGAGACATCGAACGGAATCGCCTCGAGCTCCAGATGGTCGGCCTCGATCTTCGAGTAGTCGAGGATGTCGTTCAGAATCATGAGCAGCGCCTCGGACGAGGACCGCACCAGCTCCAGCGCGCGGCGCTGCTCCGTCGACAGCTCGGTATCGAGGATCAGCTCCACGAACCCGAGCACGGCATTCATCGGGGTCCGGATCTCGTGGCTCATGTTCGCGAGGAATGCGGAACGCGCGCGGGCGACGCGCTCGGCGAGATCGCGGGCCTCCCGCATGACCCCTTCGGCGCGCTTGGCCGCCTCTTCGCTGACTGCGAGTCGCGCCGTCACGCGGAGGTGATCCACCAAGGTGATGTGTGCGCGCCGGGCAACGATCGCCATTCCGAGGGTGAAGACGGCGACGACGATTGCGGCCGCGAGGTCGTGGCCCCGCTCGCTCGTGGCCAGCGACACGAAGACGGGAAGGGCGATGCCGGCGAGGAAGCCGCGGATGCTGAGCGGGTCGGCGGCGAGCGTTGTGAGGGCACTCGCGATGATCCCGGCGAGCACGACGAGGAGGAGCGCGCTGGTCTCGAACGGCACGAGTGGCAGCACCAGCGCACCGCCCACCCCCCAGGCGATGGCAAGCAGGGTCACGGTGACGCGTACGCCGTTGCGGACGGCCCGCTCGGTCAGCCGGCGCGGGGAGATGAACAACCACGCGCCGCGCAGCAGCGCGGTGAGCGCCACGGCGCCGCCCCAGCTCACCAGCATGGTATGGGGCGCATCGGGCCATGCGAGCGTCACGATGACGGCGATGAGGAAAGGATGTACCCAGACGCCGAGCCTGCTCTCGCGCACGAGCCGCGCCTGCAGGAGGCGGGCGAGGTCGGCGCGGATGCGCTCGTCGGCCGCGACGGCGTCTTCCGGACGCGCTTCGTTCACGAGGGCGGCAGCCATGACCGCCTACATGGTACGATATGACTGGAAAACGGACTAGTCATTATGGAATGACCGGCTCCGATCGCAGGCGTAGGTTACGCGGTCGGAGTCAACCCAACCACGCAGAGCTACATGCGAAGGAGCCGGTCTATGAGCAACAACCTGCGGTACTTGGGCCTGGATGTCCACGCCGA
>DASPXJ010000162.1:0-16149 GCA_035637355.1 Gemmatimonadales bacterium
TCGTACTCGAAGCGATTGTCGCCGCTCATGCGACGCACGATGTCGAGCAGTCCGGCGAGCGGGTCGTCTTTGACCGTTCCCTGGCCGAGCGCGCGATAGTCCCAGTGACCGTTGAGGACGAAGCCGTCGAAGCTGAAGGCACCGGTTGAAACGGCGGCGAGCACGGTGCCCGCGCCGTCGTCGCCCTCGACCATGAAGGCGTCGCGGTCGGAGCGGGAGCGGATTTCCTGGCGTCTGCCGCCGCGCACGAAGGCGTCGTCGCTGGGATCGCGTGGAAAGAGAACGCGTACTCTGCCCTCGGGATCGGCGTGCAGCACGACGAGGTAGCCATCCTGGGCGGCTTGTACGTACACGCGCGCTTTGTCGCCGCGCGAGAACTGTTCGTGATTGAGCTTGACTGCGATTGGGTCTGGGCCGTCAGTTTGTGGAACGGCGGGTACGAGTGTAAGCAATAGAGCGAGCAGCATAGGACCTCCTATCCTCGAATATACCCCTTAGCCCCGCATCTCGCGCAGTATGGCTGCGATGTCCATGCGGAAGGATGCGGAGGGATTGCGAAGCGTTTCGGGGGCCTCGAGGGTTCCCGCCGTTTCACGTTCGAACAGGGGCAGCAGATCATCGGGAATAAACCGCCCGTCCGTGGCGCATCGATGTGCCGATCGCCGTTCCTTTGACTCGTGCCCGCATAGAACCGGTGCGGCCGGACCAGTTAGCACCATCCCGAGCCGTCCCGGCCATTGCGCGGATCATTGGGGGTGTACCTCCGCCCGCGCGATCAGCTGTTTGCGATACGTCGGCATAAATGGGGCACACGGCGTCGCGGCATCGCGGGAGGCCCACTTCGCCGGGTCGTAACTGTGCCACAGAAACTGTGCGAAGAAATCGACGGAATTCAGATCGCGGCCGATGAGCTGCAAGTCATCGTAGGACTCGGGCAGCGTACCGTCAAAACCGGGCTGTAGCACCCAAGAGCGCCCGGAGAACACGTACCATCGGACGGGACTCCGTCGATAGTAAGGGTCCGTGCGCCGCTCCTCTATTTCGCCGCGTTCGTCTCGCTCATATTCGCAGTCGATCTCTTCGACGACTCGCCCGATGTCCAGCTTGCCATCTCGATTGACGTCCGCGATCAGAAAGTGCGAGGTGTGCGCTGTCAGACATCCCATCACTCTCAACCTGCCTTGCGTCACGCCTAGGTCTACGAGCCCTTTCGTGAGTTTTCCCTCGTCGGGATCAAGAATGAGAAAAACGTCCCGGCCGGCAGCGGCCATGGATGATCCGCCGCCCAACGTATACGAGGAGAAGTGCAGCCCGAGAAGTCCGTTCCCGATGGGAAACGCGCTGACGACACTATCGAAAGCGAACGACGTGACATACGCCTCCTCCTCGGCGCGTTCCTGGGCGCGGGGAACCAACCACGCCCTGGGAACGCGAATGCGCGTCGCTCGCGAGCCTGCGCTGCTTTGCAACGCGAAGCCATTCGTGTCCCGCACCAGACGATAGTCGCTCGCCGCGGGGGTTTGCCCGACTGCGGGCAAACCCCAGAGCAAGAGCAGCAGTGCGGGAGTCATCTCTATGGCAGCGGCATGAGGATTCTGGCCGGGTCACGCAGCCACTGCACCGCTTCCGTGATGGCCTGTTCGATCTGCACCGGATTTGCGTCCATGCGCGGCCTGATCCGGGCGCGCAGCGCTGCCCGCTGATTCAGGTACTCCCCTGACGCGCGCGATGCGCGCACGCCCTGCCTACCGATTTCGTCACGGAGTTCCTGATCCGACATCCCGAAATGGGTCAGGATATCGAGGATGGCGTAAGGGAACATGCTCGACGTCATCACGCCGCATGCCTGAGCGTCCGATCCTGCCGGGGCGGCCGCCATCGCCTCCATCTGACGCGCGAGCTCATTGGCCGCAAAAGCAAGGTAGCGGTGCAGCTGCGTATCCCACATTGCGGCGTCTTCCCGGAGAATCAGACGCAGCGCCGCGTCGCGGGTCGTGCAGGCATTCCGCCAGAAGAACTGGTGGAAGAGTGTGCCGGTATTCTCGTTGAACAGAATGTAGAACCCGGGCACGTCACGCCCGCGAAAGCCCCAGAACGCGTACCGACCGCCTCCGGGTGGGGGAAATGGTGCGACCGTATCGATAACCACTCGCGGAATATTGTTCGGAATCGACCCGGCGAGCACGGACCAGCTCTCGAGTGTGTACTGCCGATTGCTGCTATCCCGGGCGAACCGGATCATGCCGTTATAGCCGCTCGGCTCGTTGAGCATCTCGCCGTAGAACGTCGCGATGCCTTCATCAAGCGGCACCGGCTGATCGCCGAGCAGCTCCGACGCGTAGTGTCCGCCATCGGCTCCGTAGCTGATGCCGATGCTGCGCCACTTGGTCGGAAATCCCACCCACTGGGTGTGGTGGCTCTCGTGGACCACGACCTCCTCCCACGCCTTCCAGCCGCCCGCGTCGGCCATGAACGTCGGAATCTCATGGACGCCCAAGCGCACAATGCCGCTAAAGCGATTGCCGGGTCCAGAGTCCACGGTCGCAAACGGCCAAATGAAGCTGACCGGCCCCCCGGCTTGGCGTCGCGCGACAAAAATGCCCGTCGCACCCGGAGCAAAGCCGATGCTATCGTTGACCAGCAGGTAGCGAATGTCGACACGCCCGTGTCCTACGACGGCCAGGAGCGTGTCGATCACCCGGCGCATCCCACTCCCGGGCTGGAGCGAGTCGAAAGTCCGAACCAGGAGCGGGGGCGCGATGGCGCGAAACCGCGCCACGTTACCCGCGCCGATGATGATCCCGCGGTACCCAGGTGCGTAGCCACCCTGCACATTGGCGGCGCCGAACGTCGCGACCATGCTGTCGCGCGGTGCGACGAACTCGATCTGGACGGTCCCCTGCGCGGCCAGCGCCACGGGCAGTACGGTACTGATGAGCAAGCAGCGACCAAGCATGGGTCCTCCTTAGTTCGAGGGAACGTCGTCAACCACCAGCGTAGTGGCTGAAGTGGTCTTGCGTCCGCTCGAACGGGTGACGTTACCGCGCAACTGCCAGGTGATCTCGTAGGCGTATGTAGGTTGGCCGGCAGGCAGCACGAACTCGAGCCGCCCCGCGAGCTGACCGCGTCGCGGATTCAGCGTGACCTGTTGTTGCCGCTCGACGCCGCCCAGCCGATAGAAGGCCTTAACGGTGATGAGTCGAACGCTGGCATCGGCGAGCTGCGCGGAGTCCGCGTCCAACTCCACCACGGTCCGGCGATACGGCGGGCTGAGGGTGACGGCGTTGGCGCGCGTGGGTTGCCACGTGAGCGTGGTGTCGCTGCCACCGAAGAAGCTCCACGTCGTCTGGTATTCGTAGTCGAACCAGCTGCCGCGCGTGGCGACCGTTTCCCCGTTCCAGCCATAGGGCTCGAGCCGGACGGCGTTGCCCACGCGACTGAAGTTGACGCGATCGATCCGAGCCTCGCGCATTGTCACGGCGCCGCCGGGATGCCGCTTGCGCAGCGTCACCGTCACAAAGTTGACGTACTTCGCGAAGTCGTCGGCGTTCAGGCCGTCGAGGATCGCCGTCACTTCCCGCTGGCGATACAGCGGGTCTTCCAGGTTGATCTCCCGGAAGTGGCGCCGGTCGTTCCGCAGGCGGCTCAAGTCACCGATGTTCTGGTCGAATCGTAGCGTCAGGTTGTCGGGCGTGTACTTGTTGAAGTCCATCGTGAAGCGCCCGCTCTGGTGGATCCGCTTCATTTCAAAAGACGCGACGATGGCGAACGTCGGCCGCGAAACCTGATCACTCGCACGGGGGCGTGCTTCGCGCGCAGCTGCATCCGCGTCGGAAACGTGGCCGGCGCTGCGGGTGTCGTTGTCGCTTGGCGGCACGAAGCTCGGGTCGCGCGGCATCGCGGGCTGTGATGCCGAGGCGGACCGCGCGCCACCAGCGGCCGCGCCGCCGGTCGCTGCCCCCCCCCCGGCGGGAGTGCCGCCGACCGGAGTGCCGCCGCCGGCCGGAGTTCCGCCACCGGCGGGTCTTCCACCTGATGCTTCCTCGGCGCGGAGCCGCTCCCGCTCCCGATCGGCGTCGGCGCGACTCGCGGCGAGGAGCGTCGTGGCGCGATCCAACATTCCTGGTTGTCCGTTCGCCGACCCGGCCAGCGCGCCCAGATCCGGCGTTCCGGTTCCGTTGACCGGCTCGAACATCTGCTCCTGGAGTTTGGCATAGGCGGTGCTGACCAACTGATCGAGCTGCGCATCCTCGCCGATCTGGGTGATTCTGATCGCGCCGGTGCGCCGGAGATCGTCGAACGCGCCACGGATCTCGGCAGCGAGATAGTTGCTCGCGAAGCCCACCCCGAAGGCCTGATGCTCGTAGATCCTGTCCCAGTCCGCTTCGATTCTCGCGCGCTTGGGCGAGCGGTAGCCGGACATTTCCATTTCGAACGTGAAGCTCACGTCAGGTGCCGCGGTGGCGAACGACTCCCACAGGATCTTGGCGCCTTGTTTCGTCAGCTGCATCGAGACCGCCGCACGTCCGCCATCGAGGACCGGCGCAACGCCCAGGCCAACGACCTGGGTTACCAACCCGCCCTGCGGGTCGCGGAACGACGTCACGAGTCCGAAGCGGCCGCTCTTGTAGACGATGGCGCCCATCAGCTGGGCGCCCGGCCGCGCACGCTGCAGTTCCTGCCGCGCCTCCTGCAGCTGCTCGGGCGTGACGGCCAGGCTGACGACGGCGTGGACGATACCGCCACCTTCGGCTTCCGCGCGCTCGTTCGAGTCCGCCGCGGTTGCCTGGGTTTGCGCGAAGCGGAGAAACGAAAACTCTGGCGTGCCGTTGCTATCGGTGGCGAGCCGCGCCTGGTTGGCCACGTAGTAGTACTTCGTCGAATCGCTGACGGACGGGAACACCGTGAGCACCCCCGCTCGGACCGGACGATCGAGCAGCACATCCTGCCCTACCAGAGGTGCGGCGACGAGGACGCTCAACAGCGCCGTGCCGCGAAGCATCGTTGACGGGTTCATTAGTGGCTCCCTCCCAGGACATCCGCGAACTTCCCGAGCACTCGGGTCGCGGCACTGCTGGCGATCGCACTCGCCGAATCCCGCGCGGCCGTGATCATTTCGCTCATCGTCAGCAGGCCCTCGGGGATTTGGGCGTAGATGTAGTCGTCACCGACTTTAGGACTCCATGGCAGCGCCAGCCGTCCTTCCCGCCGGTGATTGAAGACCAGGCGGTACGCATATCCCTTGGCGTCGCGGTCCGTGAAGATCGTCCTGCTCACGAGCGGCTCACCGCCTGCCACGGGCAACTGGATATTTTCCTCGACCTCCTGTCCGAACCGCATGTAGTGCACCTGCGCCGTCACCCGCGTGATGCCGGCGCTTTGCAGCTCGGTCAGGTCTCCTTCGAACTCGATCCGCCGCGTCATGACCGGAGGCACCAGCGTGATCGCTGCCAGCGAGCTGCTGTGCAGCCAGGTCGGCGTCTCCGGGTATTTGAGCCCGCCTCGCAAGCTCCACTGCACGCGATAGTCGAAATCAGACGGATGCGCGTCGGAGCCACGCGCATACTGGATCGCGGCCACGACGCCGTGATCCTTGACGTAGCTCTCATCCATCGTGACGGAGCGCTCGAACGCGGCGCCATCCGGCCGTTCCTTCCGCAGCGTGAATGTCACGTAGTTGATGGAGCTGCTGAACAGCTCTTTCGGCGCGTCGAAATCGACTCGGAACAGGACGTTGAAGTGATCCCAGAACGGATTGCTGAGATTCACGGTCGCCACCGAACGCGGATTGTCCTTCACGGCGTCATACCAGCTCGCCAGATTCCCCGTCACTGCCACCGGCGCGTTGAAGGCGAGCCGCAGATTCAAGCGGAACGTGTCGACGCGGGTCTGGATGACGTCGCGCGTGAGGATGCGCTTATAGACATAGCGATCGCCCTGCCGAATATCGGGCGTGCTCGCGGTGTCGCTCGGAGCCTTCGGGACCTCCTCGTCGGCCTTTTCCGCAAACGATGCGATGAAGTATTGGAAGAACGCTTCGCGAATCTTCGCGATCCGATCGTCCGACACAGTCTCATCCCAGTGCAGATCGATCACATGCTTGTTCAACATGTAGTCGTATTGGCGCCGCAGCTCGGTATACGAATAGGAGTACTGCGCCTGGTCGGAGGTGACGCAGATAAACCAGAAACAGCTCTCCGAGTGCGCGTTGCCGCTCACCGTGCGCTCGTAGTCCGCGCTCAGCGAATCGAAATGGTGCGCCAGACGGGTCCAATCCATCGTGATGACGCCCTTTGCCGCCGGCACCAGGGTGCGGTAGCTGAGCTTCAGCTCGACCGACACGTCGGTGATCGTCCGGGTGCTTCCGAACGTCGCCTCCAGGAGACTTGCGCCGGCTGCATCGAGGTTCGCCGCAGCGGCCACGCGGTCACCAGGAAGGATCGGGGCGTCTTTGCTCATGACGACCGATCGGGTTCTCGACGGGTCGGACAGCGTGGCGGAAATGATCCGGAACGTGCCGTTCTCCCCGCCGAGTCCGACCTGCGCGGCGCCCAGCACTTGCCCGCGGGGCCGCACCTCGTTCAGTCGCTGCTGCGCCTCCTGCTGTTGTGCGGCCGTGAGGCCCCATTCCATGAGGAAGTGAAGCAATCCGCCCTGCACGCCGCCGGTATCGGTCGTGTACTTGAGGAACAGAAACTCTGGTGCGCTGTCCCGGGCCGAGCGAGAGAGGCGCAAGTTGGTCGGCAGGTAGTAGTACTGGTTCGTCGGCGTGCTGGAGCCGAGCGGCGGTGCGACGCCCACCAGGACTACCTGCGTGCCGTCGTGCAGCCGGATCGTGTATCGGTTGTTGTCATCGAACAGTTGTGCGGCGACGAGTCGCGGTGCCACGATCAGCCCCACGACGGCCAGCAGCGACAACCAACGGCGCAAGCGTTGCGTGTTCATAACTGTTCCCTCGGGTGTCAGAAGGATCTCCGCGCCGCATTGCCTCACTGGGCGGCGGCGTGGGAGCCGGTGGAGTCGGCTCAGGCAGTTCATCGATGTAGATCAAGCCGCTCGAATCGCGGCCGTGCGCCGTGCGGCGCCGCCCGCCCTCGAATTGCCACGTCAGGTTGTAGTCGTAGGCAAAGGAATCCCGCGGCAGCAGGATCTCGACCTGGTGATCGGCCGGCGGTGCGGCGACGCGGACCGTCATGTGCTCGCGCCGCGGGGCGCCGAAGAAAGGGTAACTCAGGTCAACCGTGACGGCGCGAACGCCCTGCCGCGCGAGCGTCGCCGAATCCCCGATGACCTGCACGCTGCGCCGCGCGAACGGCGCATACAGGTCGATCATCGATGCGTCGGTCATCGTCCACGGTGTGCGATAGGAGCCACCGCCGGCAAAGCTCCACTGGGTGCGCACTTCGTACTGCAGCCAGACCATCCGGTCACTGTCGCCGTCCCACGCGTAGGTCAGCGGCGCGAGACCGCTGTCCGCGGAGATCAGCCGCCGGTTGAGCACGATCTCGCGCAGCGTCTGGTGTCCGTTCCCGTGCTTCTTGCGCATGGTCACCGTGACGCTGTTGATCGTCCGCGCCAGCTCGGTCGCCAGCGCTCCATCGACCGAGACGCGCAGCTCGCGCTGCTGAAACTCCTCTCCCAGCAGGTTGACCGTGCGGAAATACAGCGAGTCCGTGCCGTAGCGCTGGTAGAGGTTGCCGATGTTGAAGACGATCGTCGCGTGACGCTCGACCGTGGCGCGATGGTTGAACGTCAAGAAGCTGTGACCCTCGGACTTGAGGTCCTGCAACCGATACCCGGCGAAGAGCCCGAACCCGCTGAACTGGCGCGCGGTGTTCGTCATCGTCTGGGGATCCGACATTGCGGACAGCGCGTCCATCAGACCACCGCGTTGCGCCGCCGGAACCTGCTCGGGCTCGGCCGGGCGAAACATCAGCGCGAGCAGCTTGTCGTAGACGACCTGGAGGAGCCCTTCCATCGACGCATCGGTGCCGCGCGACCGCAGCTTCACGGCGTTGTTCCTGAGCAGCTCGTCGAACGCGAGCTTGACGTCGGCGCCGATGTAGTAGACCGATCCGCCGGCGTTCAAACCCATCGAGTGCTTCACTTCGCTCCAATTGACCTCGAGATCTGCGTCATACGCGGCGCTCAATCCCGCGAACGTCATGTCGAAGACGATCGAGACGTCCGGTGTGGTCGTACGGAACGTAGCCAGCAGCAGACTCGCGCCTTCGGGCGGGAGATCGAACGACAGCGCGATGCGATTTCCCTCGAGGACCGGTGCATTCCCCGTCGCGAGGACCCGGCGGCTCACTGTGTCGGCGCGCAATACGGAGGAGACGAGGGTGTAGCGTCCGCTGGTGAACACGACGGGGCCGCGCAGCCGGGCCGAGTCGCCCGCTACCCGGCGTAATTGGTCGCGCGCGGCGGCCACCGATTCGGGCGGCGTGAGATACTCCACCAGGAAGTGCAGCACCCCGCCGCCCCGCGCCGTGGTGATGCCACCGTCCGATCCCCCGGTGCCGGCCGGTGCCTCGGTGACGTAGCGGACGAAGGCGAATTGCGGCCGGTTGTCGGCGTCACGCGCCAGTCGAGCGGTGCTGGGCATGTACACCCACTGGTTGGTGTCCGTGGCGATCGGGAAGCACCACAGGCCGGCCAGCCGGATGCCGCGCTCGAGCGACACCTGTTGCGCGGCTGCCCCCGCGGGAGCCAGCAGCCAGAGGACGACGACGACACTCGCGCGAATGCTCACGGCGGTGTTCCATCCACGTGTGTCGTATCCGCCGACGGGGGCGCGAGGTAGAGATAGTCGCCGTCGAGCAGCTGGACGGATGTCTGCTTGAAGTAGCCGGGCCCGAACCACGAGGCACGGTAGCCGATCGGTTGATTGTGATCGAGATAGAGCACGACGCGGGACGTCGTCTCGGTGTCCCCGGCGCGCAGCGTCACCTGACGGTCGCGCCGAGCCTCACCCCCGAGCATCGTCGCGAACTGCACGACGCCGCTGGCGAGCCTGCGATCCTGCAGCACGCGCCGATCGCAGTCGATCTCGATCACGCGGCGGTCGAGCGGGGGGCGGAGGGAGATCGCCCGGTCGCTGGTCCGCAGCCACTGGGTCTGACGCGGCGGCTGCAGCACGGACACGCCGCCGCGCAGGCTCCACCGGACCTGGTATTCGAAGGCCTCGCCGGGAGCCAGATTCAGGCGCTGGATCACAACATCAGCGATCGTCTTGCCCCGTGCGATGTCGCTGGGCAGAAGCTGGAGTGATGTCGCGAACGGTGGCCGTGTCGTCGAGATCGTGCGCACGTTGACCGCCACGAAATTCACCAGGTCCCGGAACGCATCGACGAACTCGCCGTCGATCTGGAAATGGAGCGTGTCGGCCTGAAAGGTCGTGTCGAACATGCTGACGACCTGGAAGTAGCGATCGCGACTGGGGAGCCGGCGGAACAGACCGCCGAGATTGCCGGCTGCATCGACGGGCACCTTGACGGTGCCGCTGCGGCTCAGCAGCAGGACGAACGTATTGCGCCGGATGTCCTGCCGGCGCTTGAGCACGTACTGGTCGTCGGTGTAGTACGGCGTGTCGCCGCCGCCGAACACCTTCGCAAAGAAGCCTTCTTCCTGCCGGCCGAGCAGCTGGTTCGGCTCGACACCCGCCTCGCGCTCGGGATCCTTGGACCATCCGGTCTGATGGTCGAACATCAGGTCCACGAGCTTGTCCGTGACGAGCGTGAGGATCGCGTCCATATCCGCCGCCTTGACGCTGGTCCCCGCCGTGCGGTCCAGCACCTCGACCGACAGGGTGCCGTCGCGCCGGAGCGAATCGACGACGTTGCGGATCTGGCGCCGCTTGTACTCCTTTTGCTGGTTCGAGACCCGGCTGAAATGCTCGTAGACCGTGGCGATCTGCGCCGTCACCTTGGCGTTGTAGCCCTCGGCGATCGCTTCGTAGTAGGCGCGAATGGCGATCGAGACGTCCGAAGTGGGCGCCTGTAGCGAGCTCCACAAGAGCGTCGCGCCTTCGGGCCGCAGCGTCGCTGCGATGGCCGCCTTGGAACCCGCGCTGACAGGGGCGCCGCCCGAAGTCTGGAACGAGCGCCGGAATCCGCTGTCGTTCAGCGTCGCCGAGACGAGCTGGAAGCTGCCGATGCCTTCCGCGGCGTCCGAGGTCGCCGCGATCAGCGGCACCGGACCGACGACTCTCGCGCTGGGATTGGCACGCCGGAGATCGCGTTCCAGGCTGTCAACCGCGCTCTGCGGCAAGGTGAATTCGACGAGCGCATGGAACAAGCCGCCGCTCGTCGCGGCGTTCGCGCCCACGTACTTCACCATGAGCAGCTCGTAGGTGCTGTCGTCCTTCATCGAGAGCCGTGGGAACTGCGGAACGTAGTAGTACGAGTTGGAATCGCTGTACGCCTGGAGCAGCTGCACGCCGCGCACCATCCGCCGTCCCCGCTCGTAGTGAACGACCGCCGCTTGCGAGCTCGCGATCGCCGGCATGACGACGACGAGTGTACTCGACAAGACCGCTATCCAACGCATACGCATCTCCTCGGCATTACCGGCTAAGTGAATCGGCGTGAGCGACCAGGGTCACGTCGAGGATCCCCGACCAACTGTCGCGCTGGGCCCAGGGGGTGGCTCGCTCCATTCCGTCCCGCAGGACTTCCACCACGCGGTAGCGGAATGGGCTGGAGAGTCGGACGGCAAAAGGGAAGCGGACGGCTTGCGCGTAGAGATCCGGCTGCGATGCATTGAACAAGACCGATTCGGAGACGGGGTGGCCCCCGACGCCGACTGCCTGAAACTCGACGAGCTTGACCGACAGGGCCACGTCGAGGGAATCCCGAAAGTCGTAGCAGTAGACCACGACCGCTGGGTATCCGGGGGGCATCTGGGCGTTGAGGTCAACTTGCCGGACCAGATCGGGCCAGCGCGCCACGTCGAGATGAATGGCGAGCGCGCCGGCCTGGACGAGGTGCGCCGCGCGGCTGCTGTCTACGTGTGCGCTGTCTGATCCGAGACCGGTGCGCTCGCGCATCGCTTGCACGAGCTCCGGCGACCCGGTGAGCTCGGCGAGCGGCTGATCGGTCCCGATTCCGCGCGCGAAGAATGCGTAGCCGACGCTCAGCACGAGGAGCCCGCGACGAATCGCGGCCTCGAATAGCGCAGCGGTCGCGTTGTCGAGGCGCAGGGTGAAGACGCGCTCAGTCCAATACGTCGCCGCGGTGGTGAGGCCGGTGCTTTCCTCGGCCTCGAAGTGGCCTGGCGGCAGACGCCTGACGGAGTCCCCGCCCACCGGCGTGTAAACGACGACGGCTTCGAGCCGGCTGATGGGTAGCGGCCGCAGCTCCAGCGCGGATCCACCCCCAAGCGCCAGCCGCGCAGCGCGGAGGTCGGCGGCGGTTGGCGCACTCAGGGCCAGCCGCATGGAAACGATATTGCGGAAGCGCCGAACTCCGGTGTCGCCCTCGATGTCCGTACCGGTGTAGCGCAGCTCGAGGAGCTGGAATTCGGGACGTCCGCTCGCGTCGCTGACGAGCGTGAGCTGACCCGGCGGATAGTAGAAGAGGTTCTGCCGGCGGTCATCGGGGAAGACGCGCAGCGGTCCCGCGAGCCGGCCGAACCGGAGATCAGGGACGGCCCGCGCAGGGGCAGTGCCCAGGAGCGCCAGCACGGCGATCGGTCCGAGGCTCCGCAGCGCGTTCATCAGTTGTGCGGTCCGGGCGGTCCGGGCAGGAATCCCAGCGACTGTTGGATCTGCGCCGTTCCGATGAAGACGTTCGTCCGAGTGCTCGGAATCCACGTTGCACCGGCGTGCTCTGTCCCGTCCCGCATCACGACCGTGATCCGGTATTCGAAGGACGGCTGTGGCGCGGCCGTCGTGTCCACGACGGCCGGCGGGAAGATCGACGACCCGGGAAATTCGTGGGAATCGAGGCTGAGAATCAGCGGCGGCGCATCCTGCAGCGTGGTGGCGTCGGGGCGCAGATAGCGCGAACGCACCTCGACGGTCAACGCCGACGCGCCGATATCGGCGAGCGGCGTCAGCGTGCGGAAGGTGATGATCTGACGCTCCGAGAAGGACGCGCCGCCCCGGATGTCGGCGAGCGAGAGGCGGTCGCAGGCCTCGCAGTTTTGCGCGACGGTGTACTCGACCCACGTGCGGAGCGAGAGGGAGTCGACCCATTGGGGGACGACCGTCGTATCGACGAGCAGGCGCGCCTGCGGCTGGACGACGGAATCGCCGAGCGACCAGGAGAGCACGGTCGGGACTCCATCGGGGACGTCCAGCATGAGCGCATGGAGCCGCTTGACGGTGATCGGGTAGTGCGTCTCGTTGCGCCAGATGTCGCCGCGACGCCAGGCCAACAGCCCATACGTGCCCGGGTCACGGAGCGAGATATCGACCGGCACAGAACGCGACGAGATGACCTGGCCCTGCGGATCGAGGACCGCTTGACCGCTCAGGCCATGCGACACCAGCTCGGTCTGCATGTCGGTGGCCGTGTTTTTGTCGGTCACCCAATCGACCCGTGCCTCCGCGAGCGCGTCGGAGATCTCGCGGATCACGACGCGGTCCCCGGGGATGTCGTACAGGTGATGCAGGTCGTCCGCGAACGACAGCCGGGGCGTCGTGTCGAGCGGCATGCGGACGAGACGCAGCTCGGAGAAGTTCAGGTTGTGCTTGCGGACGTACGCCTGCAGCAACAGCGCGGCGATCGAAAGATCCGACGTGCCGATGCTCGCGCTCAGATGCGTGGACATCTGGACTTTGGCGCTGTCCGCGCCTGAGGGGTCGGTGCGGTAGAGAATGCTCATCCCGAAATGCCCGCTGGGATCCCACATCACGTGATAGGCGCGCGGCAGGAAGTAGAACGTGCCAGCCGTGGCATTGCGATCGCGATAGACCTGCGAGCTGACGCCGAGAATTTCCGCCACGTGCCGCATGTCGAAGTTCACGTCGGTACGGAGCGACTCGAGCAGATCGATTGTCTCGTTGCTCGGCCCGCTCAGGCCGGAGTCCCGCTGACCCGCCGTCAATCCGGCGGTGAACACCGCCCCAGGCTGCATCAGGATCTTCTGCGGGATCAGCACGCGCGTCGCGATGATCGACGAGGTGAATGTGCCGGAGCCGGCGGGGTAGTTGACGCGCACCGTTCCATTCGCGGGTGAGCCGCTGAAGTCCACGACCGACACGCGCCAGCCCTCGCCCTTGGCGAGCAATTCCGCGCTCAAGTCGAACTCGAGATGCAGCGGGCTTCGCCCGTCCTGGCGGGCGAAATAGCCGGTCTGTCCCGGTCCGTTGAGGATCAGTGCTAGTGCGACCGGCTCATTCCACGTGGCGTCCACGCTGATCTTGCCGGCGGCGGCTGGGCGGATGTCGACTTCGAGCCGATTTCCCATTTCGGCGGTGAGTGCGAAGGGGCGCGTCAATGCGTCGGGGCTGGCCGCCGCGGCCATCTCAAGGAACCGTCGCGGCCGTCGCTCGACGACGCGCGGATCCGCGCGGTAGGGACCGGGCGGCGGAGGCGGAGGAGCGGCCCCGGCGGCGTTCAAGCGGTAGCGATTCACCGTGGCCGCGTCGCTCTGCGAGGCGCGGCCGATGGGCGTCGGCCGGACGTTGACGACGACGTTCTCCGGCCGGATGGCCAGCTGCCATTTCTTGGGCAGCAGAAACTGGAACTCCTTCCCGACCGACTTCCCCTGCTTATTGAACCCGAGGCGCAGGTACGTCGACTCGAACGAGGTTCCCTCCGGGACATGGAGGGTGTCGAGGTTCACGGTGATCTCGACCTGGCCCGAACCGGTGTCGCTATCGACGTGGGGTGTGCCAAGCCACCGCTGCGCTTGCTTGGTTTGATCCTGGACGGTCGCCCTAAAACCGCCCTTCGGGAAACCGTTGTAGGAGACCACAATGACGAGCCGCCGTTCTCGATCGCCGCGCACGAGCACGCGAGCGATCCTGCCGTTGATGTTGCGACCGGGGCCGAGCAACGACAGCACGCCGTTTGAGGCCACGACGTCGAGATCTTCAACGGCGGTGAGGTCTTTGCCTTCGAGG
Source organism: Gemmatimonadales bacterium (assembly GCA_035637355.1). GTDB lineage: Bacteria > Gemmatimonadota > Gemmatimonadetes > Gemmatimonadales > GWC2-71-9 > 20CM-2-65-7. The sequence continues at coordinate 14,075 of DASPXJ010000162.1, forward strand.
CCGCTGAAGTTCTGCGCGAGCAGGGTGGAGCTTGGCAGAAGCAGCGGGATCATCAAGAGCCAGATGGGACGCTTCATATTGAAGCTCGCGAAATGAGGGCCTAGGTGCATCCCGTGTTGCGGTGACCGCAACGGGAGGCATACTATCGGGGTCTTGCGTTGACTGAGCGTGACCTGAGTGTTCCCGGGTTGACCGGTGGGAGTACGCGTTTGCTGAAACTCCGAACTCTGGGTGCGGTGAGTCTCGTCGGCAGCGGCGGGCGGGAAGTGCGCGCCGTGCTGACGCAACCCAAGCGCGTCGCGTTGCTCACCTACCTCGCCGTCGCCACGCCGGGCGGATTCCACCGCCGCGATACGTTGCTGGGGCTGTTCTGGCCGGAGCAGGATCAGCGCCATGCGCGGGCCTCGCTACGGAAAGCGACCCACGTGCTGCGCCGGGCGCTTGGCGCGGATGTGATCGTGGCCCGGGGCGACGAGGAGTTGGCGGTAGCACCCGAGCTGCTGTGGTGCGACGCCGCAGCATTCGAGCAAGCGGTCTCGCGCAGCCGGGCCAAAGAGGCCCTCCAGTTGTATGCCGGGGATCTGTTGGAGGGGTTCTTTCTGGCGGAGGCACCGGAGTTCGAGCGCTGGCTGGAGCGAGAGCGGGCCTGGCTCCGGGCGTGCGCCGCCGAGCAGGCCTGGCAGCTGGCTGAGCACGCGCTCGCGAGCGCCCAGGCCATCGACGCGGCGCGCTGGGCCCGGCGGGCGTTCGAGTTCACGCCGGACGACGAGTCGGCGTTTCGCGATCTCGTCTCCCTGCTGTATCGGATCGGGGATCGGGCTGGTGCGCTGCGCGCGTACGAGGACTTTGTATCGCGCCTGGAGCGGGAATTCGGGACGCGGCCGTCGGCGACGACTCGGCGACTAGTCGATGACGTGCGGCTATCGAAGGACATCGCCATCCCAGAGCAGCGCGGCGGCCGGCGGTCCGAAGCGGCGCGATAGGTAGCCATGACAGCCAGTTCGATCGCGCAGGCGCTGCATTCCGCGCTGCCTCGGCTTTCGCTGCGCGGCCAGGCCATCCTCGACGGCTTGTTGCTGAGTGGCGGCTCCATCGGGACCGCCGAAGAGCTCGCGCCGCATATCGGATTGCGGAGTCGGTTTCAGCTGGCGCGCATGCTGCGGCATGAAGGGCTGCCGCCGCTGCACGATCTGGCCGCCTGGACCCGCGTGATCCAGTGGCTCGACCGGGCGGAGTCGAGTGGCTGCTCGCTGTGCCACTTGGCGTTTTTGTGCCGGAAGGACCCCTCGGCCTGTTACCGTGAGGTGAAGCGACTCACGGGTCGTCATTGGCGCGACGTGCGGCGACGGGGATTGCGGCGTTTGATCGACGAGTTCGTGTCGCACTGCGACGAGCCGGGTCATGCGAGCGGCTCCGGTGCTGAAAGGACACGGAGCATGGCTCGGCGAGCGCGAAGCAGCTAGGGCATTTTGAGCGCGCTCATTTTGTCCTAATTGTCAGTGCTGCGACGAAAGCTACGCTCAAGAGGGGCAAAGACGACCCTTCGGGTCGCCTATACAATCAACGCAATTTCTCTGCCATCCTAGAATCCGCGGTCCGCGACGGTGCGTCATAGGCACCACAGCACATGGTGACGGTAGCGGACGCTGCCGACACCTTCATAATTTGCTGAGGTCGCCAGGACTGTTGACAGAAATGAGGTAGAGCCGCCGCGTGCCCAACCCAGACCTTTCCAGACGCGAGTTCCTTCAGGCTGGAATGGCTCGATCGAGCCAGAGCTTTCGTAAGGTATGGACGTTCGCTGCAGAATTCTGCGGATCGCCAGCGTCGGAAATCTGAAAGCCGAACGTTCCGCGTGTATCGGGCATCGCCCCTCCATTCAGCGGAGTCCCTGACGTTGCCTGCGGGTGGTGACACGCTCGATCGTATTGTGACGCTGACGAAATAGTCCGCCCCGCGCGTTCCTAAGGGGAAGAGTTGCTCAGCAACATGTTGGCGAGCCGCGCCGCCGCCGGACTGAGCGGCGCACCTTGGCGCCGAATCACGAGCAGGTCGCGCACCCAGTGATGGCCTTG
>DASPXJ010000163.1:0-24169 GCA_035637355.1 Gemmatimonadales bacterium
CTCCGCGATCGAGCCGGACATGCTGCGCGACGCGTTGAAGCGCACGCCGGTGGACGCGGTCACCTGTGTGCACTCCGAAACATCCACGGGGGTTTTACAAGATGTCGCCGGGTATGCCGAGGTGATCAAGGAGTTCGACGACGTGTTGCTGCTCGTCGACGCGGTGACCTCGATGGCCGGGCTGCCGGTCGAGACCGACCGCTGGGGGCTCGACTTCGTATTCACGGGCTCGCAAAAGGCGCTGGCGCTGCCGCCGGGGCTGGCCCTGGGGGTCGCATCGGAGCGCCTGGTGGCGCGCGCCAGGACGCTGGAGGAGCGCGGCGCGTACTTCGATGTCATCAGCTTCCTCACCGCCACCACCAAGTTCCAGCCGACCAATACGCCGGCGGTGTCGCTGCTCTACGCGCTGGAGGTGCAGCTCGGGCGGATCGAGCGCGAAGGCGGGATCGAAGCGCGCTGGCAGCGGCACGACGCGATGCGCCGGCGCGTCGAAGCGTGGGGCGCCGAGACGGGCGTCAAGTTCCTGCCGCGTGAAGGGCGCCACAGCTGGACCGTCTCCTGCCTGCGGCTCCCCGAGGGAAAGCATTCCAAGGATGTCGTCGCCGCGCTGAAGCAGCAGGGGTGGACGATCGGCGCCGGCTACGGGGCGCTGAAGGATGCGACCATTCGCATCGGCCACATGGGGGATCACACTGTCGCGGCGCTGGATGAGCTGTTGCCGCTGATCGGCCGGGCCTTGGAATGACGTGGCGCGTCGTCGTGGCCGACCGTGTGGCAAAAAGCGGCCTCGACTTGCTTTCCAACACACCGGACATCGAAGTGGTCGACGTCGCCGGCAAGCCGGCGGAGCTCGATCGCGCGATCGCCGCCGCGGATGCGCTGATCGTCCGCAGCGAGACCCGTGTCACCGCCAGCCTGATGGCGCACGCGCCGCACCTCCGGGTGGTGGCGCGAGCCGGCACGGGCGTCGATACGATCGACGTGCCGGCCGCCACGCGGCGCGGCATCGCCGTGATGAATACGCCCGGGGCCAACACCGTCAGCGCCGGCGAGCATGCGCTGGGCCTGCTGCTCGCGCTGGTGCGCCGGATATCGGACGCCGCGGCGGCGATGCGGCGCGGCGAGTGGGATCGCAAGCGCTTCGAGGGCACGGAGCTCCGCGGCAAAACGATGGGCGTCGTCGGGCTGGGCAGGATCGGGGGCCACGTCGCGCAGCTGGCGCGGGCGTTCGGCATGCAGGTCGTCGGACACGACCCGTACCTTCCGCCGGAACGCGCGACGGAGATGCACGTCCGGCTGCTGCCGCTCGAGGCGCTGCTGCGCGCCGCGGATGTCGTCACGCTGCACGTCGCGTTGACCGACCAGACGCATCACCTCATCGATGCCGAGCGGCTCAAGCTGATGAAACCGACCGCGGTCTTGATCAACACCGCCCGCGGCGAGCTCGTGGATGAGGCGGCCCTGGCGGACGCGATCAAAGCGAAGCGCATCGGCGGCGCCGCGATCGACGTCTTTGCGGTCGAGCCGCTCCCCGCCGACTCGCCGCTGCGGGCGCTCGATCGCGTGATCCTCACGCCGCACCTCGCGGCCTCCACGGCGGAGGCGCAGGAGCGCGTGGCGGTGGAGATCTGCACCGCGGTGCGGGAGTCGCTGGTCGCCGGCGATCTGTCGTACGCGATCAACGTGCCCGGCATGGGCGGCGATCTGCTGCGGCGCCTGGCACCGCTGCTCGATCTGGCGCGCCGCCTCGGCCGCCTGGCCCTCGCGCTGGCGGACGGCCCCGTGAAGGCGGTGGAAATCGCATATGGTGGCAGGGAAGAAGCCGCGCAGCGGCCGGTCCTCGTCTCCGCGCTCGAAGGGCTGCTCGCGGCGATGAATGCCGGGCCCGTGAGCCTGGTGAACGCGCAGGTGCTGGCGGAGGAGAAGGGCATCCAGCTCGGCATGCGCACCGGCGCACCGGAAGCGGGGTTCGAAACGTCGGTCGGCGTGAAGGTCGACACGGCGCGGGGCCGCGTTCGCGTGGCCGGTGCCCTGATCGGCGGCAGCCACGGCCGCGTGATCCGCATCGACGATTATCACGTCGACGTCGCGCCGGACGGCTGGATGCTGGTCATCCGCAACCGCGACGTCCCCGGCGTGATCGGGCGTGTCGGGTCGGCGCTCGGGAGTGCCGGCATCAATATCGCCAGCTATCACCAGGCCCGGCGTACCGCGCAGGCCGGTGGAGGCGCGAGTGACGCGCTCGCCGCCATCAATGTGGATCAGGCGCTGACCAACGGAGTGCTCGACAAGCTGCAGACGCTGCCGGATGTGGTGGACGTGCGGCTGGCGAACTTCGGAGACTAGTGGAGCTGCACCCAGTCTTTCTTTCTCCTCCCCAAACAAGCGAACCGCGTTGTCATCCTGAGCGAGCGCGCCGCAGGCGCGCGCAGCGAAGGACCTGCTTTTGGGAAACGCGCGCGTAGCGAGGGACCTGCTATTGTCGCGAAGGACCTGAACAGCAGGTCCCTCGCGCCTACGGCGCTCGGGATGACATGGCTGCGCTCGTTTTTTTAGTAAGGGACAAGGGGAAAGTCTGGACCCGACAGCGCTAGGCAGTCCGCCATGCCGTAGGCCCGTTCCAGCAGCTCGCGGCCGCGCTGCGCGACGCCGACCACGCAGCCGGGCGTCTCGGCGGACGCGTACTGCCTAAAGACGGAGTCGACCCGGCCTTCGAGCGACGTTTGCGCCGCGAGCGGGGCCGCCACAGCAATCGTGAAGAGCGCAAGGATTGGTCGCATAAGGTTAGGATCGCACTCGTTGATGTGGAGCGCCAGCGCGAGGGCTCGTGACTTCGCTGCCGGCCGCGAACGTGGGCATCACGGGTTGTGGTCGGATTGCGGCGGGATGTTTGCCGATCTCGTGCTGCTCGACACTGCCTTCGCTAGCGGATCGGGCCACGCCCAAGGAACCGCACCTCACCGCGACGGGTGTGCGGGCGCGTTTGGGTGAATGGTGTGGTGGTCAACAATGGCGCTGCGACCGGCGCGTTGCCCGGGCGGGTCATCCGTCGGCGTTGATGCAGATGCTCGCGATTGTTTGATGTGGCGCCCTCGTTTCACGATGCTTAAACTGTGTGAGCCATGAGCCAACTGCGGAAGTCCGCTCCGGTCGCGATCGACCTATTCTGCGGCTGTGGAGGTCTCACGCTCGGACTCAAGCAAGCCGGTTTCCGGGTGATTTGGGCGGTGGACGAGTCATCGCTCGCCGTAGAGACCTACCGTGTCAATCACCCAGAGGTGCTCGCCCGGGAGACCGACATCCAGCGGATCGACGCCGACGCACTCCGGAAGGAATTGGGACTAGCGATCGGCGAGCTCGGGCTCTTGGCTGGCTGTCCCCCGTGCGAGGGGTTCTCGACGCTTCGGACGCTTAACGGATCGAAAGGCGTCAAGGAAGCCAAGAACGACCTCGTCCTCCAGTTCATTCCCTTCGCCCGGGCGTTCAAGCCGCAGGCGATAATGTTGGAGAATGTCCCTGCGCTGGCCGACGACCCACGATTCGCCGAGGTGCTCACGGTGTTCGCAGAGCTGGGATACAGGACCGAGCACAAGATCCTCAACGCGGCCGACTTCGGAGTGCCGCAGCGACGTCGGCGCCTGATCCTCCTCGCCACGAAACGTGGTGCCGTCTCATTTGCGGTGCCCGGCACGAATCGGCGTACGGTCCGCGATGCCATCGGGAAGATGCCCGGTGTGGGCCGAAGCAAGGACAAGCTCCACGACCTGAAGAGCCGCCGCCGGAAGGCTCGCATCAGACGCCTGATCCGAGCGATCCCACACAACGGGGGCAGCCGTCGCTCACTGGGGAAGCGGAGACAGCTCACATGCCATACGGACTTCGACGGCTTCAAGGATGTCTACGGCCGGATGGCATGGGACGCCGTTTCGCCGACCATCACGAGCGGATGCGTGAACCCCTCGAAGGGCCGCTTCCTGCACCCGGTACGTGACCGGGCGATCTCGCTTCGGGAGGCAGCGCTCCTTCAGACCTTTCCGCGGAGGTATTTCTTCAGCCTGCGATTTGGGAAGTACGCCGCCGCTGACCTCATCGGGAACGCACTGCCGCCCGAGTTCGTCCGCCGTCACGCCGTGCAGCTCGCCGCCCACGTGCGGAGTTGATCCGGCGTCGGTAGTTTCGGTATCTTGCAGTTTCGGTGACAATCGACGACGTCCTCCGGCAACAGCTGGACCCTCCTCAAGCTCAAGCCGCCTCCGAAACTGCCCGCGAGACGCTCAGCCTGGCGTGCGCGGGCTCCGGGAAATCTCGGACGCTCGCCTACCGCATCGCTTGGCTGCTTTCGTCGCCCCAGAACGCCGCGCCCGATTCCATCGTGGCGTTCACGTTCACGGAAAAGGCCGCCGAGACGATCAAGAGGCGCGTCGCCGATGCCCTTGAAGCGGCCGGAATGGATCCGACCGCGCTCGGCGCCATGTACATCGGCACGATCCACGCCTTCTGTCAGAAGGTGCTCGGCGAGATTGAAGCGAGATATCGGCAGTTCGACGTCCTCGACACAAACCGGCTCAAGCTCTTCCTGATCTCGCGCTACGCCGGTATCGGCCTCCACCCGCTCCGTCAGGCGCGCCCCGATGCCCAGGGCAAGCCGCACCCGTATTTCAGGACGATAAAGGCGGTCGCCGATGCCTGGACGATGTTGAATGACGAGATGCTCCGGATCGAGGACGTCGAAGGCCTCGACCCCACGCTGGGTGCGACGCTGCGCTACCTCTCCGAGCGGATGGAGCGCGATCAGTTCATCGATTTCTCGCTGATGGTCCGCAAGGTGGTCGACGCGCATCAGGCCGGACGAAGAAGCGAGACCGTCGACCGCCTTCGGCATCTGCTGGTAGATGAATACCAGGACGTAAACACCGCCGAAGAAACGCTCATCCGAACGCTCCACGGTCGCGGCTGCACGCTATTCACCGTCGGCGATGACGACCAATCCGTCTACGGATGGCGGGGCGCCGATGTGAACAACATTCTGGCGTTCCAAGGGCGATACGGGGCCGCCCAGCACAGGCTGACCCACAACTACAGGAGCACTGAGCCCATCGTCACGGCGGCCGACGGGTTCGCCGCCTCGGAGCTCGGGGCGACCAGGCTCGTGAAGAATCCGACCGCGAATAACCCCAATGGCCCGCGCGACGTGCGCGTGTTGTGGTTTCCAAACCGGCAAGACGAGGCGGAGTGGGTGGCCAATCGAATCGCCGCACTCCTTGGCACCGCATACATCGAGCGAGACGGCACAATCCGGGGACTCACGCCTGCCGATTTCGCCGTGCTGATGCGTTCGACGCGGTCGGAGGAGCAGAACGATGAGCCGCGGCACGCCGCCTTCACCCGCGCTCTCGAAGCTCGGGGGGTTCGTTATAGCCTCGAAGCGGGCGGAGGCGCGTTTGATCGAGCCCAGGTCCGCGCGCTCGTCGGAGCATTTGGCTTGCTGCGGAACGGATCGCCGGACCGCAACGCGGCGCGCGCTTTCTTCGACACCGTCGTCGTACCTAACTACCCGGCTCCGGAGTTCGAAGCGTTCGCCCAGGTAATGGCTGAATGGGGTCGTGAAATCCATGCGCCGCGCGACGGGGCGCGCCGTCGCGTGTACCCGCAGAGGCTCGTGCACGATTTGCTATCGGCGTTCGGTATCCAGCGGGCGAACTTCGCCGATGACGTGATGCGCGATCTAGGCCTCTTCAGCCGGATCATTCAGGACGTGGAGGCCGTCTACCTGAGCATCGATTCGGCGCGCCGATTCCAAGAGATTCTCAACTTCCTCGAGAACGTCGCCGAAACGGGGTACGACACGTCGACGGACGACCTTGTGCTGCGGCCCGACACGGTGTCCGTAATGACAGTGCACAAGGCGAAAGGTCTCGAATTCCCGGTCGTCTTCGTCGTCGACGTCGAGCAGGGGCGGTTTCCGGGCAACAAGGAGAAGTACAGTGGATGGTTGCCGCAGCAGCTTGTGCAGGCGGCAATCAATCGTGGGTCGTACGTATCGACAGATGAGGGCGAGGCGCGCCTGTTCTACACGGCGCTCACGCGCGCGGAGCGGTACCTGTACGTGACGGGAGCGGCGAGCCTGCCAGGCGGTAAGAAGCCGCGCAAACGGTCTCGTTTTGCACTCGGCCTGAACCACCCGGAAATCTCAGACGATGCGACGGCACTTCCGGCCGGACTACAGGCCGCGCAGCCCGTTCGACGCATCGAGGACACCGATCTCCCGACGACATTCTCGGAGATTCGGTACTACCTGACGTGTCCACGGAGCTATCAGCTCCGCCGGCGCTTCGGATTCAGTCCAGCAATACCTGAGCTCTTCGGTTTTGGCCAGACAGTCCACACCGGGATCGGGGCGCTGCACCAGCAATTTCCAGATCGTGCCCCCTCGGGGGACGAGGCGGAGCGGATCGCCCGCGACACCTTCCATTTGAAGCACGTCGCGCCCAGCGGCGACCCGCAGGATCGCCCCGGGCCCTACGAGCGCGCGAAGGACCGCGCTGGCGAAATCGTGCGGGACTATGCGGAGGGATTTGGAACAGACTTCACTCGGCAGCGTCAGATCGAGGCCCGGTTCGAAATCCCTATCAGGGGCGCCGTCATCTCGGGGTCCATTGATCTGCTGATTCGCGAGGATGCGAACGGGAACGTAATCGACGCGCAAGTGATCGATTTCAAGGCAATCGAAGCCGGCGAGCAGCCGGAGCAGGCGACTGAGATCGAGTGGACGGAGCTGTCCCTTCAGGTCCAGCTCTACGCGATCGCAGCCCGGCAAGTCCTGGGCGAAAACGCGCGAACCGGAGCCGTGCATTTCCTGAAGGACGGCCAGCGAATCGACGTGCCGGTTGATGATGTGGCCGTCGCGGCGGCGATTCAGAACGTCGAATGGGCCGTGGAAAACATCATGCAGGGGCGGTTCCCGATGCGACCGCACGCCGACAAGTGTCGCAACTGCGACTTCGCGGCAATCTGTCCGAAGGTCCTACAAAACACGATCATCGGACGCCCGCCGCCGATCCATACGCCTGGCGGCGAGCGAATGGCTCCCGTTTTCCGCGAAATTGGCCCGGTATGAAGACTCAGCGTGGCTGACAACCTGACGCGCACGCAGCGCAGCTACTGCATGTCCCGAGTCCGCACAAAAGATACGGATCTCGAGATGATTCTCACGTCGGCTCTTCGGCGGCATGGCCTCCGATTCGCGCGAAATGACAAGCGACTGCCGGGGAAACCGGACATAGTTTTCCCTCAATCAAAGGTGGCGGTCTTCGTTGACGGCGATTTTTGGCATGGCTATCGGTTCCCGAGTTGGCGCCGAAGCGTGCCTCCCTTTTGGCGTGTGAAGATCGAAAAGAATCGCCGTCGCGACCTACGGAACTTTCGCAAACTACGTCGCGATGGTTGGGCGGTGCTGAGGATTTGGCAGCATCAAGTAAACTCTGATACGCAGGGCTGCATCAGTCGGATTGTCTCAGTCGTTGGGTCGAGGCATCAAAGCTCCGAATCGCCAACCCTGCTCACCAAAGTCCATCGCGATGGATATAGGCGACGGAACATACCAAGGCGCGGCAGGTGACCATCCACCCACCGCGCCTCGTCGCGTAGGTCAGGGGGTGAGGACGTGTGAGACCGGAACGGCCCCAATACGCTGTGAACGCTGGCCCACGTGCCCATCAGCTTGGCATGGTCGCCGAACCGATACCCACGACGCCGTCCAGCACCTTCACCTGCTCGGAGATTTCGGCCATGACGGCCCGAAGATCGGCTCGTGGGACGTTAGCCCAGTCTTAATCCCGCTGGATGCGGACGCGGAATTGAGCTGCGCTTGACATCTGTTTGAGGAATCGTTGCATCGGCTGACTGTTGTAAGTCGCTAGCGATGAATGAGGAGAAAAGAACTCATAACCTGTGGGAGTATGATCCCGACACCATTTGTGGTAGATGACATTAGGTAAGGCGTACATCACTCTTAGGAATCGAACTGGAACCACTAGGTCTGTGCTGGGCTCGGGTCCGTCCAACGAACCCGTAGCCCGCCATCTTGGCCTTTGTCCACCCCGCTGTACTGCAACCTCAGCAAGTAACCACTCGCGGCCACAGTTTAGCACTAAACTATGGCTGGCTGGGATGTATCGAGACCGTTTGTCGTTGAGATTCTGAACGCTTCCGCATACCTCTATTGCGACCAAATCACAAGATTCTCGACTGCTGAAGTAAACCCAGAGCCCGTCGGGTTGCGTGTGGAACAGCCGAGCACCTGGAGATGAAATCCGGGGCCCCTTCGATCCACCACCGGTAGGTTGTGCACGAAGCCAAAACCCGACTCCTTCAGGCGGCGGCCAAACACGGGTTCGGCCAGGCCATCCGAGCAATCGAGCTTTCGCCTCAGTATCAGAAAGATTGGTGTTACTCACACTCGCGGCCTAACGAAGTGCGCCCAAGCTGCGGTGCGAACCCGACGATCTCAGAAATAAAAGACTACGCAGAGATCCGGCGGCGCTGACTGTTTCATGCGCGTGTTAGGCGAGGTTCCGCTCATCCAGCCTCTTATAGGCAACCTGACCTTGAGCTTTAGAGGGCACGAGGTCTTCTCGGCCGACTAAAGTTCGTCGTGACATTCTCGCCAGTCATGCCTGAGCCCCCAACGGACCTGCTGGTGGCGTCGCAACCGACGGGAGGGGAGGATCGGTGCTTCTCTTGCCGCCCGGTAATGGTTGTTGATCCGCAGCTCGCATGGCGAGGGTCTGACGGTAAGACTTGGCTTCCGCAGCTAGGGTGATCTGTATCTCGCCATGACATTTCTTCACCGCTTGTGAGATGTCCTGGATGGAAACTCCGAAAAACTCCTTCCTCTCATTCACGAGGTTGATGCGACGTCCGTCGAATTCGCGATGGAGAGTGGCTTCGAGGGAGGGGGCATCCTCCGAAAAGATCACGGCGTGAATGTCAAATTCGAATGGCACCGAAGCGTCGCCGAGCTCGCGAATTCGTTCGAGTGGATCGAGCCGTCTCGTCATCCCGATCTTGAACACTTCTTCGCCAAAAGATCCGATATTCGAAATCACGTACACGTGCCCGGAACGGGTCATCTGGGCGCGTGCTACCGCACGCTCCTTGTTGGATTGCGCTTCTGCCAGGCGCCGTTCGAGTTCTGCGACCTTTGCGAGCAACTTGTCCTGCTTCTCACCGACTGTTTTCTCTGCCTCTTCGCGAGCCCGCACCAGTGCCTCTTGATATTGTTCTTCTTCGTTCTCGGCCTGTAAGCGCGCCTTCTCAATCTCACGCTGAGCAATTTCTTCCTCTCTCATCCGTTCTCTAATGAGTCGCTGCTCTTCCTTTTCCTTTTGCACGCGCTCCTCGTATTCATGGACGAGGTGCAGTTCTTGAAGCTTCAGGTCCAGGTACTCAACGACGAGGCGGCACTGCTGAACACCGACGAGGTCGTTCAACACTTCCCACGATTTGCGAATACGCGCTTCCATTATTTGAATGTTGTTGTAGCGAACCTTGGCGATGGCAGCATCGCACTCCCCATTAAAGGCTCGCAGAAGCAGCTTGAGCGTGTCCTTGATCTGTTTCCTTCCCTCAACAATACTGTTATTGACCTTCCATTCCGTTCCACAGACCGCGGCGGTCTTGGCCTTGAGCATTCCCTTCTGCAGCTCGCGAATACGCTCGAGTTCTATCTCGTAACTCTCTACGTGTTCAAACTGATAATGGGGTTTGTAGAATCCGAACGAACGAACGTCTGCTTCCTCCTCAAGGGGCTGGAGTTCGAGTTGAAGAGCTTCGATCTTGCTTTCCAAATCCCTCCGAAGCGTATCGGCAGCCTTGACACTCAGCTCACCAGACTCGACCTCCTTGAGAATCCGGTCGCGTTCGGCATCCGCATCAAAGACGCCACGAAAGCGTTCCTGATACCGACGATAGGAAGACGACAAGCTCTTGTAACGACCTATGAGGATCGCTAGAACGACGATAAGCAGGACAACTACAGCCGCTAGAATGACCTCGTGCGGAATTGGCCGAGCTGGCGGTGAAGGGGGCTGAAGAGTGACGTACTCGGCAAGGACATAGCCTCCGCGTTGTTCCGAAGTCACACGGCACCAGCCTTTGGAACAGCCCTTTATCTCCATTGCCGTGCCCGCGGGTAGACTCGCTACGGAGCGAGCGGTGGCTCGGGCTTCAGCTCGGATGGAAATGGGGCTGGTGCTGTATGCTGTGTCGCCAGCTTTCAGCTGAGCGCCTGCGGCGGCAATCTGCATGAGGGCCGTAAGCAGGATGAGCACGGGTAACTGAGTCATCGCTCCTCCACCGGTACGTTGGGTCTGCTTCGAAGATCGCGGTCGGCTGTGATAGCGTTAGGGTGCTTTTGCGGCAGGGGAGGGGTGTTTTTGCGGCAATCCTTCACAAGAACAAGGCGCGGCAGGTAACCATCCATCCACCCACCGCGCCTCGTTGTTGAACCATCCCTTCGTTCCCCTCTCCGGAACGGAGAGGAGGACAGGGGGTGAGGACTACGCCGCCTTCGGCGTCTCACCACCACCCACCTGCGGCTCAGTGCGTGACCGGAACGGCCCCGCCACGTTATGGACGCTGGCCCACGCGCCCATCAGCTCGGCATTGTCGCCGAACCGATACCGCACGACGCCGTCCAGCACCTTCACCTGCTCGGGAGATCTCGGCCATGACGGCCCGAAGATCGGCGCTGGCACCCGTGCCCTGAAGAGCCTGCCCTGAGCGCAGCGAAGGGGCCGGCTCGGCCACTTCGCGCGTCCTGAAGGACGCGATTAGCCCTTCAGGGCTCGCGCTCTCGCCGAGCCGGCGCTTCAGCGCACGGATAAAACCAACCCGCGGCACGTGATCACCATTAATGATCCGAGAGGGGACGAACAGAGTTCAGGACGGCCCCACGACCCAAACCCTGCTTCGACTACCAGACCTGCGGCTTTGTGATTGTGCCGTTCGCGTCGTTGAGCGTGTGCGGGAACTGACAGGCCTGCAGCGCACCAGATCTGATCGGTTTAACGAACGAAGCGTGGCGTGCCAATACTTGGCTTGTCTTCCTGTGCGGGTTGAGAATCCCCACCGTTAAACCCAGCTCCCGTCTCACAATCCGCACGGGTTCGAGCAGGTCTGAATCGTTCGTCAGTAAAACCGCTGCTTTGTAGCGTCCTTTGAATCCATCCCACAGCAAATGCGTCGCCAAATTGACGTCAGATCCCTTCTCATCCGTACGGATCACCTTCGCATACTTGAGCGCCGTTCCTGGAGCCGATCCAGCAACGGGCATGTACGTCTCTTTGGTCAAGAAATGCCCGTAGATGATGTCGAAATCCCTTAACGTGGCGAGCGCACGGAGGAAGGTTTGCTGGCGCATCGGCTGATCCGGGTCTCCAGGACGAGCGCTGACACGAGCGGTAAAGTATTTCACCCGGACGATGTAAACGAACGTGTCCAAGGGCCCTGCCTGAAAAAGCAGAGGCCGGCCTCATCGGCGCGGCCTCGCGCCTAGCTCCCGAAGGAACAAGGGGGGTATTTCGCACTCGCAATATACCATTGGACAGCTACCGTTTCAATCGAAGGGTCCTGAGCTCCTCTGGTACTCTCTTCCTTACTTCCTCACTTCCTTTACAAAGCGCGCCGCCGCGTTGTCATCCCGAGCGAAGCGCGCGGAACGCGCGCGCAGCGAGGGACCTGCTTTTGTTGCGAGCTGGCGAACTTCAGACCTAGTCGGCCGCCTGCTGTTGTTGCTGCTCGTCCGCCAACAATCGGAATGACTTCACGGCACCGGTGAGCCGGTCGGCCGCTTCGGCGAGCTGATTGGCGGACGATGCGATCTCTTCAGTAGACGCGCTCTGTTCCTCGCCCGACGCGGCGAGCTCTTCGGCCGAAGCGAGCAGCGTGTCCGTCTGGCCGGCCACCGTCCCCAGCCGGTTGGCGATTTCCTCCACCAGCGCGCGCAGCTCTCCGGCCGACTGCGCGATCTCGCGGCTCCAGGTGGCGTTGGCGTCCGCTTCGCCGGCGACCGTCGCCAGACCCTGGGCCGCGGTCTGCGACGCTGCACGGACTGCGGCCCCGCCCTCAGCCAGGCGCACCAGGCGGTCGCGGGTCGCCTGCACGCGCGCGAGCACGCCGCGGACCGTGTCGGCCGTCTCACCCGCCGCGGCCGCGGCCACCGAGGCGAGCTTGCGGACCTCGTCGGCGACGACGGCGAAGCCGCGTCCCTGCGGGCCGGCGCGCGCCGCCTCGATCGCAGCGTTCAACGCCAGCATGTTGGTCTGCGTCGCGACCGCTTTCGCCTGCGCCACGAAGACCTGGATCCGCGCCGATGCCTGCGCCAGCGCCTCGGCCTCTTCCGCGCCCTTCGCCACCTCGTCGGCGAGCTTGGCGAGGCGCACCGTGCTCTGGTCCAGCCCGTCCTTGTGCCGCCGCGCCAGCGCCGACAGATCCGCGTTACGGCGCGCCGCTTCCTCCGCTCCCTGGGCGAGCTTCGCGGCAATCTGGAGAATGCGGGCGGCATCGTCGGCTGCCGCGCGCACCAGCTGCGCCTGTTCGCCGGCCCGGCGCGACAGGTCCTGCGATGTCGCGGCCATCTGCTCGGTGGATGCGCTCATCTGTTGCGTCGAGGCGGAGATCTCCGTGGCCATGGCCGCCGCCTCGTCCGCGGCGGCGCGAATCGCGCCGACCAGCCGGCGCAATGCCACCACCATCGAATGGACCGATGACAGCAGCTCGGCGACCTCCGTCGCCTCGGCGCGATGGGTCGTGACCGTCACCGAGAGATCGCCGCCCGCGACCCGGCTCGCGATCGCGCCCGCGGCGCGCACCGGCTCCGTGACCAGGCGGCCCAGCCGCTGCGACAGCCGGAAGAGCGCGCTGACCGCCACGACGGCGACGAGCAGCGCGCCAAGCCACACCGCGCGCTGCGTGCTGCGCGCGGCGGCGAAGGCCGTGGCCGCCGGCTCGCGATACAGCACCCACCACTCGCCCTGATTCGCCGGCATGGAAACGACCAGCTCGTCTTCGCCGCCCACCGTTGTGACGCGCGCGCTGGCTGCTTCTGCTGCCAGCGGGATCCGGTCCTTGTCCGGGAACGTGTGTAGCAACAGAGGGGAATTCTTGGTGACGAGCAGGTCGCCATGCACATCCACGACTTCGAGATAGGCGCGACCCGCCAGCTCCTGGGTGCCGAGCAGCGCCGTCAGCCGATCGAGGGCAAACACCGCCTTGACCACGCCGATGGGTTGCGGAACACGCGGCGCGCGAATGCTGACGTCGAATTCAAGCGACGCAACGCCGGCGGAAGAGTCGAACCGCGCCTCACCCTCGTATAGTCCCTCCGCCAGCGCGCGCTGCCACCACGTCTCATCGCGTTGCACGAAATCGGACGGGCGCTCCGACGCGAGCACGTTGAGCCCGTGGCTCTCCGTCACGATGATTTCGGCGAAATCGGAGATCGTCGTATAGGCGTGGAGATAGTCCCGCAGCGCGGGATCGGCGCCCAATTGGCGGCTCGTGTTGAAGGCGCGCTCCAAGTCCGGAATGGCCATGCGGTCGAGGCCGCGGGCCGCTGCCGCCTGTCCCGCGCTGCGCACCGCGGCGATCAGCTGCGGCTCACTCGCCAGGGATACGACCTCGCGGCGGCGCTCTTTCAGGTACTGGGTGACGATGGCCGCGACGCGGGTGGCCACATCGCGCCCGCGCACATCGGCTTGCTGCTCGAGCACGTGGCCGACGTGGCTGCTGGTGAGCCAGGCGACGAACACGACAAGGAGGACGGCGGCGCCGGCCCCCGAAAGCAGAAAACTCTGGCGGAGTTGCTGAGACTTGATGGCCATGGTTTAATATTCGGCACTCATGCGAGACGTCCCAAGCTACGATCCGGCCGCACTCGAAGCAAAGTGGCAGGCCCGTTGGGCCGAGCGTCACACCAACGAGCCGGAGCTCGATCGCGCCGCGCGGCCGTTCTACAACCTGATGATGTTCCCGTATCCGTCGGCCGAAGGGCTGCACGTCGGCAACATGTTCGCGTTCACGGGGGCGGACATCTACGGCCGCTTCAAGCGGCTCCAGGGCTTCGACGTGTTCGAGCCGATGGGGTTCGATGCGTTCGGGATCCACTCGGAGAACTACGCCCTCACCATCGGGACGAATCCCGCCAAGCTGATTCCGCAGAACATCGCCACCTTCCGCCGCCAGCTGCGGCGCTTCGGGGGGATGTACGACTGGCGGCACGAGCTCTCGACCACGGATCCAGACTACTACCACTGGACGCAGTGGATCTTCATCCAGCTGTTCAAAGCGGGACTGGCCTACAAGAAGCGCGCGGCCGTGAACTGGTGTCCCAAGGACAAGACCGTGCTCGCCAACGAGCAGGTCATCGACGGGCGCTGCGAGCGCTGCGACACCCCGGTCGAGCAACGATTCTTGGACCAGTGGTTCTTTCGGATAACGAACTATGCCGAACGGCTCCTCGAGAACCTCGACAACCTCGACTGGTCTTCCTCCACCGTCCTCCTTCAGAAGAACTGGATCGGCCGCAGTGAGGGAGCGCAGCTCAGCTTTGAGACGCCCAGCGGGCGCACGATCACCGTCTTCACCACCCGGCCCGACACGGTGTTCGGCGCGACATATCTGGTGCTCGCCCCGGAACACCCCATGGTGGACGAGCTGACAGCCGTCGAGCGGAAG
This sequence comes from Gemmatimonadales bacterium, assembly GCA_035637355.1. Taxonomy (GTDB): domain Bacteria; phylum Gemmatimonadota; class Gemmatimonadetes; order Gemmatimonadales; family GWC2-71-9; genus 20CM-2-65-7. The sequence goes on from DASPXJ010000163.1 coordinate 14,737, forward strand.
CGGGCCGTCAAGGTGTATCAGCGGGAGGTCCAGTCCAAGGACGTGGTGTCGCGCCGCGTCGGCGACAAGACCAAGACGGGCGTGTTCATCGGCTCCTACGCCAGGAATCCCGCGACGGGCGAGGCAATTCCCATCTGGATCGCCGATTACGTACTCATGGAGTACGGCACCGGCGCGATCATGGCGGTTCCGGCGCACGACAAGCGCGACTTCGAGTTCGCCACGCAGTTCAAGCTTCCCATCCAGCAGGTCGTGGCGGTGGAAGGCGAGTCGCTGCCCATCGTGTCGGACGACGGTGTGCTCATGAATTCGGGCGCGTTTGACGGCATGCCGTGTCTCGAGGGAACGCGGAAGATCGTGGCCTGGCTCGCCGGGCGCGGGCTGGCGACGGCGCGTGTCCAGTACCGGCTGCACGATTGGTGCATCTCGCGCCAGCGCTACTGGGGTCCGCCCATCCCGATCATCTACTGCGAAAAGTGCGGCGTCGTCCCGGTACCCGAGAAGGATCTGCCTGTCGCGCTCCCGTTGATCGACGACTTTCGGCCCGATGACACGGGCGTGAGCCCGCTCGCGCGGCACGAGGAATGGTACTTCGTGAAATGCCCGCAGTGCGGGGGCCGTGCACGGCGGGAAACCGACGTCTCGGACACGTTCCTCGATTCCGCGTGGTATCACCTGCGCTATCCGTCCACCGAGTTCTCTGACCGGCCGTTCGACGCGGCCCGCACCCAGAAATGGCTCCCGGTCTCGAGCTACATCGGCGGGAACGAGCACGCGGTGCTTCATCTACTGTATGCGCGCTTCATCTGTATGGTGCTGTACGATCTGAAGCTCCTGCACTTCGACACCCCCTATCCGAAATTCCGCGCGCACGGCCTGATCGTGAAGGACGGTGCCAAGATGTCGAAGTCGCGCGGCAACGTCGTCGTGCCCGACACCTACATCCAGGAGTGGGGCGCGGACACGTTCCGGATGTACCTCATGTTTCTCGGCCCGTTCCAGGAGGGGGGCGATTTCCGCGACGAGGGCATCATCGGCATACGGCGGTTTCTCGAGAAGGTCTGGGCCTTGGTGCATGAGGCGGCGGCGAAGAGCGGCGCAGGGGCGGCAGAGGTGGTGAAACAGAAGCTGCACCGGACGATTCGCAAGGTGACGGCGGACACCGAGGCACTACAGTACAACACCGCCATTGCCGCGATGATGGAGTATGTAAACGAACTGCGGGAGTCAGGAGTCAGGAGTCGGGAGTTGGTGGAACCGCTGGTCGTCATGCTCGCGCCCTATGCGCCACATATCGCCGAAGAGATGTGGGGGCTGCTCGGCGGGAAGGAGTCTGTGTTCCAGGCCCGCTGGCCCGCCCACGACGAGCGCCTGGCCTCTGCCGGTGACGTCGAGATCGCCATCCAGGTGAACGGCAAGTTGCGCTCGCGGCTCACCGTGCCGCGCGGCATGGCCGAGAAGGATGTGCTCGCGCGCGTGCTGGCCGATGAGGCGGTGAAGAAGTTCGTGGACGGGCAAAAAGTGAAGAAAGTGATCTACGTGCAGGACCGGCTGGTCAATCTGGTCGTCTAAAGCAGCTTCGCGATCAGGTCGCCGACGAAGTAGCCCACCGCCGCGACCCCGACTCCGATGACGAACATGTCGATGCCGCTGCGGATCACGCCGCGGCCGGTAAAGAAGCTCCGTGCCGCGCCCACGGCGAAGTGCGACAGCATCGCGATCGTGAACGCGGTCCAGATGGCGGCGCGACCCTGGAGCAGCAGAAACGGCGCGACGGGAATGAAGGCGCCGACCGCGGTCGCGACTCCGGTGATCCACCCCTCGCGGAACGGGGTGGCGTGCGCCTCGCCGATCTTCAGCTCCTCGCGCACCTGCTCGCCCAAGGCGCGCACCGGATCGCGCATCACTTCCTCCGCCATGCGCCGCGCCGTCCGGGGATCCACGCCTTTCGCCTCGTACTGCAGGGCGAGCTCGTCCTCTTCCACGTCCGGCATCAGGCGAATCTCTTCCTTCTCCATCGCGATCTCGTGTTCCCACACCTCCTGCTCGCTCTTCGCCGCCAGATAACCGGACGATCCCATCGACAGCGCGTCTGCGATCATCCCCGCGACGCCCGAGATCATGATCACGTGCGGCTGGACCGCTGCCCCGATCACGCCGGCGACGAGACCGAAGTTCGCCGTCAGCCCGTCATTGAAGCCGTACACGACGTTGCGCAGGAATCCGCCCGACCCCGTCTTGTGCCACGGCTCGCTGCCTTTGCCGGCCAGGTCGGCCAGCGTCCCGGCGTGCGCCGCCGACTCCTTGGCGAGCTGCAGCGAGACCTCCTGCGCAGCAGCGAGGCTCGATTCCCGGTGCAGGTTGAGGTAGCCTTTCACCTCCTGCCCCTCTTCGCGCAGCAGCATCGGCAGCAGATAGCGAGTCCCGAACCGTCGCCCAAACCACGCTCGCAGGCGGGCGTTCACGGACGGGCGGACGTGCTCGACGGTATGGCCGTGCTCGGCGAGCAGCTTACTCCACATCTGCACGTGGCGCTCCTCGACGCCCGCGAGCTTGATGTAGACGTCCTTCTTGTGTGGATCCGCTTCCTGACCGGCGAGGGCGAGATAGAGGTAGGCGGCATCGGCCTCATCCTGCCAGTGATGCAGCCATTCGCGGACGTCAGGGCTTGCCATTCGGGGCAAGCTACTACGTCGCAATGCGTTAAGGAATCCCGCGACGTTCTTAACCGTAGTAGCATCATACCTTTCGGACATGACCGTGGCCTTCGCCGTTCCGGACGTCCTCGTCGCCCGCGCGCAAGCCGGAGATGAAGCTGCCCTCGAAGCCCTGTTCCGGGCCTTCGAGACGCCGGTCTACAACCTGGTGCGGCGGATGTTACGGCGGCCGGAAGACGCGGAAGACGTGGTGCAGGAGACGTTTCTCGAAGTGGTGCGCAACATCAAGCAGTATCGCGGTGAAGGCCACCTGTGGGGCTGGGTTCGCCGCATCGCCTCGACCAAAGCGCTGATGCGCATTCGCCGCGATCAGGTGCGCACGACGGAGAGTCTGGACGAAGAGCCGGGCAAGCCGGGGATGCACGTCGGCGCCAACATCGATCTCGAGCGTGCGTTCGAACGGCTCTCCGAGACGTCACGCGCGGTGGTGTGGCTGCACGACGTCGAGGGATACACGCACGAGGAGATCGCGGAACAGATGGGGAAGACGGTGAGCTTTTCGAAGTCGCAGCTGGCGCGAGCCCATGCGCGGCTGCGGCGAGTGCTGGGTGAAGGAGCGGGGGGAGCGAACGCATGATGCATTGCACGATGGAAGATCTGGGAGCGCTGCGGGCAGGTGAGGCGTCGGTGTGGGCGCGCCGGCACATCACCACCTGCGCGACCTGTCAGGCCGAGCTCGAAGGCCTCTACCAGCGGGTCGCGCAACTCAAGGCCCTGCCGGCGTTGCGACCGCCGCGGGACGGCTGGCCCGCAATCAAGGCGGTCGTTCGCGCTGAGCGGTCCCGCAAACGGCGGACGTGGGGCGCCTGGACGGGCAGTCTCGCTCTCGCCGCGACGCTGGCGGCCGTGCTGCTGGTACAGCCGAAGGGTGGGGAACGCGGCCGGCTCTACGCCGAGCTGAGCCAGGCGAAGCGGCAATCGGCGACACTCGAAGACTCCCTGCAGCAATACGACATCGACGGCCGTGTGCTCAGCGGACACGCGGCGGCCCTGGTGGCGGAGCTGGAAGACCGCATTGCCGCGATCGACGGCAGCCTGGCGCAGCGGCAGCAAAATGTGCAGGACGCCCAACTCGTGAGACTTTGGCAAGAGCGGGTCGGTCTGATGCGGGAGTTGGTGAACGCCCGCGCCACGCGCGCCCGCTACGTCGGGCTCTAAAGGCCCTGGAGGGGAGCAACACATGATTCGCAATATGACGATGGCAGTGCTTGCCGTCTGTTTGCTGTGGCCCGCGGCGTCCGTGACCCAGGAATCACCGCGCACCCGGACGCGACCGCGCGTCCGAGTGGAGACGAGGAACGGGCCGTTCGGCGTGTATACGTTCAACGACAACCGCGGCCGCATTGGCGTGATCGTGGATCCGCGAGCCGACGCGGCGGGCGATAAAGTCGGCGCACGGATCGACGGCGTTACGCCGAGCGGGCCGGCGGAAAAGGCGGGCCTCAAGGTGGGTGATGTGATCACCCGCTTCAACGGCACCGCGCTCGCCGGCGTGAAGCCCGAGGAGGAAGAGGATTCCGGACCGGGCATGAAGTTGATCGAGCTCGCGCGCAAGCTCGAGCCGGGCGACACGGTGCAGGTCGAGTATCGCCGCGGCAGCGACACGCGCAAAGCTACGATCGTGGCCGAGGATCTCGGCGATCACACGTGGACCGGAACCATGATGGGGCCCGGAATGGGCGAGATGGGCGGGCAGTTGGAGCGCCTGCGCGAAATGATGCCGAAGGGACCGGGCGCATTTGAGTGGACCTTTGGATCGCCGTGGGGCGGCATCGAGCTGGTCAAGCTCAACCCCGACCTCGGCGACTACTTCGGGACGCGCGAAGGCGTGCTCGTGGTCAGGGCGCCGGAGGATTCCACGCTCGCGCTGAAAGGCGGAGACGTCATCATCTCGATCGGAGGGCGCAAGCCAGCTTCACCGGAGCAGGCGATGCGTATTTTGGGCTCCTACGATGAAGGTGAGACGGTGACGCTCGACGTGCTGCGGAAGCAGAAACACGTCAGCGTGACGTGGAAAGTGCCCTCGAACGAGGAACGGCACTTCCGGATGATGCCGCGGATGCATGAGGAGCCGAGCTGGTACCGCGTGACACCGAAGCTCAGAATCCGCGATGTGATTCGGACGACGCGGGCAATCTAGAAGCGGCGGCGAAGGGCGGCGAAGAAGAGCGGCGGCGAGGGGCGGCAACTGCCTTTGCCGCCGCTTAATTCGCCGCCCTAACGATTTGGTCCAATCAAGATTGCGTTAGTCACAAGTTTCGCCGGTCCCCGCCAGAACGCCCTGAACAACGGATCACTCAGAAACAGCACCACCCGCCCTGAGCCTTGATTCTCGACGGCTGCCCATGTCGTGCCTTTCAGCAGCCGCGCGGTGTTGTCCGGCCAGGTGAACCCGGAAAGCACCAACGAATCCACGGGGTCGGTGAAGGTCGCCGCATTGGCGCCGCCCTTGGATGGCTTCCAGAACGTGTCTCCATCGATGAAGACGGGCAGGCGGTCGCGCTCGTAGCCGGCGGTCAGCCACTGGGTGGTGTCGAGCGTGGCGCGGAAGATCGCGCCGGGAATCCACTCCGGCCGGTCTTTGGGCGGCGCGGTGCTCGAGATCAACGCCGGCTCGTTGCCCGGGGCGGTGGTGTCGGCCTTGGCGCCGCTATCGGACGCGACACTGGCGACGCTCGAGAGCTGAAGGTCCTTGTTCGCCGCCAGGTCACCGGCGCCGCCGTACCCAATCAGTACGCCCCCTGACCGAACCCACGCCTTCAGCTTGTCGACGCCGCCATCGCCCAGCTCGCGACGCATCCGTCCGCCGCTGCCGTCCGGAATGATCAGCACGTTGAAGCTCTGCAGATCGTCCATCTGCCCGATGGCGCGCAGCGGCACAGGCGTGAACGGCGCATGCAATTCGCGCGCGAGGAAGTTCCACAGCCAGCCGTAGCTCGTTTCTGAGATCCCCTCGCCCGCAGCGACCAGAATCGTGGGCGCGTGCAGCGCCACGACGTCGCCGGACCCGATCCCGATGTCGCCGGTGTCGGGGAACGCGGTCTGCACCGGCGCGACGGGCACCCCCAGAGACGGGCCGAGGGCGGCGATCCGCTCGTGCAACGCGGCGTTGTTGCGCTGCGGGCGGGCGACGAACGTGCCGCGCGGATAGGTGCGGCCATCGGCGCGGAGGGGACGCATCGCGACGGCGAGCCGGAATCCTTCCGCCTCGAGCGCCACCGCCAACCGGGCGGCGCCGGGGCGATCGTTGGGGAACAGATACGCGCTCGCCGCGCGCGTGGGCGCGGGAGGCGGCGGAAGGATCGTGTCGGTAACCGCATCGCCGCCCCCGCCCCCGCCCCCGCCGCCGGCGCCGGCGCCGGCGCCGGCGTCTTCGGTCCAATACGCATCGAGATTGAAGGAGAGCGGCAGCGACCAGGCGGTGATGTCGTAGAATCCGTACTCCTCCTTGTCGGCATCCTCCCCGCGCCGGCGGTTGCGGTGGAACTTGGCGAGCTCGCGCTCCACGAACGTGCGCTGTAACTCCGCTTCCGGTTCGAGCATCGCTTTGGCGATGCGGCGCTGCGGTTGGTTGAGATCGATGACGTAGCTGCCGGCCGGGAAGGTCCGCGCCGCCGCTCCGCTGCGGGCGCTGATGTATGGGTGCGCCGCACGTGACGCGAGCGGCTGGCGGAGGCGCGTGACCTCGATGCCGTTGCGGAGCAGCAGCCCCACCACGTGCGCCGCCGACTGCGGATCGTTGCCGGGAACGATGACGACGCGTTTCAGGCGATCGGTCGCAGCCTCCGCCAGCGCGGAACGACGGAAGTCATAGTAGTCCTGCAGCCGGCTCTGCCGGTTCTGCGCCGTCGTCTCGAGCGTCGCGAGCGAGGCGACGAAGTGGTGTGCGATGCCGTCGCGGAAGGTCGTGATGCTGCCGTCGTCACGGCGCTTGCGGAATTCGGGCCCGCCGTCGGTCTCGTACGTCATCCCGGTCGCGCCCTGGAACGTCGCCCACTCATCCCAGTAGCCGACGTAGAAGAAGTCGAAGACGCCGCGCACGAAATATTGCCAGCCATAGCGGTCGAACGCCGCGGCGTTGCCGCGCCCGTACGTCTCGAACCACTTCGTCGTCTGCGCGGGCAGGTTCATGTTCACGGCTTGGGCAACGGGCGGGAAGAAGAAGTTCGGCGTCGTCGAGTGGTGGTCCACGAAGACTTGCGGCCGCCACCGCAGCACCCCGTCCATCATGGCGCGCACTTCCGGCTGGCTTTGGGCGAGCAGGTCGCGGTTCATGTCGAAGCGGTAGTGGCTGTAGCGCCCCGTGATGCTCCAGGGCTCGTTCTGTTCGAACGCCCAGGGGTGGTCCGCGCCCACGCCGACGGAGTTGTACCAGGCGGCGAAACGCTCGTGACCATCGGGATTCGCCGATGGGTTGAGGACCACGACCACCGACTTCAGGATCTCGAGGGTCTGCGGCTCGTCGGAGGCAGCGAGTTGGTAGGCCACCTGCATGGCGGCTTCGAATCCCGCCGGTTCGTCGCCGTGGACCGAGTATTGGAACACCGCTACGGCCGGGCTCTGCGCCGCGATCGCGGCCGCCTGCGCCGCCGAGGTTTTGCGCGAATCGGCCAGCTGCGCCAGGCCGGCGCGAATCTGATCGAGCTTCGCGAGGTTCGTGGGATCGGAAATGATCAGCGCGCGAATGGGCCGGTACTCGGTCGTGCGTCCCCACGTCTCGATGCGCACGCGGTCGCTCGCGGTGGCGACCAGGGTGTCGAGATAGTGTTGCATCACTGCGTACATCGTGTGTTGGTCGCCGGCCGGGTAGCCGGTGATCGCTTCAGGGCGGGGGACCGCCGGCCGATAGGGGCCGCGGGAGTAGAAGTCGAACGGTTCCTGGGCGGCGAGCGGGGACACGAGGCTGCCCCACACGAGCAGGATGAGCAGCGGGCGCATTGAATCCTTCAGGATGATGTTGTGCCGAGCCCACCCTTCAGGGTGGGAATTACGCGCGGCGTCGTGCCGCGGGCAATGCCTGATCGAAAGAAGCGAACTCGAAGGGCTTGGGGACGCAAGGCCGGCCCGTGCCGTCCAGGAAGCGGCGCATCTGGTCGTTCACCAGGTCGCCCGTCGTGAAGATGACGCGCTCGGCGTGCACAGGATCGTCGCTGCGGAGCCGCTCGAACAGCTGCTCGCCGGACAGGTCGGGCATGCGCATGTCGACGATGACGGCGTCGTATTTCGACGCCTTCAGGCGTGTGAGCGCATCCTCGCCGCTCGCCGTCGTCTCGACCTCGTGTCCCCGGCCGGCGAGGTAGCGCTGCAGCGACACCCGTACCGATGCCTCATCGTCGACGACCAGTACGCGCAGGTGATCGCTGTCTTGCGCTGGCACCTGCGCGACCGCCGCGTATTCGCCGGAGGCACGAGGCTCCGTCACCGGCACCTCGACGACAAAGCGGGCGCCCGTCTGCTGTGCGTTCTCCGCCCAGATCCGTCCTTCGTGCTCGCGCACGATGCCGAGCGAAATCGACAGGCCCAGGCCGGTGCCGGAGCCCGTCGGCTTGGTGGTGAAGAAGGGATTGAAGATGCGCTCGATGAGGTTCGGTGGAATTCCGGCGCCGGTGTCTTCGATCTCGATGCGAATCACGTCCGCGGTGCGGCGCGTGCGAACGGTCAGCCGATGATGGTGCTGTCCCTCGCGCTGCTCCATCGCCTGCTCGGCATTGGTGATCAGGTTCAGGAAGACCTGCTGCAGCTGGTGCGCGTCCGCCATCGTGTCCGGCAGTGACTCGTCGTATTCGCGGCGCACGTCGATGCCGCGGACCCGCAGCTCGTAGGCGCGCAGCTCGAGTGTGTCATCCAGGACCTGGTTGATCGCCGTCAGCACTTTTTCGGCTTTGTGCTGGCGCGCAAAGGTCAGCAGGTTCTGCACGATGCGGCTGGCGCGGCGTGCTTCGCTGTAAATCGTCTCCGCCGCCGTGCGTTGGTCCGGTGGGAAGCGCTTTTCCGCCAGCAGCAGCTGGGCGAACGCGGAGATACCCGCCAGCGGGTTGTTGAGCTCGTGCGCGACGCCGGACACGAGCTGGCCGATCGCCGACATCTTCTCGGACTGGATGAGCTGCTCCTGCAGCATCTTCTGGTCGGTGACGTCCCGAATGAGGCAGAGGACCTCTTCGTCCTTCTGCGGCGTGGAGTACGTGATCGAGATGGTGCGCACCTCGCCGTCCTTGCGATAAAACTGCGACTCGAACAGCCCCGTCTCGCCGGCGAGCGCCTGCTGGAAGTGCCCCAGCGCTTTGGGAAGGTCGTCGTCGGGGAGCATCGGCGCGAACCACTGCCCCACGAGCTCTTCGCGCTTGTATCCGGAGATGTTTTCCGCGGCGTGGTTGACCGTGGTGAAGCGGCCGTTCGCGTCGAGGGTGACGATCGCATCGGACGCGGACTCCACCAGATGGCGGTAGCGCGCCTCGGAGCGGGCCAGCGTATCCTGAGCGCGTTTCGGCTCTGTGATGTCGCGGAGGGTAGCGACGGTTCCGATGAGGTCGCCGTCGACGCGAAACGGGCCGCTCGAGACCGCGACGTCTCGTTCTTCGCCCGTCACGTGATTGACGACGCGCGTTTCGTAGCGCTGTGGCTCGCCGGCCAGAACCCTGTCTTCGCACGCGGCGACGTGGGCCCGCTCTCCGGGCGCCACCTGGTCTGCGATCGCCTGTCCGACGACGTCGCTGATC
>DASPXJ010000164.1:0-22839 GCA_035637355.1 Gemmatimonadales bacterium
GGACTGTTCGGCGTGCAGCGGCTGCTGCGCCGTGTCGAGACGTTCGGGTTTCACCTGGCCACGACCGACGTGCGGCAACACTCGCATGTTCATCGCGCGGTGCTCGCGACGCTGCTCGGCGACCCGAACTGGGGCGACCGCCCCGCGGCCGACCGCCTCGCGCGGCTACGCCGGGTGCTCGAGCAGGGAGAAGGTCCGGCGGGATCCCCTGACGCCCAGGCGACGCGAACGCTCGATGTGTTCCAGGCGATCGCCGACTGCCGTGCGCGCTTTGGGCCGGACGCGGTTGGTCCTTACATCATCAGCATGACGGAGGGAGCGGACGACGTCCTGGCCGTCCTGCTGCTCGCCCGCTGGGGTGGCTTCGCGCGCGGGCACGCGCCGCTCGATGTCGTGCCGCTCTTCGAGACCATTGCCGATCTCGAGGACGGTGCCCACATCATCCGTACGCTGCTCGACGATCCCTACTACCAGGCGCACCTCGCGGCGCGCAGCATGCAGCAGATGGTGATGATCGGGTACTCCGACAGCAACAAGGATGCGGGGATCGGGCTGTCGCGCTGGGCGTTGTATCGGGCGCAGGCTGGGATCGTCACGACGACGGACCGGTCAGGCATCGATCTCACCTTCTTCCACGGCCGCGGCGGCACCGTCAGCCGCGGCGGCGGCAAGATCACCAGCGCCATTCTCAGCGCTCCGGCGGGCACGGTCCGGGGGCGCTTCCGGATGACGGAGCAGGGCGAGGCGATCAATGCGAAGTACGGGCTGCGCGGCATCGCCCTGCGCACGCTCGAGCAGACGGTGAGCGCCGTGGCGCTCGCGACTGCGCTACCCCGCCAGGCGGATGTGCGAGAGCCCGGTTGGACGACCATCATGAACGACATCGCCCGGGAGAGCCGGGACGCCTACCGCGCGCTCGTGTATGACGACCGGCGGTTCGTGGAGTACTTTCGGCAGGCGACGCCTATCGACGTCATCCAGCGCATGGAAATTGGCAGCCGTCCGGCCGTACGCCCCAGTGAGCCAGGTGGTGTAATCGAGCAGCTGCGCGCGATTCCGTGGGTGTTCGCGTGGACGCAGAGCCGCCATCTCGTGCCCGGCTGGTACGGCATGGGGTCGGCGCTGGAAGACGCGACCGAGCGGTATGGCGCGGACGCGCTGAGCGAAATGCTCCGCGACTGGCCGTTTCTGCGGACACTGGTCGACGACGTGGAAATGGTGCTCGCCACGGCGGATCTCGCGATCGCGGCGCGCTACGCGCGGCTCGCCGGGGAACTCGGCGCATACTTCTTCCCCATTATTCGGGAGGAGTTCGATCGCACCGTAGCCCAGGTGCTCGCGCTGAAGGGCGAGCAGGCGCTGCTCGACTCCGACCCGGCGCTGCAGCGGTCGATTCTCTTGCGCAATCCGTACGTAGATCCGATGAGCCTGCTGCAGATCGATCTGCTGGAGCGGTGGCGCGCCGAGGGGCGGCCGGACAACGAAGTGTTCCGGGCGCTCCTGGCAAGCGTGCGCGGCATTGCGCAAGGGTTGCAGAGCACGGGCTGAGGGGTTTAACGTCGAGCCATGACTCAAGCGACGACACTCGGTGAGCTGCAGCGGACGGAGTGGGCCAGTCCCGCCCGCCGCCAGCGCACCGTCAAAGATGAAATGCGCGAGAACCTCATCTGCCTGCTCGAGAACGGCTCGCCAATGTTTCCGGGCATCGTGGGGTACGAAGAGACCGTCCTGCCGCAGCTCGTCAATGCGATTCTCTCGCGCCACAACTTCATTCTGCTCGGGCTCCGCGGCCAGGCGAAGAGCCGCATCCTGCGCCAGCTCGTCACGCTGCTCGACGAAGAGATCCCCATCATCGCGGGGAGCGAGGTCAATGACGATCCCTTCGATCCGATCTCGAAGTACGGCCGCGAGCTGATCGGCGAGCGGGGCGACGGCACGCCGATCGCCTGGCTGCCACGCGACGTGCGGTTCGTCGAAAAACTCGCCACGCCGGACGTGACGATCGCCGATATCATCGGCGACGTGGATCCGATCAAGGCGGCGCGCGGCGGGCATCTCCTGTCCGACGAGCTGACGATGCACTTCGGGCTGCTGCCGCGGGCCAATCGCGGCATCTTCGCGATCAACGAGCTGCCCGATCTCGCCGGCAAGATTCAGGTGGGCCTCTTCAACATCATGCAGGAAGGCGACGTCCAGATCAAAGGCTATCCCGTTCGACTGAACCTCGACGTGGCCCTGGTCTTCACGGCGAACCCGGAGGACTACACGGCTCGGGGAAAGATCATCACGCCGCTCAAGGACCGCATCGGCTCGGAAATCACGACGCATTATCCGCTGACTGTGGAGTTGGGGTCGGCCATTACGCAACAAGAGGCATGGGTAGACAGAAATGGCGGCCCGAGATCCATTCGTGTCCCCGATTTCATGGCGGAGCTGATCGAGCGGATCGCGTTCGAGGCGCGCGAGGACAAGCGCGTGGACCGCCGCAGCGGCGTGTCGCAGCGCCTGCCGATCAGCGTGCTCGACAACGTGCTGTCGAACGCCGAGCGCCGCACCATCGTGACGAAGGAGAAGCACGTCGTGCCGCGCATCTCCGACGTCTACGCCGCGTTGCCCGCGATCACCGGCAAGCTCGAGCTCGAGTACGAAGGCGAGCTGCAGGGCTCGGAAACGATCGCCAAAGACCTGATTCGGCGCGCGGCGGGCCGCACCTTCGAAGGCCGGGTGGGCGGCGCCAACGTGGACGACATCGTCCACTGGTTCGACGAAGGCGGCGCGCTCAAAGTGACGCCCGATGAACGCTCGGAGGCACTGCTCAAGGGCTTCACCGTCGTCCCCGGCCTGCTCGACCTGATCGACCAGGTCGGCCTGGCGGGAAAGAAGGATCCCGCCACGATGGTGTCGGCGTGTGAGCTGGTGCTGGAAGGGCTGGTTGCCGAGAAGCGCATCGCGCGCAGCGAAGAGCTCGGCTATGTGCGCGCGCGCTCGGAGCCAAAGCCACCATTTGGGAAGGGCCCGGCCGGGCCGGGAGCAGGACCCAACCTCTTCACCTGATCCCTTCCTCAATCTGGAGTCGCCATGGGCGAACTCGTCTTTGGGCTTGTACTCCTCGGCGTAGCCTTCTTCCTGCGACTTGGCGCGGCTACCGCCGAGCAGCAGCGTCTGCTCAACACGACCCTCACCCCCGAAGCGCTGACGCGCCAATACCTCGACGTGCTGCGCGACATGAAGTCCGGTAACAACCTCGTGATCCTGGTGCCGACGCAGGGCGGCATTCCGATCCTGAACATTGGAGATCTGCGACGAAATCTCCGCCAGCAGTAACCCCCGGCCTGAAGCCGCTCGTCACGATCACGCGGCAGTACGCGTCCGGCGGATCGGAGATCGCGCGCCTGATCGTCGAGCGTCTGGGGGGGGGATGGACGCTGATCGACAATGAGTTCGTCGATCAGGTGGCGCGCCTCGCGGGGTTGACGCATGACGAGGTGGCCCGGCGCGAGGAGCGCGCGCCCGGACTGCTCGAGCGCCTGGCGCGCACCCTCGCCGTCGCCTCACCCGAGATGTTCATCAGCACCGGAGAGACGCCGATCCCCCCGCCGGTCGAGACGGAGGAGGATACGCTGGTGACCATGACGGAGCGCGTGATCGCGGAAGCCGCCGCGGAAGGCCGGGTGGTGCTCGTCGGCCGCGGCGCGCAGGCGGTGCTGGCGACCCGTCCCAATGCGCTGCACGTCTACGTCATCGCGTCAAAGCCGTTCCGCAGGAAGGTCGCGGTCGAGCGTTTGGGAGTGGACCCGGCGAGCGTCGACAAGCTGCTCGACGAGACCGATCAGCACCGCGACGAGTACGTCAAGACGCACTACCGCCGCGACCGGCAGGACCTGACGCAGTACGATGTGGTGCTCAATGCTGAACGGCTGGGGTTTGAAGGTGCGGCAGCGGTGATCGTGGCGGAGATCAAGCGGCGGGGTTGGTAGGGGCACGACATGTCGTGCCCGTACATCACGTTTCCCGAATTTCCGGAACCACCCACGCAGCGATCATTACCGCGACAGCCACGATCGCCCCGCCCGCCGTGAGCGTCGCCGGCACGCCGACGTGCTCCGCGATGACCCCGAACAAAAACGCCCCGAACGGCGCCATCCCGACGAACACGAACGAGTAGAATCCCATGATGCGGCCCCGCAGGTGATCGGGGGCGGTCGTCTGCAGCAGCGTGTTCGAGATCGAGTTGTTGACGATCATGGCGCAGCCGGCGAGGGCCAGCAGCACCATCGCGAGCGCGAGTGAGCGCGAGGCGGCGAACAGCATCAGCAGCACGCCAAACGCGGTGCCGCCGACCAGCATGAGCCGTCCGCGCGCGCGCAGCCGTCCCGACGCGAGCGCGATCCCCAGCGCGCCGATCACCGCGCCGATCCCGATCGACGCCGTGAGCGCGCCGTAGCCCTCGGCGCCACGGTGCAGCACATCGCGCGCGAACACCGGCATCATCGCGATGTAGGGAAAGCCAAACACGCTCAGAATCGCGGTCAGGATCATCAATACGCGCGTTCGCCGCTCGGTCTTGAGGTAGCTGAGCACCTCGCGAAATCCGGTCCACGTCGAGGTTGGCTTCTCGGGCCGGGGATTGGGGGGCAGCCGCATCAGCAGCAGGCCGGCGATGACGGCGATGTAGCTCAGGCCGTTCAGGAAATAGCACCACGCGATGCCGAGGGCGCCGATCAGCAGCCCCGCGATCGCCGGGCCGATCACGCGCGCCCCGTTGAACAGCGACGAGTTCAGCGCGATCGCGTTCATCAGGTCGTCCTTGCCGACCATCTCGACGATGAACGACTGGCGCATCGGGATGTCGAACGCGCTGGCGATGCCGAGCAGGGTGGCGAGCAACAACACTTGCCATACCGCCACGACGTGCGTCCAGACGAGAATCGACACCGTGAACGCCTCGAGCATGAACGCCAGCTGCATGAAGACGATGACGCGGCGCTTGTCCACGCGATCGGCGACGACGCCCGCGTACAGGCTGAACAGCAGCACGCCCAGCGAGCTGAGCGCCGCCGTCAGTCCCACGTAGAAGGGGGAGTTGGTGAGGGTGAGAATCAGCCACCCCTCGCCCACGTTCTGCATCCAGGTGCCGATCAGGGAAATCCCCTGGCCGATGAAAAAGAGACGGAAGTTGCGGTGGGCGAAGGCACCCAATCCGTACCGTCGCGCGGCTTCGGTCATGGGACCGAAAGCTAGTCGCTGGCGGTAGAAACCTGTTCCACGATTCACGAGGATGCCGTCATGAACCGCATCTCCACATTTGCGAGCGCGGCGCTCCTGCTCTTCGCGGCGAGCGCGTGCTCAGATTCGCCTGTCACGCCTGCCCTCCAGCCCGCCCTGGTCCCGCGCGCCGACGGACTCTCCTGTACCGAAGCCGACGCTCAGCTGAGCTCCGGGGCGCTGTTCGAAGTCTGCGTGAGCCCCGCAACCTGGAACGGGGACATCGTGGTCTTCATTCCCGGTTATCACAATCCCGCAAGCGCTCCGGACCTGCCTGACGACCTCACCGAGTCGCCGATCTCGTTCCTGTTCATCCAGCTTGGCTATGCGTTCGCGACCACCAGCTTCCGCGGCAGCGGCCTGGTCGAGCCCGACACCTGGATCGGAGGGGACCTCCTCGAGCTGGTGGGGACGGCGAAGACCCTGCTCCACAACGCGACCGGCCGGAACACGCGCTTCGTCTACCAGACCGGCGGATCGCAAGGCGGGCTGGGCACCGTGATGGCCCTGGAACGCTACCCTGGCAGCTTCAGCGGCGGATTGGCCGCGTGCGGCCCCATCGGGGATTACCGCAAGCAGATCGACTACGTCGCCGACTTCCGGGTGGTCTTCGACTACACCTTTACGCCCGCGATCCCGGGATGGCCGGTGTGGGAGCAGCACCTGCCGACCGACCCCGGATTCATCGATCCGAGCACCTGGGGAGCGGCCGAGCAGAGCGCCGGCGCGGCGGTCGACGACCCCGCCAACGCCGCCCGGACTCAGCAGGTCCTGAACGTCACCCATGCCCCGATCGATCCGAACGATCCGCCCACGATCAAAGCAACCACGCTCGATCTCCTTTGGTACAGCTTCAACGGCACGAACGACGCGATGCTGAAACTGGGCGGCATGCCGTTCGGCAATGTCGGTCGGCTGTATAGCGGATCGTCCGACGACGTCGCGCTGAACACCGGGGTCGAGCGCTTCGAGGCGACGGCCGATCCGGCGCTCGTGGCGAAGCTGCAAACCTCCGGCAACCTGCGGCGACCGCTCGTGAGGATTCACACGACGGGCGACCCGATCGTGCCGATCTGGCACGAATCGCTGTACCGCAAGAAGCTGTCATTCTTGGGCAAGTTGCTGGACAATTCGATCACCATCGACCGGTACGGGCACTGCAACTTCACCGACGCCGAAGTCCTGGCCGCCTTTGCGGTGCTGGTCCTCAAGGTCACCGGTGTGAACCTGCTGGCCTCGAGCCGCGTCTTGCCGACGCCGCAGGCTCAGGCGGACTTCCTGCGCATCGCCCGGGAGAACGGAGCCAATCCCGTCGTGATGCGCTGATTGTCTCGGAGGAAGGCCTGCAGCGCCGCACCGATTCGGTCACCAGATTTGGGTGACAATGCAGTTGCGGTGCTCGGCCTTCCTCTTCGACCTGGACGGCGTGCTCGTCGATTCGCGCGCCGTGGTGGAGCGCGTGTGTCGCGAATGGGCGCGGCGCCACAGTCTCGATCCCGACAGAGTCCTGCGAATCGCCCACGGGCGCCGCACGCGCGACACGGTGAAGGCCGTGGCGCCCCATCTCGACATCGGCCGGGAGGTGGCGTGGCTGGACGCCGCCGAGCTCGCCGACGTCGAAGGCCTGCGTGAGGTGCCGGGCGTCCGCCAGTTCCTGGCGACCCTTCCGGCCGGCAGCTGGGCCGTCGTCACGTCCTGCGGGCGGGCCCTTGCCAGGCTGCGGCTGACGTCTGTCGGACTGCCGGTACCCGAGATCGTCGTGACCAGCGATGACGTGTCACACGGAAAGCCGGCACCGGACGGATATCAGCTCGGAGCGAAGCGTCTCGGTCAGGATACCGCGGCGTGCGTCGTGTTCGAGGACGCGCCCCCAGGCATCGCGGCAGGCAGGGCGGCCGGCGCCCCGGTGATCGCCCTGCGCACGACACACCCCGATGCGGATTTCAGCGGTGCCGCAGCGATAATCCCCGATTTCGCCGGCCTGCGTGCGCGTCGGGACCACGATGGTTACGTCGTTACGATCCGATGACGCTAGATTGGGAAGCGATGCGATCCACGACGTATAGCCGCTATGTCCCCGGCCTGCTCGAGACGCTCAACCTCCAGGCGCTGCTCGATCAGCTCGCCGATTTCCTGCTGCAATCGGGGTTCGCCGGCGGCCCCTACTCGCATCCCTTCTGGGGCGAATTCGGCGAGGAAGATCCCGACCGCTCGCTCGACGCGCTGCGCCAGGCCATCCTCCAGGCCCTCATGGATTCCGGGCAGCTCACGCCCGACATGCTCCACGTGCTGCGCGGCGACTCGACCGGCGACGCCCGCAAGGATGCCGAGCTCCAGAAACAACTCGCCGATCTGCTCGACCAGATCGTCCAGAAGCTGATCGACGAGGGGTACCTCAACCTGCAACAGGCGCCGAAGATGCCCGGTGCGCAGCAGCCGGTGCTCGGCCCCGGCGGCATGGCGAAAGAGGCGGCACAGCAGGTGCAGTTCAATCTCACCGACAAAGGCATCGATTTTCTCGGTTATCGCACGCTCAAGCACCTGCTGGGCAGCATCGGGAAATCGAGCTTCGGCGCGCACGACACGGAGCATCTGGCGACCGGCGTCGAGGCCGAGGCGGCGAGCAAGCGCTACGAGTACGGCGACACGCTCAATCTCGACGTCAACGCGACGCTGTCGCACGCGCTGAAGCGCGAAGGCCTCGGGGTGCCGATCAATCTCGAATACGACGACCTGATGGTGCATCAGGCCGAGTACCGCTCGTCATCGGCGACGGTGCTGATGCTCGACTGCTCGCATTCGATGATTCTGTACGGTGAGGATCGCTTCACCCCCGCCAAGAAGGTCGCGCTCGCGCTGACGCACTTGATTCGCACGCAGTTCCCCGGCGATACGCTGCGCGTCGTGCTCTTTCATGACACGGCCGAGGAGATCCCGATCGGCCAGCTGGCGCACGCGCAGGTCGGCCCGTACCACACGAATACGACCGAAGGCCTCAAGCTGGCGCGCCGCATCCTGATGGGACAGCGCAAGGACATGCGCCAGATCATCATGATCACCGACGGCAAACCGTCCGCCCTGACGCAGCCGGACGGGCGGATCTACGTGAACTCGATGGGCCTCGATCCGCACATCCTCCAGGCGACATATCGCGAAGTCGCTCTGTGCCGCCGCAGCGGCATCCTGATCAACACCTTCATGCTGGCGCGCGACCGCAGCCTGGTCGAGTTCGTGAAGAAAGTGTCGGCGATCTGCCGCGGGAAGGCGTATTTCACGAACACGATGACGCTCGGGCAGTTCATTTTGATGGATTTCATGCGGAGAAAAACCCGCCGCGTGTCGTGAGGCGTGCCCCCCCCCGGACCCGAGCAACTCGCCCGACAAGACATTGACCGCCAGCTCGCAGCGGCCGGGTGGGTCGTCCAAGACCCCGATGCCGCAGATCTCCACGCCGGCCGGGGTATCGCGGTGCGCGAGTTCCCCCTCGCCAAGGGCCACGGCAAAGCCGACTACCTCCTCTATGTAGATCGTAAAGCGGTCGGCGCCGTGGAGGCCAAGAAGGCCGGCACGACCCTGACCGCGGTCGAGATCCAAGCCGCGAAGTACAGCGAGGGACTGCCGGCCGGGCTTCCGGCGGCTCTCCGGCCGCTGCCCTTTCTTTATCAGGCCACCGGCGTCGAGACGCGGTTCACCAACCTGCTCGATCCCGACCCGCGCAGCCGCGAAGTATTCCACTTCCACCGGCCCGAGGTGTTCGCCGAGTGGCTCGCCGCCGAGCCGCTCTGGCTTCCGGCCCCTCAGGGGCGGGACGGCAAACCGTCCAGCCTGCGACTGCGGCTCCGCAACCTCCCGGCCGTAGCCGAGAGCGGGTTGTGGCCCGCGCAGCTCACCGCCGTGAGGAACCTCGAGAAGTCACTCGCCGAGGACCGGCCGCGGGCCCTCATCCAGATGGCGACGGGGAGCGGCAAGACGTTCACAGCGGTGACATCGATCTACCGGATGATCAAGCACGGCGGCGCCCAGCGTGTGCTGTTCCTGGTCGATCGCGCCAACCTCGGCCGGCAGGCGCTGAAGGAATTCCAGACCTACGTCACGCCCGACGACGGCCGCAAGTTCACCGAGCTGTACAACGTTCAGCGCCTGACGTCGAACCGCATCGATCCAGTGGCGCGCGTGTGCATCAGCACGATCCAGCGGCTGTACGCGATGCTGCAGGGCAAAGAGCTGGCCGAAGACGATGAGGAGCCGTCGCTGGCGTCGCTCGAGAGCCTGCACAAGGAGCCCCTGCCCGTCGCCTACAATCCCGCGATCCCGATCGAGACGTTCGACGTCGTGTTCGTGGACGAATGCCACCGCTCCATCTACACGCTATGGCGGCAGGTGCTCGAGTACTTCGACGCGTTCCAGATCGGCCTCACCGCCACGCCGTCCAAGCAGACGTTTGGATACTTCAACCAGAACCTGGTGATGGAGTACGGGCATGAGCAGGCGGTGGCGGACGGCGTAAACGTGGACTTCGACGTCTATCGCATCCGCACCCGGATTACCGAGCAGGGGTCGAAGGTCGAAGCCGGGCTGTGGGTGGACCGTCGCGACCGCGAGACCAGAAAGAAGCGCTGGGAGCAGCTCGACGATGATTTGGAGTACGACGCGGCCTCCCTGGACCGGGACGTCGTGGCGCCGGACCAGATCCGCACGGTCATCCGCGCGTTTCGGGACAAGCTGCCCGAGATCTTCCCCGGCCGCAGCGACGTGCCCAAGACGTTGATCTACGCCAAGGACGACGCGCACGCCGAGGACATCGTGTTGGCCGTCCGCGACGTGTTCGCCAAGGGGAACGACTTCGCGCAGAAGATCACCTACCGCACCGGCACCGCGAAGATCGCCGAGCAGGTGGTAGGCCCGGACGGCAAGGTCGTCGAAGTGTCGAAGTGGAAGTCCACCGGTGTGAAGCCCGAAGACCTGTTGTCCTCGTTCCGCAACTCCTACAACCCGCGCATCTCCGTGACCGTAGACATGATCGCCACGGGGACTGACATCAAGCCGCTCGAGGTGGTGATGTTCCTGCGCCAGGTGAAGAGCCGCAACCTGTTCGAGCAGATGAAGGGCCGTGGGGTGCGCGTCATCAACGACACTGACTTTCAGGTGGTCAGCGCCGGCGGGCAGACCAAGACTCGGTTCGTGATCGTGGACGCGGTAGGCGTGACGGAGCAGGAGCTGTCGGATAGCTATCCGCTGGAGCGGCGTCCAACGGTGTCGCTCGAAAAACTGTTCCAAGCGTTGTCATTCGGCAGCACCGACCCGGATGTCCTCTCGACCGTGGCGGGCAGGTTGGCGCGGCTAGACCGGCAACTGAGCGACGCCGAGCGGGCCGCTGTGGAGAAGACGGCGGGCCAGCCGCTCGGAGCGATCGTATCGGGCCTCGTGGCGGCGGTAGACCCCGACCGGCGGACCGACGCAGTTGTTGAGGACGCCGTTCGGCCCCTGACGCCCGCGGTGCGCCAACAGCTGCTCGACTTGAAGAAATCCAAAGAGCAGACCATCGACACGGTCAGCGTGGACGAAGTGCTCGAGGCGGGCTTCTCAGCCGCAGCCAAGGAACGGGCACAGTCGCTCGTGACGTCGTTCGAGACGTTCATCAAGGAGCACAAGGACGAGATCACGGCGCTTCAGGTGCTCTACTCGAAGCCTCATGGGCGCCGGCTCACGTTCGAGGACATCAAGGCGCTGGCCGAGACGATTCAGGCGCCGCCGCGGCAGTGGACGCCGGAGCGGTTGTGGTTGGCGTACGAGACGCTGTTCGCGAGCCGAGTGCGTGGGGCGCCGGCGCGGGTGCTGACGAACCTTGTGTCGCTCGTGCGCTTTGCGTTGACGCACGACGAGCTGGTGCCATTTCCGGACATCGTGGATCAGCGATACGATGCGTGGCTGGCGCAGCAAGAGCAGCAGGGCCGGCGGTTCACTGCCGAGCAGCGGCAGTGGCTCGAGGCCATTCGGGATCACGTGGCGGCGAATCTTGAGGTGCGGGCCGAGGACTTCGAGTACGCGCCGTTCGCGCAGCGGGGTGGGTTGGGAGCGGCACATCGGGTGTTCGGGAAAGACCTCAACCCGCTGCTTGAAGAGCTGACGGGAGTGCTTGCTGCGTGACGTCGGTAGATCGACTCCCAATCGGATGGATGGTTTCCACAATCGGGGACCTGTGTGAACGCCCGCAGTACGGTTGGACGACCCGGGCAGCGGGTCTGGGCGAGGGCCTCAAGCTTTTGCGGACAACCGATATCACGCGCGGGCCCATCGACTGGGAGACCGTTCCGGTCTGCGCGGAAGAACCACCGAGCCACGCGAAGTACCTGCTCTCGCCAGGCGACCTAGTGGTGTCGCGCGCCGGCTCTGTAGGGGTCAGTGCTCTCTTGGGTGTGGGGCCGCCAGCCGTGTTTGCCTCCTATCTGATTCGCTTCAGACCGAAGACCGGGATGAGTGCTCGCTATCTCGTCTGGTTCCTGCAGAGCTCGGCGTATTGGAACCAGATTAGCGCGAGCGCGGCCGGGATCGCCCTCCAGAACGTGAACGCGAAGAAGTTGTCGGCTGTCTCGCTCCCCGTTGCCCCGTATTCGGAGCAGGTGCGCATCGTCGCCGCCATCGAAGAGCACCTCTCGCGCCTCGACGACGCCGTGGCCGCGCTCGAGCACGTGCGCGCCGCCCTGCCCCGCTACCGGGCGGCGGTGCTGAAGGCGGCGTGTGAGGGGAGGCTGGTGGATGCTCCGGTGTCCGGTGCCTGGGGATCAACCACCATAGGAGCGCTCTGCGAAGTACAAGTAGGTGCCACGCCTAGTCGTGGGCGGTCGGAGTATTGGGGCGGAAGGATTCCTTGGGTGAGCAGCGGTGAGGTCGCGTTCTGCAGAATCCGGGCGACACGTGAGACGATCACCAGGGAGGGGCTCGAGTCAAGCTCAACCGAATTGCATCCTCCGGGGACCGTTTTGTTGGGCATGATCGGTGAGGGCAAGACCCGTGGCCAAGCGGCTATTCTCGACATCGAGGCATGCAACAACCAAAACTCGGCAGCCATTCGGGTACCACGTGATAAGCTGGTTTCAGAGTTCTTGTACTACTACCTAGCAAGCCAGTACTCGACCACCCGCCGAGCAGGCTCGGGAAACAACCAGCCAGCTCTGAACAAGAAACGGGTGCAAAGCATACCCCTGCCGCTCCCGCCCCTGGAGGACCAACACCGCATCGTCGCCGAGGTCGACCGCCGCCTCTCCCTCGCCGACGCCGCCGACCGCGCCGTCTCGGCTGGGCTCGGCAAAGCCAAGCGCCTGCGCCAGGCGATCCTGAAGCGCGCGTTCGAAGGGAAGCTCGTGCCGCAAGATCCGAACGACGAGCCGGCCCGCGTGCTGCTGGAGCGAATTCGCACGGCACGGGCGAACACGACGCCGCGTGATCGCAGGCAGGCGAAGCGACCGAGGGTCCGGAGATGAAGCCAGCGTCCAAGAGAGGCCGCTTGGCAAAGCATGCCGCTCGCGTGTGGAAAGTGCTCAGCGTCTACCAGCGGTACCGTAAGGTGCTCGACCAATGTCAGCCCTACCTCGCGACGAAGGCCCGCACCCCGGCGGCGCTGCGTACCGCGCCCTGACGAAGTCCCGCCGCCATGCTAGGTTAGACCGCCGCGGTGCCTGTGAGGCAACCAGGCCGCGTTTTTCGGGTACGTGTGGCGGCGGATTGGTGCTGAAAAGGAGGCGCCGATGCCCAACTACTACATCCGTCTGATCGGGCCAGGAAGTCGGGGGCGCCGCGTGGTGGGATCCCTCCTGCGTGACACCCTGGACGTGCTCGTGCGCGGATCGTCAGGCGCCGTGCGCCTGCGCTTCGAAGGCAAGAGCGGCGGGCCCGGACGTACTCCCCGTTGGGTCGGAGTCGCTGCCCAATTCGAGTTCCTGGGTCTGCGGGAGGGGTCGACGGTCATCGAGCTCGAAGCCCCTGCTTTTGGCGATGTAATCGAGAACCAGCTCGCACAAGAGGAGATGTTCGATGAGGTCCCGCGTGATGCGTCGGGACTCGGATTGTTCCGTGAGAGCCTCGAGGATGCCCTTGCCGGCACTATTGATAGCGACCATTTCGACCCGGAGCTCCTTGAGACGATCCAGGGATGGAGTGAAGTGCTTTCCCAAGGCATCAAGGAGATTGAGTTCGGCAACGCCACCGGCGCCGTGACACGAATCGCTCAGCCACAACTCGATACGGCTAAGCGCCTGCGGCGGGAGACCCCCCCCCCGCAGCGCGTGCGCGTCACCGGCTGGCTCGACGCGATTCGACACCATGACCGGATGTTCACGCTGAAGCTGGAGGATGGCACAACTCTGCGCGGCATCGCGGAAGGGGTGCAGCCCGAGACCCTCGGCGCGCTCTTCGGGAAAAAGGCCACGGTATCAGCGATGGCGGTTTTCCGCCCCTCTGGACGCGTCCTGCGCCTCGAGGCCGATCACATCGAGCATGGCGGCGAAGACTTCTCCCTGTGGTCCGCGGAACCGCAGCCGCTCGATCAACCGCTGGATGAACGCGCCCTGCGCCAGCCTCAGGGCCCGCGCTCAGGCCTCAACGCGATCATCGGGCAGTGGCCTGGTGATGAAACCGACGAAGAGATCTTTCGCGCACTCGAGGACCTGTCCTGATCCCCAGCGGTCGCCTCATCACCTTGGATACAAACGTGTTGGTCCACCTGGTTCGCGGGAAGGCTGCAGCCAAGTGGATCAATGAGGAGTTTGGCTTACCGCGGCGGCCGGATCGCCCGCTTTGTTCGGTGGTCTCCGTCGGAGAGGCGCTGCACCTAGCGGCCCGAAACAATTGGAGCGAAGCCAGGCGGGACAGGCTGAAGGAAGTGCTACGCAACTTGGTGGTCATACAGCTCGGGGCCCGCGGCGTCGTGGATTCATATGCGCGTCTCGGTGTCCACGCCGAAGGCGCGGGGCGTCGCATGGAGCAAAACGACTTGTGGATCGCCGCCACGGCCGCCGCGACCACTTCCATTCTGTTGACGACGGATATGGGTTTTGACGTCTTGCACCCCTCGCACCTGGAGCGCATCTACATCGACCCGAAATCCTTGCCTCGCGAATGACCGCCCCCTCCGCTGCCATCGTCCAGAAGCTCTGGAGCTACTGCAACGTCCTCCTCGACGGCGGGCTGACGTATCTCGACTACACCGAGCAGCTCACCTACCTGCTCTTTCTCAAGATGGCGCACGAGCGAACGCAGGAACCTTGGAATCAGCCATCAGCCGTTCCACCAGAGTTCTCGTGGCCCGCCCTCGCGAGCAAAGATGGTGACGCGCTCGAGGCACATTACCGCCATACCCTTGAGGCCCTGGGGAGACAGCCCGGAATGCTCGGCGTCATCTTCCGGAAAGCACAAAACAAGATCCAGGACCCCGCGATTCTCCGGCGTCTGGTCGTGGACCTGATCGGCAAAGAGACGTGGAGCTCGCTCGATGCCGACGTCAAAGGCGACGCCTACGAAGGCCTGCTCGAGCGTACCGCCCAGGAAGGCGCCCGCGGGGCAGGCCAGTACTTCACCCCTCGGCCACTCATCCGCGCGATCGTGGACGTCATGCGACCCGCGCCTGGCCAGACGATCGGCGATCCTGCATGCGGCACGGGTGGCTTCCTCCTCATCGCGCACGACTACGTCGCCAACAACTATCCGAACAAGTCGCGGGATGAGCTGCGACACTTGAAGCTCGAAGCACTCCACGGCGTCGAGATCACCGAAAGCGTCGCTCGGCTCTGCGCTATGAACCTCATGTTGCACGGCATCGGACCCACGGACGGCGAAGTCGAGCCGCCAGTGAGGATCGACGACAGCCTCCGGGCCGATCCAGGGACGCGCTTCGATCTCGTGCTTACGAATCCGCCATTCGGTAAGAAATCGAGCATTCGCGTGATTAACGAACAGGGCGAGGAGGAGCGCGAGGCACTGACGGTGGTGCGGGACGACTTCTGGGCCTCGACCTCCAACAAGCAACTCAACTTCGTGCAGCATGTGCGCACGCTGCTCAAGATCAACGGCCGCGCCGCGGTTGTCGTCCCCGATAACGTGTTGTTCGAAGGTGGGGCGGGAGAAACGGTCCGCCGGAAGCTACTCGCCGAGTGCGACGTTCACACACTGCTCCGGCTGCCGACGGGCGTATTCTACGCGCAAGGCGTTAAGGCCAACGTGCTGTTCTTCGACAAGAAGCCGGGCGTGGAAACGCCTTGGACCAAGCAAGTCTGGATATACGACCTCCGTACCAACAAACACTTCACGCTGAAGACAAATCCACTCGGCCGATCAGATCTCAACGATTTCGTGGCCTGCTTTAAGCCCGAAAACCGAGTACAGCGCGTCGCCGCGGAGCGGTGGCGTCCCTTCAGCTATGAAGAGATCGTCGCACGCGACAAAGCCAGCCTGGACATCTTCTGGCTCAAAGACCAGGATCTCGAGGACCTTGAATCACTCCCCGAGCCCGACGTGCTGGCGGAGGAAATCGCTGAAGACCTCCGGGCGGCGCTGGAACAATTCAACGCCCTAGCCGAAGGACTCGAGAAGAAAACGACCTAGCCTCGGCGGGCTCGACAACAGCGAGAACGGGATGCGTTGACACGATGAGGCTCGGAATTCATTTGAATTTCATGAGAAGGAAAACCCGGCGCGTGTCATGACCGACGCTGCTCACCAGACGAGGGCGATTCTCGCTGCGTATCAGCAGGTCATGACGGCATCCTGGCCCGGCCTGCATCCGGAGATGGCCGGACGGGCCGCGGGTTGGGAGTCAGCAACGGCAGATGCGTTGCAGGACGAGCTGCGAGGCTACCTGCGCATCGCATCGAAGCCGGACTGTGGTGTTCGCGTCTTCTGGAAGCTCACGCCCGATTACAAGTTCGGCGGCTGTAACGAGCATTTTGCGCGCGACGCCGGCATGACCGTCACGGAGCTGGTGGGCCGCGACGATTTCGACCGCAGCCTGCCATGGGTGTTTCAGGCCGCGAAGTACCGCGCCGACGACGAGGCCATCGTCGGATCGGGTCACGCGAAGCTCGACATCATCGAGCGCCAAAAAGGCGCGTCGGGGGCGATCACCTGGGTGCGCGTCGGCAAGGCGCCGATCCGCACCCCGACCGGTGTGATCGGGGTCCTCGGGATGTATGAAGTCCTCGACGTTGAGACGGGCCGGCGGCTGTTCGCCAAACAGAGCGGGCGCGTTCGCTGAGCAAGCAAGATTATGACGTTTGGGGCGCCCGGCTGGAACCGCAAAACCCTTTTTCAGTATGATGCATTCCCAACCTCTGGATCGGCCTCATGCACGTGCGCCGTCTGATCTTCACGCTGTCTTTCGTCGCTCTCGCCTGTTCGTCAGATAGACTCGGCCCGGTACCGCCAGGCACGTTCGAATCCGTGAGCGGCGGTTTTCTCTACACCTGCGGCGTCTTGAGCGAGACCGCCACCGGCTACTGCTGGGGAGACAATGCGGTCGGCCAGGGCGGCAACGGCGTCATGAGCACCATCGATTCTTTCCCGAAGCCGGTCTCGGGGTTGGTGCTATTCACGCAGATCGACGCCGGCCAGGGACATACCTGCGGCCTCGTGCCTGGCGGCGCCGCGTACTGTTGGGGCGTCAGTGAGGACGGCGCCTTGGGAAACGACACGACGACCCAGAGCGCCGTTCCGATTCCGGTGGCCGGCGGACTCACGTTCAAAGAAATCTCCGCCGGCTTCAATTCCACGTGCGCGCTGACCCTCGCGGGCGTCGCGTACTGTTGGGGCGCGAACGATTTCGGCCAGCTCGGCCGTGACGGCACGAGCTCGCAGACGCCCGTCGCGGTTGCAACCAATCTGGTGTTCACGACAATCGCGGTGGGACAGTATTACGCGTGCGCGATCGCGGTCGGCGGCGACGCCTATTGCTGGGGCTACAACCAGTGGGGCAACCTGGGCACGCTCGACACGACCGCGCACGCCGGCCCGAGGCTCGTCGCGGGCGCCCTGCATTTCAAGGCAATCGATGCCGCCAGCTATCACACGTGCGCCATCACGACGATGGCCGCCGCCTACTGCTGGGGCAGTGGGCAATACGGTCTGCTCGGCAACGGATCGACCGACGATCATCCCACGCCGACGCTCGTGAGCGGAAGCCACGCATTCGCTTCGATCAGCCTGGGGATCAATCATTCCTGCGGGCGCGATGTCGACGGGCGACTGTTCTGTTGGGGCTCGAACGGCGCCAAGCAGCTCGCCGCTACCACGACCGAGACGTGCCGGTTCGGCCCCCAACCCACGGACACGTGGCCCTGCACCAGCACTCCGGTGGCAACAGCATCCGGGCACTTCTACCGCGCGTTGAGCGCAGGCGCCTTTCATACCTGCGCCGTGGAGTTTGGAGGAGGCGCGTATTGCTGGGGCGCCAACGATCGCGGACAGGTCGGCAACGGCTCGACGGGAAGTCCGGTCGCTGCCGTTACGCGCGTCCCAGACCCACCGCAGATCTCTAACGGCCCCTAACGGGGCGCCTGCGTCACTCCTCATCGGCGGCGCGCAAGGCCGCCTGCTGAACCTCGTCGGCGTTCACTGCGGTGAGCGTCCTCTAAGATACCGTATAGATTCCAACGCGTGAGCGAATTCGTTTTCGGCACCCATAACGCCGCCTTCGTACAGGCGATGTACGAGGACTACCTGCGCGACCCGTCCTCCGTCGGGCAGGAGTGGCGGGAGCTGTTCGATAACGGGAAGCTCGCCGAGCTACCGGTGATCCCGACCGATCGGTCGGAGGTTCGGGACGAGGGACGCGGGACGGGGGACGGGTCGACCGCGGAGGCCGCTGCGGCACCGCGCAGTACCCGTCCCTCGTCCCCCGTCCCCCCTCCCCATGGGGCAACGCCGATAACGGGCCCCGCCGCCCGGCTAGTCGCAAACATGACCGATTCGCTGACCGTCCCGACGGCCACGTCGTTCCGGGACATCAGCGCCACGACCCTCGACGCGCGGCGCAAGGCGCTCAACGCTCAACTCGCCGCCAGCGGGAAGAAGATCTCGTTCACGCACTTGATCGGATATGCGATCGTCCAGGCCGCCAAACGCTTCCCGGTGATGACCCACGCGTTCCATGACATCGAGGGCAAGCCCCACCGCGTCGATCCGGGGGCCATCGGGCTCGGCCTCGCCGTCGACGTCGAGAAGAAAGACGGCAGCCACGCCCTGGTCGTCCCGGTGATCAAGCACGCGGAAACGATGGATTTCGCGGCCTTCCATGCCGCCTACGAGACGTTGGTCGAAAAGGCGCGCGCCAACCGCCTGCTGCCCGACGATTTCGCCGGCGGCACGATGCAGCTCACCAATCCCGGTACGCTCGGCACCGTCGCCTCGGTCCCCCGCCTGATGAAGGGGCAGGGATCGATCATCGCGACCGGGACCATCCGCGATGTCGCGGGCGCGAAGATCATCACGATCACGAGCACGTACGACCATCGCATCATCCAGGGCGCGGAATCAGGGATGTTCCTGCGCACCCTCGATTCTCTTTTGCAAGGCGAAGAACGGTTTTATGAGGGAGTGACGGAGAGCCTGGCTAACCCGGGAAGCGGGATGCGAGATGCGGGAAGCGTAACTGTGCTCGCGCCGGCCCCGGCACCGCCACCTGAACCCACGCATCACGCATCCCCCATCTCGCATCCCGATGATTTCAAGTACGTCGCCGCAGCTTATGCGCTGGTCCGCGCCCATCGAAACTTCGGACATTTGGCGGCAAGGCTCGATCCGCTAGGCAGCGAGCCGCCGGGCGATCCGTCGCTCGATATCGGCCGCCTCGGCCTCACGCCCGAGATCATGGCGCGGATTCCCGCCGAGGTGCTGCGCATCTATTGCCCCGGCCCCCCAACGACGCTGGCCGAAGCGCTGCCGGCGCTGCGCGCGACTTACTGCGGCACGATCGCGTATGAAGTCGAGCACATCGGCAGCCATCAGGAGCGCCTGTGGCTGCGCCAGGTGATCGAGTCGGGCGAGCATCGCCGTCCCCTTTCGCCCGAGGGAAAGAAACAGCTGCTCGCCCGGCTCACGGCGGTCGAGGCGCTCGAACGCTTCCTTCATAAGGCGTATCTCGGCCAAAAACGGTTTTCGATCGAGGGCCTCGATATGACCGTCCCGATGCTCGATTTCACGATCGAGCTCGCCGGGGCGCACGGCACCCGCAAGGCAACGATCGGGATGGCGCACCGCGGGCGGCTCAACGTGCTCGCCCATGTGGTGAACGTTCCGTATCAAACGATCCTCGCGGAGTTCGAGGGAGGCCGCCGCGAGGAGACGGCAGAATCGGAAGGGTGGAACGCCGGCACCGGTGATGTGAAATACCATCACGGCGCCGAAGGCGTGTATCGCACCACGACCGGCCAGGACGTCGCGGTCACGTTGTCGCCCAACCCCAGCCACCTCGAGTCCGTCAACCCGGTCGTGGAGGGCCGCGCCCGCGCCGATCAGACCAACCGCACCACCCCGGACGCGCAGCATGACGTCAACATTTCGTTGCCGGTGCTGCTCCATGGTGACGCAGCGTTCGCGGGACAGGGCGTAGTGGCGGAGACCTTCAACCTCGCGCGGCTGAAGGGCTACACGACCGGCGGGACGATTCATGTGATTCTCAACAACCAGATCGGCTTCACGACCGATCCCAAGGAAGGTCGTTCCACCGATTACTCCAGCGACCTGGCCAAGGGTTTTGACGCGCCGATCATCCACGTGAATGCCGATGACGCCGAGGCGTGTCTCGCGGCGGTCCGGCTCGCGATGATGTACCGCGAGAAATTCCACGGTGACGTCGTCATCGACCTGGTCGGCTACCGCCGCTACGGCCACAACGAGGCCGACGAGCCGGCCTACACGCAGCCGCTGATGTACGAGCGCATCAAACAGACACCGTCGGTCCGGCAGAAATACGCGGCGCAGCTGGCCGCCGAGGGCGTGGTGGATGCCGCGCAGGCCGACGCCGACGCGGCAGCCGCCTATCAGCGGCTGGCGGCTACACAGCAGGCGGTGAAGTCGGGCAGTGCTCAACGCACCGAAGACACGCACCGCATCACGCGGCAGACCACGCCGGAGCCGGCGACCGCCGTCGCGGCGAACGTGCTGACCAAGCTGAACGGCGAGCTGCTCGCGGTACCGGACGGCTTCACCGTGCATCCCAAGCTGCAGAAACAGCTGGAGCGGCGCCGTGACGCGCTGAGAGGAGCGGATGGGGCGGGCATCGAGTGGGCACACGCCGAATCACTCGCCTTCGCGTCGTTGCTGGTCGAAGGGACGCCGATCCGGCTCACGGGTCAGGACACCGAGCGCGGCACGTTCAGCCAACGGCATCTCGTGCTGCACGACGTGAACACGGGCAACCGCCACACGCCGATTCAGCATCTTCCCGAGGCACGCGTGCCGTTCGAGCTGTATAACAGCCCGCTATCGGAGTACGCGTGTCTGGGCTTCGAGTACGGATATGCCGTGGAGGCGCAGAACGCGCTGGTGCTGTGGGAAGCGCAGTTCGGCGATTTCGCGAACGGCGCCGAGGTCGTGATCGATCAGTTCCTGATCGCCGGGCTCGCCAAATGGGAAGAGACGTCGCGGCTCACGCTGCTGCTGCCCCACGGCTACGAGGGCCAGGGGCCGGAGCACTCGAGCGCGCGTCTGGAGCGTTTCCTTGCCCTGGGCGCCGAAGGCAACATCCGCGTCGCCAACTGCACGACGCCGGCGCAGTACTTCCATCTGCTGCGGCGCCAGGCGCTACACACCGAGGTCCGGCCGCTCGTCGTCATGACGCCCAAGAGCCTGTTGCGGCTGCCCGCCGCGATGTCGCAGCTCGACGATCTCGTGCTGGGGAAATTCCGTTCGGTGCTGTGGGATCGCGACCGGACGTGGCCCGAGAAGGTGACCCGGCTGCTGCTGTGCAGCGGCAAGATCTACTACGACATCGTCGCCGCGTCGCGCCGCGCGGAGACGCCACACGTCAAGATCGGCCGGGTGGAGCTGCTCTATCCGTTCCCGGGCGCGGAGATCGGCGAGTACGCCCGGCGCTATCCGAATCTGAAGGAAGTCGTGTGGGTCCAGGAGGAGCCGCGCAACATGGGGGCGCGCAAGTTCGTGCTTCCCAAGATTCGGGACGCGTTGGCCCAGTCGATCACCATCCTCGACGTCTCGCGCCCCGAGCGGTCGAGCCCCGCCGAGGGTTATCCTGCCGCGCACAAAGCCGAGCAGGAGCGGATCGTCGCCGCGGCATACGGAGAGTCGTAACATCCCTCACCCCGTTCTCCGCTACGTCGTACTTGGTTTGGTGGCGATCGCAGCGCTCGCAGCACTCGGCTCCTGGCTCGTCCGCACCAGGCGCGTCTCGCCGTTCGGCGTCCTCGGCCGCACGCTCCGCGCGACCACCGATCCGATCGTGAAGCCCGTCGAGCGCCGCCTGGTGCGCATGGGCGGCAATCCGGTGCACGCCGGCGGCTGGCTCGTCGTGCTCACGGCGATTGGCGGCATCGTGTTGCTGTCGCTGGTCGGCTGGGCGATGGCGACGTTTCAGACGGCCCATGCCGCCGCGAGCCGCGGTCCAGGGGCGACGGCGGGGCTGATCATCGACCTCCTCTACAAGATCCTGTTCGCCGCGCTCGTCGTCCGGGTGATCGCCGCATGGTTCGGGATGTTCCGCTACTCGCGCTGGATGCGGCCGGCTTACATTCTGACCGACTGGATCGTCGGGCCGATTCGCCGCGTGGTCCCGCCGATCGGCTCCTTCGATCTGAGCCCGGTGGTCGCCATGTTTGCGCTCAGCCTGTTACGCCAGATCCTGCTCTCCATCGTCGGTAGTTGACCGCGCGACTCGTGCTCCACATCGTGCCGCGGGCCGCGACGACGGCCGTGGCCGGCCGGCACGGCGACGCATTGAAGATCCACATCGCTGCAGCCCCGGTGGATGGCGCCGCGAATGAGGAGCTCATCCGGTTTCTCGCCGAGCGGCTGAGAATCCGGCGCAGCGCGATCGCGATCACGGCGGGGGCATCGAGCAGGCGCAAGAACGTGGCAATCAGCGGCATGGAAACGGCGACGGCGCTTCGCATCCTGGAGGGCGGATGAAACTGCTAAAATCGCTGGTCAGCTTCGTCGTCGGGACGATTGCCGGCGCGATCGGCAGCAAATTGTTCGGCCCGTTCGGCGCGATACTCGGGTTTATTGCCGGAGGCGTCGCTGCGTGGTGGGTGGTGCAGCGGATTGGGATTCTCGAATGAACGTCTCTATCCGTGCGCTGAAGCGCCGGCTCGGCCAAATCGGGCGTCCTTAAGGACGCGTGTCGTTGCCGAGCCGGCCCTTTAGGGCACGGTTCATTTGATTTGCGCGATCCGGTCCTTGATGCGCTCCTGCATGTCAGGGAATGCGGTCGCGAGCTGCTCCAGCACGGTGCGCGCGGAATCGGCCTTCCCGAGCCCCACGTACGCATCGGCCCTGAGGAAACCCACGCGGAGCCGCAGCCGGCGATCGTCCGTTGCGACGCTGACCTGTGCGAGCGCCGTCAACGCCGCC
>DASPXJ010000165.1:0-3665 GCA_035637355.1 Gemmatimonadales bacterium
GTCTGATATCAACTTTGAAGTGCAACACTGAGTCTCATCGCGCATAGCATTCCTCCGGCGTCCGGTAGCCGAGTCGCTTGCGCGGCCGGCGGTTCAGTTTCGCAGCGATCCGATTGCATTCGTGCTGAGTGAGGTGGGCCATGCTCTGGCGTTTGGGCAGATATTGGCGCACGAGGCCATTGGTGTTTTCGTTGGTGCCGCGTTCCCAGGCATGGTGGGGCGTGGCGAAGTAGAAGCGCGTGGCGGTCGCCCGCTCGAGCCGAGCGTACTCGTGAAATTCCGTGCCGTTATCGACGGTGATCGTCCGCACCGGATGGGGCTGCGCGGTGATCAACTGCTGCGCGCGGTGATTCACCGCGGCGCTGGTGCGCTGGCATAACTGGCCGAGCAGCAGGTAGCCGGTCTTCCGCTCCACCAGACTCAGCACGCACGGGCCCGCCTGGCTCGCGCCGAGCATGGTGTCGGCCTCCCAGTGCCCGAGCTCGCACCGCGTCTCCACCCGCTGGGGGCGCGCGCTGATCGGGCGTTTGCCGGCGAGACGGCCGCGGCTGTCGTAGCGGCCGTAGCGTTTGCGCCGCTGTTTGCGCGCCCCGCGCAAGTGGCGGTAGAGCGTGCCGCCCTCGTGCTTGTCCTTCCAGAGATAGCGATAGATCGTCTCGTGGCTGATCGCGAGCTCCTGGTCGAGCCGGAGTCGGCCGGCGATCTGCTCGGGACTCCAGTCCTCGCGCACTAACGCCTGGATCCGCTCCCAGTCGCTCGCCGAGAACCGCCGATTCCGTCGTGACCGGGAGCGGCGGCCGCGCGCGTACCAGTCCGCGAGCGGAGAGCGATAGCTGCCGTCACTGTGCGCCTGATTGCGTCGCACCTCGCGGCCGATGGTGCTGCGGTGGCGCCCGAGCACGCGGGCGATCGCGGCTGAGGTGAGGCCGCCCTGGCGGAGCAGGGCCAGCGTGTATCTTTCCGCAAAGGTGATCTGGCGGTACGTCATGGCAGGCTTCCTTCTCTTGGTGGAGACTGAAGACTACCGTCTGCCAGGTCACCTTTCTCTTTGGGAGACCGTGTTGCACTTACTATATGAATGCACGCCGCCTAACACGCGCTTGAAGCTGACAGCGCACGTTGGGGGTATTTGATCTTTCACTAGTGCGCTGCAGCTTAAGCGCGATCCGTTAGACAGCCCCAAAATCTTATGGTCAGGACCGCCCCGATCCTCAGCGCCATCCTGCTTGCCTGCGCCGCCAATTCGCAATCGGCGACCCGTGGATGCGGTCAGGAGCAGCTAAGCCTTTCGCCTGCAGACACGACGATCTATGGCGAGAGAGAGGTTACCACCAAGCCGCTGCCTATTGATGGACAAGCTTTGCATTATCCCGATGAAGCCCGCCAACAGGGGATTCAAGGTGGTGTGCGTCTGACGTTGATCATCAACACCGATGGAACGGTCGACAAGAACTCAGTGAGGGTATTAGAGGTTGCCCATTACCTGCTCGAACGTGAAGCCATTCGTTACACTCAAGCTTCAAGATTTCAGCCAGCGTGTCTGAACGGACGGGCTGTTCGCGTAAGATTCAGCTGGCGGGTGGACTTCAAGATCTCTCAGTGAAGGGGCTGCCTAACAAGCGCCTGAAGCTGGCGGCGCGGCCGCTCGCGAACTGCGCGGAGCGATCGCGTTGTGTCTGATGTGCTACCTCGCTTGCAGCTTCTGACTTCAATCTTCTTTCTGACCAAATATCGCCATGTTCGAGCTGTGCCCCGGCATGAACTTGGCCGTGGGATTCATGAAGTGCACCGCGTGATTGACGGCGATGCAGGCCTCCGCGACGCCCGTCGCGATGAGCTTGAGTTTTCCCGGATAGGTCGTGATGTCGCCCGCCGCGTAGATGCCGGGAATGTTCGTCTCCATCGTCTGGGCGACCTTGATGTCGCCCTTCTCGATCTCGAGCCCCCACTCGGCGATCGCCCCTAACGACGAGATGAACCCGAGCTGCGGGATGACGCAGTCCATGGGGAGCGTCTCTTCCTCTTTGGTCTTATTGTTGAAGATCGTGACGCGCTCGATGCGGCTCGAACCCGCGATCTCCTTGAGCTCCCAGAACGTGCGCAGCTGCATCTTGCCGGCGGCCGACAGCGCCTGCACCTGATCGACCGTCGCCTGGTGCGCGCGAAAGCCGTCGCGGCGGTGGATCATCACGATCGATTTCGCGATGCCCTGCAGGTTCACCGCCCAGTCGAACGCCGAGTCGCCGCCACCCACGATCAGGATCCGCTTGCCGGCAAACTCGCGCGGATTGAGCACGCGGTCGTGCAGGCCTTTGTCGTTCCACTGATCCACGTCCTTGAGCGGCAGCTTGCGGGGCGTGAAGGCGCCGATGCCGCCGGCGATCAGGACGGTGCGGCCCGGATACTCGTCCTGGTCGGTGACGATCGTGAACAGCGGCTTGCCGTTCTCCTGGGTTTGCTTGAGCGCGACGACTTTCTGCGCGAGATGCACGGGCCCCTTCCACTGGAGCCCCTGCTCCGCCATTCCCTTCACGAGATCCTTGGCGAGGATCTTGGGAAATCCGGCGACATCGAAGATGTATTTCTCCGGATAGAGCGCGGTGAGCTGCCCCCCGACCTGATCGAGATTGTCGATCAGGCGGTGTGACGCGCCGCGCATTCCCGCATAAAACGCCGCGAACAGCCCCGTCGGGCCGGCTCCGATGATCGTGATATCTTTCGCCTCTTGCATCGGGCCAACGCTAGCGTGCTTCTCGTCCTCGGTCTACTGGCCTGCGCCGGCGGAGGGCCGCATGCCGCGCTCGGCTGGAGTCTGGGCGGGGAAGCGCACGTGTTCGTGGCCGACGATCGCTTCGCGCGCGATTTTTACCACCAGCTGACGGGCGGCGGGGGTCTGATGGACACGCTGAAGGGGCGTCCACTGGTCGCCGTCGACGCGCGGCGGGCGCGGGGCGCGACGGTGTTGTCGGCGAACGGCGCCGCCCCCGCGCGGCTGACCCTGGCGCGCTTCCATGCGCCGCAGACCTGCGGCTCTCCCGACCTGGTCACGGAGTTGGTACTCGCGTTCCCGGCCGGCGGAGCGGGCGCCCGCAGCACGCCGCCATCCCACGTGACCGTCGTGGCGCTGCTCGACGCGCCGCCGTTCGCCGGCGGTGGCGGAGCGCGACGCTCACCCCCGCCGCGATCCGCCGCGGTCGATCTCGTCAATCGCGTCGCGCAGCGCGCGGAGAGTGCCAGCGAGCGTCCCCGCGCCACGCTGCTGCGCGCGCTCACGCTCGACGCCGAGCAGGCGGCGGACGCGGGCGAGGTAGTCGCTCTGGGATCGCGCTATGCCGTCGGATTTCGGGCGCGGTTCGTCACGCCGGCCGGTGACACACTGCTCATCAGCGGCGTCGCGGCAACCGACGTCGATCTCCACGCCTTGCGGTGGGTCGTGCGGCCGCAGCGGGCGCGGCTGGTGGGCGGCATGATGACGCGCACCAGCGCCGGCAGGCGCTACTCGCTGCGCGGCGCGCTCATGGGTCAGGGAGGCGAGCCGCTGCTGCTGCTCGACGAAATCGCGGACGTCGCGCCGCGCGATTCGCGCGCCACTGCCGTCGACGTCGCAAGCCGCCGGGTGATTGCGGCCCAGCCGCTCGCGCTGCGTTGTCCCTGAGCATAGGTTC
>DASPXJ010000166.1:0-8981 GCA_035637355.1 Gemmatimonadales bacterium
CAGCGTCGGCTACGAGAAGATGCCGTGGTATCCATACTCGCCGCTCGTGACGCAAGGGTTCCTCGTCGGTGTGTCCGACAAAACCAAAGAAGCGCTGCTGATCGTGGTGCTCCTATGTATGAATTTGCTCCTGGTCTTGGCTCCGCTTTAGACCGCGGCATCCGCCCGGTCCTGCGATTCGTGCACGTCACGCTGGGGCTCTCGCCCAATCAGGTGACGTGGGCGTCGTTTTGGGTCAGCGCCGCGGCGGGCGTCGCGTTCGCAACCGGTCGCGTCGTCCCCGGTCTGCTGCTGATGGCCGCCGCACAGGTGCTCGACGGGCTCGACGGCGGCATCGCGCGGCAATTCGGCCTCGTCTCGGAAGCCGGCCACCGGCTTGACACCTGGCTCGATCGCGCATCGGAGATCGCGATCTTTCTCGGCTGTGCGGTCGGCGGGCTCGTTTCACTCAAGCTCGCGCTGCTCGCTTGCGCCGCTGTGCTGCTGCTCACGACGATCGTCGATCGCTCGCGGCTCGACCCCGGCGTCAAACGCTTCGCGCTGTACTTCGGCCTGTGGGCGCCGTACCCGTTGATTTTCTCCGTGATCTTTGTTGTAAACCTTGCCGCCTATGTCGTGGGATTGTTGGTCATCGACTGTCGCTTCCAGCGCAACATGGACGCATTGGGCGGCGATCTGAACACGGTCGCTTCGCGCGCGGCCCACGTGGCCCGCGCGACCCGGCTCGAGACTCCATAGTGCTGGCGTTGCAGCATCCGTACGTCGTCGTCGCGCCTGCCGAAACGGTGCATGTCGAGGTATGGCCGGGAACCGGCCGGCCGGTAGCCATCGTGCCCGGACTCTTCGGTGGCGCGTTCACGTTCCGGAAAGTCGTCCCGCTCCTCGCTGCCCAGGGGTTCCGCCCGATCGTCATCGAGCCGCTGGGCACCGGCCTCTCGAGCCGCCCCGAGAAGGCCGACTACTCCCTGACGGCGCAGTCGCACCGCCTCGCGGCCGTGCTCGATTCGTTGAACGCCGGGCCGTCGCTGGTGCTCGCCCACTCGCTGGGCGCGGCGATGGCGTTCCGGCTCGCGCTCGACAGGCCCGATCTGGTCCGCGGCATCGTGTCGATCGAAGGCGGGCCCACCGAAGAGGCGATGACACCGACGTTCCGCAGCGCGATGCGCTATCTGCCGTGGGTCAAATTACTCGGCGGAATCAAGCTCGTGCGCCGCAAGATCCGCGGCATGCTGCTCGATGCGTCGGGGGACCGATCGTGGGTGACGGAAGGCGTCGTGCTGGCCTATACGCTGGGTGAGGCGCGCGACTTCGACGCGACGCTCAAGACCTTTCGCGCGATGTCGCGCGCCCGCGAGCCGGCAAAACTGGTCCCCCGGCTGGGCGACATTGCCTGCCCGGTCACGCTGCTCGTGGGCACCGCCCACCACGATGGCGACGTGCCGCCACAAGAGGTCGCGCTCATGAGTCACTCCATCCTGTCGTTCGAGGCGG
This sequence comes from Gemmatimonadales bacterium, assembly GCA_035637355.1. Classification (GTDB taxonomy): domain Bacteria; phylum Gemmatimonadota; class Gemmatimonadetes; order Gemmatimonadales; family GWC2-71-9; genus 20CM-2-65-7. The sequence continues at coordinate 1,492 of DASPXJ010000166.1, forward strand.
ACAGTGAGCGGGGTGCCGGGCACTACCTGCAGGAAGAGCGGCCCGCGGCGGTCGTGGCGGCGCTCGAGCGGCTGGAGCAGAGAGCGCGATGACACCGCTGCGCATCGCCTTGATCGCGGAGGACTACTACCCGCAGCTGGGCGGTGTGCCGGAGCACGTACACCATCTCGCCCGCGAGCTCGACAGCCTCGGGCATTCGACCACCATTGTTACCTCCAACATGAAGGAGCGGGGAGCAGGGAGCGGGGAGCAGTCGGTGCATGCCGATGTCCGGCGCATCGGGACAAGTCTCGTGATCTATGCAAACGGTGGGGTCGCGCGGGTCACCGTCGGATGGCGACTCACGGCGCGCTTCGAGGCGCTGTTTCGCAAAGAGCGCTTCGACATCGTGCACGTGCATGGCGGCTTGAGTCCAACGCTCGGCATCGTGGCGCCCCGTGCGGCCTGGCGAGCGGGTATCCCGGTCATCGCCACTTTTCACACCTGGTTTCCCGGCTCGATCGGGTATCGGATCCTGCGCCGGCCGTTTCAGTGGATGCTCGATCGCCACGCAGCCGCAATCGCGGTCAGCAGCGCCGCGCGCGACGCGATGGCGCGCTACTTCACGGCGCCCTGGGAGATCATTCCCAACGGGGTGGACACGACGTTCTTCCGTCCCGGCCTGAGCCCTGGCGCCGGACGATGTGAGCGACGGGGGGCGGGGAGGAGGCCGAGGCTCTTGTGGCTCGGGCGAATCGAGCCGCGCAATGACCTCGCGACAGTGCTCGCGGCGATGCCGGGAATCCTCGAGCGCCATCCCGGCGCGCAGTTGACGGTGGTGGGCGACGGCCCATGGCGCCCGCGGATGGAGCGCGCCGCCCGGCGACTCGGGCCGTGCGTGCAGTTTGCCGGCTACGTAAACGGCGGCCGGCCAGGCTACTATCGCGCTGCCGACGTTTACCTCTGCCCGACGACGCGGGCGTCGTTCGGTGTGACGCTGCTCGAGGCGATGGCGTGCGGCACGCCGCTCGTCGTCTCCGATATCCCCGCGTTTCGCGACCTCGCGACGGCGTCCGGTGCCGTGTTCGCGCCGCCCGGCGACGCTGCGGCGTGGGCCCGCGCCGTGAACGGTCTCCTCGATGATCCCGCGCGGCGAGCGGCCATGATGGGGGAGGGACGAGCGGTCGCCGAGCGCCATGCCTGGCCGCTCGTGGCGCAGCGCGTGCTGGCGGTGTACCGGCGGGTGACGGGATGATGGGGTTCGACTTGCTCTTCGGACCTTCGATAGAGCGTGGCCCACGCACACGACGCATTTATCTCACGTTCGACGACGGCCCGAACGAACGGGCGACACCCGCGATCCTCGAAATACTCGCCGTCGAGCGGGTGCCGGCGGTGTTCTTCATGGTCGGCGAGCATGTGCGGCGGTATCCCACGCTCGCGCGGCGCGTGGTGAGCGAGGGACATAGCGTGGGGAACCACACTCACAACCATCTCAAGCTGCACCTCGCGTCTCCGGGACGGATCAAGGATCAGCTCGCGGTTTGTCACGCCGCGATCGAATGGGCGACGGGCCGGACGCCGCGCGCCTTTCGCGCACCCCACGGGTATCGCAGCCCGTTTCTCCGTTCCGCTGCGCGCAACCTCGGCTATACGGTTTTCGGATGGACGTTTGGAGTATTCGATACCGCGCGCCCGGGCGCTGAGGAGATTCGCCGCAGGGTGAGGAAACGGCTGCGGCCCGGAGCGATCGTGCTACTGCATGACGGTGATGGCTACGATCCTGGGGGAGATCGGATGCAGACCGCCCAAGCTTTGACGGGGATCATTCAAGATGCGCGCGATGCGGGATATGATTTTGGTGATCTTACGGAACTACTCGGCAAGGACATGCAAAAGCTAGGTGCACAGACGCACCGCGGGCTCGAGTCATGAGTCAACGGGATCACCCTCGCGAGGGTAGGTCCCATTGACCGATTACTCAGGCCCGCGGCGCGTCTGTGGCCTAGTAGTGAATGTCCTGCAGTTGTCTCTAACCGGGCACTCGGGGCACTTAGGCTTTCGTGCTGTGCACACCAAAGCGCCGAGCTCCATCATCGCCTGATTGAGTCGCCATGCCCGCTTGCCGTTGCGCGGCGTCAGCTTCGCGGCCAGGCCCCACACGTCCTCTGTGGCAAACACGCGTTGCAGCACTCTTCGGACATTCGTATCGACTGCCGGCACCGGCTTCTCATAGGCGAAGCACGCCACCGCGCCGGCTGTGTACGGCCCGACACCGGGTAGTGTCCGTAAGTCCTCGGGACGGTCGGGCAACGTGCCATCGTACGCACGGGCAACTTCGCGTGCGAGCTTGTGCAGATTGCGGGCCCGCGCGTAGTAGCCGAGGCCTTCCCACTGTTCCATGACCGCTTTGGGGCGCGCGCGGGCGAGCTTGTCGATCGTGGGGAATCGCGCCATGAAGCGCGGGTAGTATTCCAGCACCCGGCTGACTTGCGTCTGCTGCAGCATGAATTCGGAGACGAGGACGGCATAGGGATTGCGCGTAGTGCGCCAAGGGAGATTGCGTGCGGTCTTGCCGTACCACGCCAAGAGCTTGTCAACAAAGGCTTTCCGCTTGCGAGGGGTGGACGGAGGGGCCATGCGTAACCAAGATACACGCTCATGAGAGCATTTACTGCCGCCCTCGACCTGCGGCGATACGTGGGGCGGTGGTCGCTGCGCAGCGCCAGCCACGCGGGGCGCTTCTTTTTTATGCTCCTGGACCTCGTCCGGGGCATTCTGGAATGGCGCGTCTGGGTCCCCCGCACCATCCAGCAGACCATCGCCGTGGGCTACGGCAGCCTCTTCATCGTGCTGCTGGTGGCCGGGTTCGCAGGGGCGGTGACCAGCCTGCAGGCCGGCTATCAGTTCACGGGCCAGCTTCCTCTCTATGTGGCCGGCGGAATCATCTCCGAATCGATGATCCTGGAGCTGGGTCCCGTGCTCACGGGCCTCATCCTGGCCGGCCGCATCGGCGCGCGCTACGCCGCCGAGCTGGGGAGCATGCGCGTGACCGAGCAGATCGATGCGCTCGAAAGCCTGGGTCGCTCGCCCGTCACGCATTTACTGCTGCCCCGCATCCTGGCCGGCGTGATCGCGATCCCGGCGCTCGTGATGCTGGCAAACGCGTTCGGTATCGTGGTCGGGTATATCACCGCAAAGTCCTCGCTCGGCCTCACCTACGCCGACTTCGAGTTCGGGGCGCGCTACTTCTTCCGGCCGCTCGATCTCTGGTACTCGCTCATCAAGTCGTACGCGTTTGCCTGCGCGGTCACGATAATTCCTTGCTACATCGGCTTCAACACACAGCAGGGCGCCGAGGGAGTGGGGCGCGCCACGACACAGGCCGTAGTCGCATCCTCAGTCACGGTACTGTTTCTCGACACGATTCTCACGAAGCTCATCCTGGGGACCGCAAAGTGAGCATCGAGCTGAAGCAGGTCTCCAAGCGCTTCGTGGACAACGTCGTGCTCGACGGCGTGGACTTTTTCGTCGCCGAAGGCGAGACGGTGGCGCTGCTCGGTCCCTCCGGCGTCGGCAAGAGCGTGCTGCTCAAGCACATCATCGGGTTGATCAAGCCCGATTCGGGCGAAGTGTGGGTCGACGGCCAGCTCGTCCCCCTGCTGGGCCGCAAAGCGCTGGCGGCGCTGCGCAGCCGCATCGGATACGTCTTCCAGAACGGCGCGCTGTTCGACTCGATGGATGTCTTCGAGAACATCCGCCTCGGCATCACCGACGAGCAGCAGTATGCCGACAAGGACTACTGCATTCAGCGCGTCAGAGAATGCCTGCGCCTGGTGAATCTCAACGAGGACGTCGGCAACAAGTACCCCTCGGAGCTCTCGGGGGGCATGCGCAAGCGGGTGGGCATCTCCCGTGCCATCGCCGGGAAACCGACATATTTGCTGTACGATGAGCCGACCTCGGGCCTCGATCCGGTGAACGCCGACGTCATCGATTCGCTGATCGAGCGGCTGCAGCAGGAGATCGGGGTGACCAGCGTCGTCGTCACCCACGACGTGCGCGGGGCGTTTCGCGTCGCCGACCGGATCGCGCTGCTGTCCAAGGCCAAGATTCGCGCCGTCGGCACCGCTGAAGAGATCATCGCGTCCAAAGACCCCGTCGTGCAGCAGTTCCTGGAGCGCGATCTGGAGATGGCCGTCATCCAGGCAAATGAGGGAACGGGGGAAGAGGGAGGGGGGACGGGTGGATCTCACATATAAGCAAGAGGTCGGAGTCGGGGCGATCGTGCTGGTGGGAGTCGCCGTCTTCCTCGTCGGCATGTTCTACCTGACGGGGCGGTCGTTCGGCACCAGTGGGATCTCCGTGGACGTGATGTTCCAGAGCGTCGCCGGCCTGAAGCAGGGCGACCCCGTGCTCGTGTCGGGCGTGAAGAAGGGCAGAGTCGCGCGGGTCGCGCTCGAGCGTGTGAAGAGCGTGCGCGTGACGTTGGAGCTGCAGCGCGACGTCGCACCGCACATCGACGCCAGCGCCGCCGTTGCCGCGATGGACCTGTTCGGCGCCAAGTTCATCGACTACAACCCCGGCTCGCGCGAAGAGATGCTGGCGCGGGGCCGCGTGATTACGGGATCGAACCAGCCGGACATCACGGATGTCGCGCAGGGCGTCGCCAACCGCGCCAACGAGCTGATGGAAAATGCGGCGAACATCGTCTCCGACCGGCTCGGGGAAGACATCCACAACACCCTGATCGTGACGCAACGGGCGATGAACACGCTCGCCAACGCGCCCGAAGGGCCGTTCATCAAGCAGACGACGCGCACCTTGCAGGCGACGGAGCGCGTCATGTCCCGCGTGGACTCGATGCTCTCATCCGGCACCGGCCGCAACATCGATTCGATTTCCACCAATCTGACCAAATTGACGACCAACCTGACGCGCACCACGGCATCGATCGACACGCTGCTCGAGCGCATCAATCGGGGCCAAGGGACCCTGGGTCGCATGGCGGCGGACACCGCGATGTATGCAAACCTGCGCGATCTCTCGGTGGCTCTCACGGCGCTGCTCACGGATCTCAAGGAGCATCCCGACAAATACATGAAGCCAGGCTTGGTGAGGGTGAAGCTCTTCTAAATCAACGGCGGGAAGAGGCGGTTAAAGGCGCGGTACGTGATGGGGGAGATTGGTACAGGCCGCTCAACGCCGCGAGTGCTGCGCCGAATGTTATCTCCAACTCTCGAACCACCGTGTGCTCCAGATAACCAGCTTCCGCTGCTGCCCTCGTCAAGCACTCAGCCTCCGCAGCCGATCCGATAGCAATTCTGATGTGACGCCGGAAGAGTGGAGCCGTTTGTAGAGCATATCCTTCCACAATGTTGGCCTCCACCGAAATCGCTGCTCTCTTCAATTGATCAAAGAGTGCCTTGGACCTCGGATGGTATGCCTTATCGGTCGCCTTCAAAGTCAGCATGAGACCCCGATGTGCTCGTTTCCACGCCTCGAGCCGCTGATACGCATACATGTCAGCAGTCTAATGGCGCACTTACGAGATTCGGTATCCAATTAGCTCACTCACCGCGCTTTTTTCCGCCGTTCTCCGCTTTTTGGTCTTATATTCGCTCCGCATGCTCACCGTAACCTTCCTCGGAACAAGTGCCGCCAGGCCCACAGTCGAACGCAACGTTTCCGGCCTCGCAATTCACCGGGAAGGCGAGACATTGCTGTTCGAGTGCGGCGAGGGCACGCAGCGCCAGATGATGCGCTACGGGGTGAGCTTCGCGCTATCGGAGATCTTCTTCACGCATTTTCACGCCGATCACTTCCTTGGCGTGATTGGATTGATCAGGACGCTGGGGTTGCAGGGGCGGCCGGAGCCGCTGTTTCTCTACGGCCCCAAAGGGGCGAAGCAGGTGTTGACCACTGCCATGCAGCTCGGCGTGGAGCGCGTGCCCTTTCCGGTGGAGATCACGGAGGTGAAGGCGGGGGACGTGCTACGGGAAACGGGAAACGGGAAACGGGACGGCTACGAAATCGTTGCGTTTCCGACAGAACACGGCGGCGGGCCGTCGCTGGGATATGTGCTGAAGGAGCACGTGCGCCGCGGGCGCTTCGATGTCGAGAAGGCCAAGGCCGCCGGCATTCCCGAAGGCCCACTGTGGGGTCAATTGGCCAAGGGTGAGCCGATCACACTTTCCAACGGTCCAACGTTCCAACCTTCCGATTTTGTCGGAGCCGCGCGGCCGGGTCGCTTGGTGGCGATCACCGGCGATACGCGCCCCTGTGCCGCGACGGTCGATGCGGCGCAGGGAGCCGATCTCCTGATCCACGAGGCGACGTTCGGTGAGGAGGAGCGCGAGCGCGCCCGCGACACCGGGCACTCGACCGCGAAGGAAGCGGCGCAGGTGGCGCTCGCGGCGAAAGCGAAGCGATTGGTCCTCTCGCACGTTTCAGCTCGGTACTCGATCAGCGCGGATGAATTGGTGCGCGAAGCGCGCGATGTCTTCCCCAACGTGAGCGTCGCGAAAGACGGACTCGAGTTGGACGTCCCGTTTGCCGAGTGAAGTACCAGTCGACCGACTAGTTGTGGGCGCCACCTGCGGGCGGGGGGGGGTATATTCTCCCGCCCATGGGACCGGTCTCGTTCACGTATTCCGCCAGCGTACCGGCGCCAATTGACAAAGTCTTTGCCCTCATTTCCGATCCGCTGCGGATGCCGGAATGGTTGCCGCGCTGCGTCGCGGTACAAGCCACCACCAACGACAAAGTCCGTGGCAAAGGCGCGCGCTACAAACTCACGTTCCAGCGCGATTTGAACCGCCACGAAGCGCTCATCGAGATCATCGACTTTCAGGCTCCGCATACGTTCGGTTGGGTCGAGATCTACCACCGCGCCGGATCAAAGACCTTCTTCGGGTTGGGGTTCGCGGGTGGCTCGACGAAGGTCTCACTCAAGCACATTTGGGTGCCGACGGGGTTCCGGTCCTGGCTCAACGGCCAATTCTACCGGAGACGCAACGCGCACCGGATGTTCGAGGGACTGATCAACAATCTGAGAAAAGCGCTGATCCGCTAGCGCCTATTTCATCACCACCGACACACCGACGCCGATCACGACGCCCACGAACGAGTTGTACTCATCGTCCAGCGGCGCGATGATGTGCAGCGCCGGCCGCACCTGACCGGTCGTGAACCCGGCCGAGAGGCCGACCTGATCGATCGTACGCTGGCCCACGCCGCCGATATCCTCGGTGATGAACGTCCAGCCGCCAAAACCGACGCTCACCCACACCTGCGGGCCTCGGTACCCCGCGGACATGTGATGATGCAGAATCAGCTCGGCATCGCCCCCCTTCGTCGGGAAGAGCGCGGACGGCCCGCCGCCGGCGTCGAACGTGAATCCGTTGTCGCCCTGATAGCGGTAGCGGGCACGCGCGGAGACGGTGGCCACGTTCGGCAGGAACGCCTCATAGCGCGTGATGTCGCTGAACACGCCGATTTGAACTGCGAAC
>DASPXJ010000167.1:0-12040 GCA_035637355.1 Gemmatimonadales bacterium
GTCAATCGTCACTGCTTGCGATAGCGCCACGCCACAATCCCGACGCCGCTCGGCTTCAGCTCAAACGCCTGGCTCGCTGATGGGTCGAGTGCGCCCACCTGCACCGTGTCGGTGGCGACTACTTGCCCACCCACGTTCACGAATTCGAAGATCAGCTTGAAAGGCGCGTTTTTCGTCGTGCGCGAGTTCGTGACCGTGCCTTTGACGTCTCGGCCCAGATCCGTCGAATCGAATTGAGCGACCGCCACCTCCGCGACCAGCGTCGAGTCGCCGATCCGCAGGTAATGCAGCGTCGAATCGATCTTGCCGTTCTGCTGTTGCGAGAACGCCATGATGCGGATCGACGTCCGGTTCATCGGATCCACCGCCAGCAGCCGCCGCGACATCGCAAGCGCCGTGACCGAATCATGCATCCCCAGCGCCGTGTTGGCGCGATGGATCAACGACTCGCGATAATACGGATTCAGCTTCAGGCTCGCATCGAGCGCCTGCGCGGCCAGACTGAACGCCTCCCGCGAGCTGCTGATGTACGCTTTCGCCATGCCGGTCGTGACCGAATCGCAGCGGGCGCGAATGCGCACCGCCGTCAGCGCGGGCCGGCTCGCCCGCGCGGTGCTGCGGCAGCTGCTGCCCGCTGCGGCCGTATCGGGCTCCTCCGGTACGCTCCCCTCGATCTCGGCGCCCGCGCGATACAGCGCGTAGTAGCCCATCGAATCGCCGCGCGCAATGATCTGTTTATAGATGGCGAACGCGCTGTCCTTGTTGCCACGCTGCATCGCCACGCTGCCCAGTGCCGCCAATACTTCAGAATCGTTGGGATAGAGGGCGAGATACTCGCGATACGTGGCCTCGGCTTCGGCCAATTTCTGCACGCTCTGCTGAATGCGCCCGAGGTTGAACAGCACATCCTTGCGGTCCTGCGCGAACTTGGGGTTCGTCGCCGCGATATCCGCCGCCTTCCGGAAATAGAAGAGCGCGGAGTCGGTCTGCCCGGTATTGAAGAACAGCGTCGCGATGTACTTGAACCCGGTCGGTTCGTTCGGCAGCATCGCGTTGGCGCGCCGGAACGACGCGATCGCGGAATCGATGTTGTTCGCCTGCCATGCCGCGACGCCGGCATTGAACGTCGGCACCCACACCACGCGGCGCCACGTCGCGATGTCGTCCTTGCAATCCGGCTTCAGCGCCTCGGCGTGGGCGAATGCCGTATCGGCACCCTGCGCGTCGTTCACGAGGATGTAGTAGCGGCCCAGGTAATACCACGCGGCCGGGTTTTTCTCCTGACTCCCCGTGGTCAACGCCTGCGTCAACACGCGCTGCGCGTCGCGCAGATCCTTGGCCTTCTGATCCTCAAACCGCGTGCTACTCGCGCTCTGCAGGTAGAGGAGACCGCTGTTGACGAGATAATGGCCGGGCTTGATGTCGCACCTGGCCGCCGCCCATTTCGGTGACTGCGCCAGCAGCGGCGCAGCCATCAACAGCAATACCGCCACATTCCGAACCGTTCGCACGTTCACTCCTTGGCTTTCGCGATAAGAGCCTCGGCGTCGCGCTCCACGGCGCGCGCCACCTCGATCGGCGGCCGCCCCAAGGCCTTTGCCGCCGCCAACACATCGTCATACTCCGGCTTCACCCGTTTGCTGCCACCATCCAGCACCTTGACGCGGACGGCGACGCCGTCCAGCCGCACCGTCAGCTGATGGCGCGGCAGCGTGGCACGCTCCGCGAGCCAGCGCCGCACGCCGGCGGTCGTGCTGTGACGAAACAGCTCCGCCGTCACGGCCTCCGCGAGCGCCTCCGGGGCCATGACCTCGACCCGGAAGCCCTGGCGCCCCTTTTTCATCTGCACCGGCCACGTCTGGACGTCGATCGCACCCGCGGCAACGAGCGCCTGCCGCAACGGCTCGACGTATTCTGGGCTCATGTCGTCCACATCGGTCGCGAGCAGTACCACCCTGCCCGCCTCAGCGGCCGCCTCCGCAACCATGATCCGCAACGCGTTCGGATAGTCCTTCGGGTCGCGCTGACCCGCTCCCCAGCCGCTGCCGACCATGCGCCACCGCTCGGGCGGCGCACCGGCGGACAAAACGCGCAACAGGGTCGCGCCGGTTGGCGTCGTGGCTTCGCCGTCCACCGGACCGTCCCCCCCCCCCGCCCCCACGATCTCGAACCCTTCGAGCAGGATCGCCGTCGCCGGCGCCGGCACCGGCAGCCGTCCATGCGCCGCCTCGACCCATCCCCGCCCGACCGCTACCGGCAGGTGGTGCACCGCCTCGACTCCCAGCCGCTCGAACCCCTCGATCGCACCGACGATGTCGAGGACCGCATCGACGGCCCCGACTTCGTGGAGATGCACCTCCTCGGCCCCCACTCCGTGCACGCGCCCCTCGGCCTCACCCAGCAGCAGGAAGGCGCGCAGGGCGCGCTCTTTTACCCAGTCGGATACCGGCGCTTTCTCGACCAGCCGCAGCAGCTCGCCGACGTGGCGTCCATGCGGCTGTGCAGGAATCGCGAACTCGACCTGCTTGCATATGATCCCGGCGCGGCGGACGTCCCGAACCGTAACGCGCACATCCCCTACCCCCAGCCGACCCGGTAGCTCCTCGAGCCACTCGACCGGCAGGCCGAGGGAGAGCAGAGCCGCGAGGGTCATGTCGCCGCTGATGCCGGCAGCTGGATCGAGGATGGCGATGCGCATGGGCCGAAGTACCGAAATATAAACGGCTTAGGCTCTGTAGAGCCACCCGGCACCGGTGTTAAAGAGCACGACGCGTTGCTCGGGACGCAGCACGCCTCGGTTCTTGAGCGCGACGGCGCCTGACAAGGCCGCTCCACCTTCCGGCGATGCGTCGATTCCTTCGGCGACCTGCAGCTCGTGCGCGGCCGCCGCCAGAGCTTCGTCGCTCACGGCGACAGCGCCACCCCCGCTGTCGCGCAGCGCCCGCAACATGAGCCGGTCACCCAGGGGCGAAGGCACCCGCAAGCCAGCCGCGACGGTCTTGGGATCGGGCCACGGCTCGCATCGGTCGGCGCCTGATTCGAATGCCTGCACCACCGGAGCGCAGCCGCTCGCCTGTACCGTGTACATCCGGGGCAACGGCCCGTGCACCCAGCCGCTGTCGCGCAGCTCCTGGAACGCCTTCCACATCCCGATCAGGCCCGTCCCGCCGCCCGTCGGATAGACGATCGCGTCGGGAAGCGTCCACCCCAACTGCTCGGCCAACTCGAGACCGAGCGTCTTCTTGCCCTCGATGCGATACGGCTCGCGCAGCGTGGAGACGTCGATGGCACCGGTGGTGTCGGCATGCAGCCGTGCCGCGATCCCACAGTCGCCGATGTGACCATCGAGCAGGATCAGATCTGCGCCAAACGCGCGGATCTGATCCAGGATCGGGCGCGGCGTCGTGGCGGGCGCGTACACGCGCGCCGAGGCACCCGCGCGGGTCGCGTACGCCGCGAGCGCGATGCCCGCATTCCCCGCAGTCGGTACCACGAATTCCTTGGCGCCCGACAGCACCGCACGCGTGACCGCGGCGGCCAGTCCTCGGGCCTTGAACGATCCCGTGGGGTTCGTGCTTTCGTCCTTGACCCAGAGTTGGTCGAACCCTTGGCGCGCGGCGACTCGCTCCGCTTTGAGCAGCGGCGTCCCGCCCTCGCCGAGTGTGACCGGGTGCTCGCCGTCGCGCAGGGGCAGCCAGCCGGCGTAGCGCCACATGGTCCAGCGTTGCCGTCCCCCGCCCAATCGATTCTTTGCCTCGGGAGGCGGGAGCACGGGGTAGCGCACCAGGTACGGCGATCCGCAGGCCTCGCACACCGCGGGGAAGCCGTCGGCATCGCAGGTGCGAACGGGATCGCACGCCGAACACTCCAACGTCCAGGTGGTCACGCGCGGGGGGAGGGGGGATGCAGCCGGTCGAGGATGCGGTCGGCGAGCTTGGTCGAGAATCCGGGGAGCGCGGCAATCTCCGTGGGGGTGGCAGTGCGTACGCCGGCGAGTGACCCGAAGCGCTCCAGCAGCAGCCGGCGGCGCGCCGGGCCAATGCCGGGGATCCGCAACAGCTCCGAGGTGATCGTCCGCTGCGCGCGGCGCTTGCGGCTGTAGGTGACCGCAAAGCGATGCGCCTCGTCGCGCGCGCGCTGCAACAACTTGAGTGACGGGCTGCGACGCGACAGCCGCAGCGGCTCGCCGGAGCCCGGCAGGAAGACCTCTTCTTCCCGCTTCGCGAGGCTGACGATCGGCAGTCGCTCTTGCCCCTGGGCATGCGCTGCTTCGACGGCCGCCGCGAGCTGGCCCTTGCCGCCGTCGATCACGATCAGGTCGGGAATCTGTATGTTCTCCGCAATACGCCGAGTCAGGAATCGGGTCACGACTTCCTTCATGGCGGCAAAATCGTCGATCCCTTCTACCCCCTTGATCCGGTAGCGGCGGTACTCAGCCTTGCGGGGCCGGCCGCCCTCGAACCAGACCAGGGACCCTACCGTGTCGCGGCCCTGATTGGTGGAGATGTCGATGCACACCATGGCGCGCGGCACGACGGGCAAGCCGAGGTCGCGCCCCAGCGCGAAGACGGGGTCGGCGGCTCGCTCGTCGATGTCGAACGTTTCGATCTTGAAGCTGTCGAGCAGGTGGCGCGCGTTCTGATCGGCCAGCTCGACGAGCTTGGCTGCCGAGCCGCGCTGCGGGACGACGAAATCGACGCCCGGCACCAGCTCGCGCAGCGCCTCGAGATCGGCCGGGGCGAACGGCAGCACCACGCGCTGGGCGCGCTGCTCGAGCGGCAGGTAGTAGCCGACGAGGAAGGTGCGCAACACCTCGCCTTCCGGCGCGTGCTCGACATGCTCCAGAAAGCGCTGTTCGCGCGCCACGAGCTTGCCGTCGCGAATCCGCAGAATGACGCCGACGGCGTCGTCGCCGTCGCGGGCCAGGCTGATCGCATCGGCATCACCCCCGCCCACGACCTCCACCGTTTGCGGCTGCTCGAGCTGGTCCAGCCATTTCAAGGCATCGCGCAGCTGCGCGGCGCGCTCGTAATCCTGGGCGTTGCTCGCCTCCTGCATGCGCTCGCGCAGCCGCGCCCGCACATCGAGCGTCTTGCCGGACAGAAAGAGCAGCACGTCGTCGATCATGCGCCGGTAGTCGTCGGCGCTTTGATAGCCGACACACGGGGCCTTGCACCGCTCGATGTGAAAATCGAGGCACGGCCGGTCCGGCGCCTCTTCCGGCAGATGCCAGGAACAGGACCGCACCGTGAAGATGCGCCGCACGATCTTCAGCGTCTGTCGCAACGTCGCGACGTCGGTGTAGGGACCGAAGTAGCGGGCGCCCGGAATCGTGACACGCCGCACCACCAGCACGCGCGGAAACGGCTCGGCCAGGGTTACGGCGATCTGCGGATAGCTCTTATCGTCGCGCAGCCGGATGTTGAACTTCGGCTGGTGTTCCTTGATGAGCGTATTTTCGAGCAGCAGCGCCTGCGCCTCGTTCGGGACGATGATCGTCTCGAGGTCGGCGATTTGCTCGCGCAAAAACTCCCGCTCGGTACTTCCCTGTTCCTCGGCGAAATAGCTGGGCAGGCGCGTGCGCAGGTTGGCGGCCTTTCCCACGTACACGATCTCCCCCTCGGCGTCTTTCCAGAGATAGACGCCGGGGCGAGCGGGAAGAGCCGCTAGTTGGCGGGCGAGCCGGTCAGAGATTGCCATGCGCGTGTCGCGTCGGGGTGGCGGAACGCCAAAGTGAGCGCCCCGTAAGCCACCCCAAAGATACCCAGCGCGGCAATGCCACGCGGGATCGGACGCCACCCGGCGGCCAGCTGGCTCATCCCGGTACCGAGCAGGACGGCGATCAGCGCCGCCGCGACCACGAGCCCGACGATCTGCCAGTCGGAGCGCTGCAGGATGGTCCCGATGCGCTTATCGAGATCGTAGAGATGCAGCACGGTGCTGAACGTGATGCCGATCGACGAGCCGAGCGCGATGCCCGCCGGGCCGAAGCGCCGCATGAAGAACCACGAGAGCACCCCTGATATCACGAGCGAGGAGATCGCGATTTTCACCGGCGTGCGCGTGTCGCGCATCGCATAGAAGCCGGACGCAAACAGCTTCACGGTCGCAGCCCCGAGCAGTCCAATGCCATACGCCGCGAGCACGCCGCCCACCAACACGGTGTCGTCGGCGTCGAAGCGGCCGGTCTGAAAGAGCGCGCCGATGATTTGCGGGCCGAGGGCCGCGAAGGCGAAGGCCGATGGGATCACGAAAAACGCGATGCGCCGGAAGGCCACGGCGATGCGGGCGCGCAGCTGCTCGTGCGGTGTTTCACCCACCGCATCACGAGAAAGCTCCGGAAGCGAAACCGCCGTAACGGCCACGCCGAACAGACTGATCGGCAGCACCTGAACGAGCTGGGCGTAACCGAGACTCGCGAGCCCGCCTTCCCCGGTGAACGACCCGAGGAACGTATCGACGAGGCCGGATATCTGCGCGACGCCCGCCCCAACAACGAGCGGCAGCCAGGCGACGATCACCGGGCGTACGCCTTCGGGTACGAGACTGACACGGAGCGGAATGCCTCCCAACAGACGCCAACACGTCGGCAGCTGGACGGCGATCTGGAGCACACTGCCGGCGACCGTGCCCCAGGCGAGCGCGAGGGAGAGTCCGTACAGCCCCTCCCCTTTCAGCCACGCGGCCGCGCCCACCATCGCCGCGATCCCGGCAATGTTCCACAGCGCCGGCGCCGCATAGGGAAGAAAGAAACGGCGGTGGGTGTTGAGGATCCCGAGGCACCACGCCGAGACGACCATGAGGCCGGTCATCGGGAACAGAATGCGGACGAGGACGGTCGTGAGCTCGCGCCGTGGTCCGTCGAAGCCCTGCGCGACCGCGGCGGTGATCGCGGGGGCAAAGGCGATGCCGATCAGAGCCAGGATGCCGCTCGCCAAGAGCAGCAGTCCGAGGATTGCGCCGGCGAGCGCGCGGGCCGCCGGCTTGTTCTTTTCGTTCAGGCCCGCATAGACCGGAATGAACGAAGCCGACAGCGTGCCTTCCCCGAGCAGGTTGCGGAGCGCGTTGGGAATGCGTAGCGCCGCCCGGAACGCATCCGCGGCGGCGCCATTGCCGAAGTAGTGGGCAAACACGCGCTCGCGGACGTAGCCGAGCACGCGGGTAACGAGGATGCCGGCGGCTACACGCGCGGCGTGACGGCCACTGCCGCCTTTCAAGACGTGGGTTTCTTGCGGCGGGGGTCTTCCAGCAGGCGCTGCATGAACTGCAGCTCTTCCCGCATGCCGGAGACCGAGCGGGTCAAGTCCTCGATCTCCGTTTCGAGTATCTCGACTTTGCGCTGTACGTCACGCAACTCCGGGGTCACCCCTCCCCCGCCATCGGTGCGGCTTTCCATGCGTCGCGCCACCGACTTGCCGAGTGGCGAATCGACCAGAATCGCGGCCACCGGGATCAGCAGCGCGACGACGAGAATTACGGCGAGGACCCACATGAATCGGATTCTATAAACCCGCGGCCCAGTGCGCCACCTCGGCAGCGATTTCGTCCAGCAGCCCGGCACCGTAACGCGCCAGAAACGAGGCGATGGTCAAGACGCGCTCCTGCGGCTGCCCCAGCGGCATGAGCGCCGCGCGGGCACGGGCGAGCTGACCGGCCGCCGTCGTCTGGGTGCGTTTCAGGCTCGCCACCAGCTTCTTCTCGATCTCGAGCGTTCCTGCCAGCGCGGCGTTGCGCGCCGACTGCACGGTGCGCTCCAGCGTCGGATCGACGTGCTGGACCGCGTTGCCGATGGCGGCGTAGCGCGACTCGAGCTCGGCGCGCAACGTCGCGAGTCCCGTGGCGAGATCCGGCGGCAGATCGGCGCGCGCCAGCCGCGCCTCCAGCGCACCGGGCGGGCCGGCGAAATCGTCGGGCATCAGCCCGTGTTTGCTGAGCACCTTCTCGACCCGCGATTCGAGGATCAAGCCCGACCAGCGCGGGATGTGCGCCTGCGGCGCGATACCGAGCCGCGAGAACAGCGGCGCCGATTCCGGCAGGTACTCCATCTCTCCCGGTCCGCCGACGTAGGCGACGGTGGGAAACAACGCCGCTTCGATGAGCGGCCGCAGCAGCACGTTCGGGGACAGCCGTTCGGGCGCCGCCGCGGCGATCTGTTCCAGCTGCGCCTGCGTGAACCGTTCGCCGCCGCGGCGCGTCACGAAATCGCCGCCGTCCCGGCGCAGCCGATCGCGCCCCAGCCTGCCTTCGACCAGAACGGGCGTCAGTCCGTCGTCCAGGGTTTCGCCCAGGCCGCGCAGCAACCACGGTGCCGCTGCCCGCTTCGCCGAGCGATCGTGAGCCCGGAACACCGCCAGGCCGCGGCTCGCCAGAGTCGCGTTGATCGCTTCCGCCGCGGCATCGGCCAGGTTGTTCTCGGATCGATAGGACTGTTCAAGCCAGGCGAGCACGGCGGACCTGAATTCGGAATCGGGCAAGGCGGCCTTGAACGCGTCGAGCGCCGCCGCGATCTCCGCGCCACAGCGCTCGCGAAACAGCGGCAGCTGTGGCGCCTCGTGCGGGCGCTCGCGCAACACGATCTTCACCGGCTCGCCGTCGGCACCGAGGACCCACGCGTGGTTCGCTTCGGCGAAGTCGTGATCGTCGCCAGCCACCCAGAATACCGGCACCACGGGGACACCCCGCTCGCGCTCGAGGCGCTGGGCCAGCGCGATCACCGACAGCGCCTTGTGAAACGTGTACAGCGGGCCCGTGAAGAGCGCGGGCTGCTGCCCCGTCGTCACGACGAGGACCTCGCCCCCCCCGCCCCCCCCGCCCCCCGCAAGCCGGTCGCGACCCGGACCGGGGAGTACGGCCGCAAGAACATCCGCGTGAATGCGCCGCGGCGTCCCGCTGGGAATCGGTGCGGCCGCCCTGGGCAGCGGGGTGGAGAGGATGCGGGGCATCATGCGCGCGCGCCCACCAGAATCACGCGTGGCGCCCTGGGCCCGGCGGGCCCACCGTCATAGTCGCCGAAACGCGCCGCCACCCGCAATCCGGCGTCGCTGAGCAGCGCCGCCAGCTCGTCCGCACCGTACAAGCGCACGCGTTCCTGAAAGCGCCGACCCTCATCCCGCAATTCGATCTCCTTGATCACGAAGCGGCCGTCCGCCCCGATGCGGCGCGTCACCCGCACGTCGCTGCGGGCCGTTGCCTGTTCGCCGAGCTCGAGCGAATGCCGCACCTGATCCGCGTTGAGATAGTCCAGGACGAAGTGCCCGCCCGGTGCCAGCGCCTCCGCCACCTGCCTGATCACCAGGCGATGCTCGGCATCGTCCAAAAAGTAGCCGAACGACGTGAACAGATTCACCGCCAAAGCGAAGCTGCCCGGGCGAAACGGCAGCGCCCGCATGTCCCCGCGCACCAGCGCTGCGCGGGTGCGCTCGCGTGCGCGGCGCAACATGGCGCGCGACAGATCGAAGCCGATGACGTGGCCGCCCCGCCCCCCGCCGCCCAGCCGCTCCAGCTCCGCGGCGTGGCGTCCCGGCCCGCAGGCGAGATCCAGGATGCGATCCCCCGTGCCCCACGGCACGATGCTCCGGATCAAAGCGACGGCGCGGCGCGCGTCTTCGTCGTCGCGGTGCGGATAGAGGGCATGATACTCCTCGCCGAACCACTGCTCGAACCATTCGGTCATTCGACGAAGACGTCCGCTGTGAACGTGAAGACTTGCGTATCCGGTTCCCGCCAGCTCCCGGCCGCCAGTCCCGCCTTGTGACAGACGGCGTTCAGGAAGGCTTCGGGCCCGAGTCCCTGCTCGGTTGCGACCTGCGGCAGCAGCACCGCCTGGGCGCGGCCGCGCCGCACCAGCAGACCGTCACGGCCGATGACGAGGCGACACAGATCCGCCGCCGCCACGCGCACCGGCGGCTCGAGTACGGAGATTCCGATCCGCAGCGCGGAGAGCTCGTCCAGCTGAACGGGGGGGAAGCGAGGATCGGAACAGGCGGCGGAGACGGCGACCTGACGAATGACCTCACGCAGCGGCCGGTCGTTCATCACGTGTCCAATGCAGCCGCGCAGGTCGCCCCCTTGCAACTCTTCCAGCGTCACGAACGCGCCGCGGCGCAACACCCCGCCGGGCACGTCGGGCAATTCAGGAGGCGAGTCGCCCGCCAGCGCCGCCGTGATGGCGCTGCGTGCCAGCGCGAGCAGCGCGGCGCGATCGGCGGGGGTCAGCGCGGATTCAGGATCCGCGATGGTATTTCTCTCCGCGCCGGATCGTGAACGCGCGGTAGAGCTGCTCGTACACGACCACGCGCGCCAGCTCGTGCGGCAGCGTCAGCGGGCCGAGGCTCCAGGTTTTCTCTGCGCGCCGGACGATGCTCTCCGGCAAGCCGTCGGCATCGCCGATCACGAAGGTGACGTCGCGCCCTTCCATGTCCCAGCGGCCGGTGAGATCGGCGAGCTGCTCCGAGGTCCATGCCTCACCGTTTTGCGCTAATGCAATGAGGCGCGAGTCCGCAGGTACCCTTCGCGCCTCCTCGATTTTGGCGTAGTGGCGGATCCGGCTCAGGTACTCGTCACAGGCCGCCCGCAGCGCCGCACTCTTCATGCGGCTTCCTCCCAAGGCGAGGACGAGATAGCGCATCAGGCATACATGCCGCGCAGCCGGTGCATCGCCGCCACCCGGTCTACGGCGACGATGTACGACGCGATCCGGTTGGCGACCTTGTGCTTTGCCGCCATCGCCATCACCTCGCCGAACGAGCGGACGAGAATCGCCTCCAGCCGCCGGTTGACGGTGTCCTCGTCCCAGAAGTAGCCGCCGCGGTCCTGGACCCACTCGAAATAGCTCACCGTCACGCCGCCGGCGTTGGCGAGGATGTCGGGAATCACGAACACGCCCTTGTCCTCGAGAATCTTGTCGGCGGCCGCGCTGGTGGGGCCGTTGGCGCCTTCGCAGATGATCTTGGCTTTGATGTGGGCAGCGTTCTTGCGGGTGATGACATTCTCGGTGGCGGCAGGGATCAACACGTCGCAGTCGACGGTCAGCACCTGCTCGTGCGTGATCGTCTCGGCCTTGGCGTAGCCGGCGAGCTGACGGTGCTCCTTCACCCACTTGATCAGGTCCTGCACGTCCAAGCCCTTGGGATTGAGGAGCGCGGTGGACTTGTCCGAGACGGCGACGATGACGGCTCCTGCTCTGGCCATGAGGTCGGCCGCCACGGAGCCCACGTTGCCGAAGCCCTGCACCGCGACGCGCGTGCCTTTGAGGCTCATGTCCAACTTCGCCAGCGCTTCCCGCGTCACGATCATGCAGCCCCGGCCGGTTGCCTCGCGACGACCCAGCGATCCACCCATCTCGACCGGCTTCCCCGTCACCACCGCCGTCACGGTGTGGCGCTTGTGCATGGAATAGGTATCCATGATCCACGCCATCACCCGCTCGTTCGTGTTCACATCGGGCGCCGGGACGTCGGAGTCGGGTCCCAGGACTTCGATGATGCTGGAGGTGTAGCGTCGCGTCACCTTTTCCAGTTCCACCATCGACATCGTGGTCGGATCACAGACGACGCCGCCTTTGGACCCGCCGAACGGGATGTTCACCAGGGCGCACTTCCACGTCATCCAGGCGGCGAGCGCCTTCACCTCTTCGAGCGTGACGTTGAGATCGAACCGGATGCCGCCTTTGGCGGGGCCGCGCGACGTGTTGTAGAGCACGCGGTAGCCGGTGTAGACCTCGACCTCGCCGCTGTCGCGCAGGATCGGGACGGAGACGATGATCTGTTTTTCAGGATTGCGAAGCACCTTGTACAAGCCGCGATCGAGATTCAACAGTTTCGCGGCGTGGTCAAAGCGCTCCATCATCGCCTCGAACGGATTCTCCTCGGCGAGAAACGTCTGCTTGTCGGGACGGATTATCGCAGGTTCGCTCATACCACCCTTTTCAGTACCCCTTCCAGGACTCGCTCGACGGCGTCGCCGTTCAATTCCCAGCGCAGCGCGAGCTGAGCGACGAGCGGTTCCGGAGCATCAGCGGGCCAGCGGCTGCGCAGCTTCA
>DASPXJ010000168.1:0-15403 GCA_035637355.1 Gemmatimonadales bacterium
GAGTTGCGGTATTCCTGTGACTGCTTCGCGAAGTACTCGAGGCACGGCATCGAGACCGCTCTTGGCCGTCTGCCGTCAGCCTTCAGGGTTTCGTACGCCCCCAGGATCAGCTCCACCTCCGAGCCTGTCGCCATGAGCACCACGTCAGGATCGCTCGAGTCTGCCAGGACATAGCCGCCCATATGCAGCCCCGTTGCCGGCGCGTACTTCGATCGGTCGACCACGGCGACCTTTTGGCGTGTGAGCACCAGCGCCACGGGACCCTGCTGATGCGTGATCGCTGCCCGCCACGCCTCGACGACCTCCGTCGCATCGGAGGGTCGGATCACCGTCATGTTGGGAATGGCGCGCAGCGCGGCGAGCTGCTCGATGGGTTGGTGCGTCGGCCCGTCTTCGCCCAGGCCGATCGAATCGTGCGTGAACACGTAGATCGGCTTGAGCTGCGTCAGTGCCGCCAGACGAATCGCGGGCCGCATGTAATCGGAAAAGATCAGGAACGTTCCGCCGAACGGCATGAAGCCTGTATGCAGCGTGATGCCGTTCAGCACCGCGCCCATCGCGTGCTCGCGGACTCCATAGTGGAAATTCCGTTCCGGCCCCGCGCCTTTGATCTCGGTGTTGTTCGAGCCCGTCAGGTCGGCTGATCCACCGATCAGCTCCGGCAGTTTGGCGGCGAGCGCGTTGAGCACCTTGCCGGACGCCGCTCGCGTGGCCTGCGCGTCCTTGGGACCGAACACCGGCAACGCCGCATCCCAGCCCGCCGGCAGGCGGCCTGCCAGGCGCCGCTCCAGCTCGGTCGCCAGATCGGCATGGGCCGCGCGGTACTTATCCCGGCGCTTCTGCCATTCGGCCTCGAGACGCGTCCCACGATCCCTCGCGCGCCGCCAGTGCTCCAGCGCTTCCTCGGGGACGTAAAACGGCTCGAGCGAAGGCCAGCCGAGATTCTGTTTCGTCGCCTTCACCTCGTCCGCGCCGAGGGGCGCCCCGTGCGCCTCGGCGCTGTCCTGCTTGTGCGGGCTCCCCCAGCCGATGTGGGTTCGCACGATGATCAACGATGGTCGCTCCGTGAGCCGTTTCGCCTGGTCGATCGCGGCGTCAATGGCGTCGAGATCGTTGCCGTCCGGAATCCGCTGCACCTGCCAGCCGTAGGCCTCGAAGCGCCTCGTGGTGTTGTCGGAGAATGCGAGATCGGTTGATCCGTCGATCGTGATGCGGTTGTCGTCGTAAAACCCGATCAGCTTGCCCAGCTTGAGGTGACCGGCCAGCGAACACGCCTCGTGTGAGACGCCTTCCATCAGATCGCCATCAGACGCCAGGAAATACGTGTGATGATCGATGAGAGAATGGCCGGGGCGGTTGAACAGTGCCGCGAGCTGCGCCTCCGCGATCGCCATGCCGACGGCATTCCCGACGCCCTGGCCGAGTGGTCCCGTCGTCGCCTCCACACCCGGCGTGACGCCGTGCTCCGAGTGCCCGGGCGTACGGCTGCCCCATTGCCGAAACTGCTTGATGTCATCGAGGGTGAGGTCGTAGCCGGTGAGGTAGAGGACACTGTAGAGCAGCATGCAGGCGTGGCCAGCCGACAGCACGAAGCGATCGCGGTCGAGCCAGTCCGGATTCGCTGGATTGTACTTGAGATGCCGTTGCCACAGCACGTACGCGAGCGGCGCCAGCGCCATCGGCGTGCCGGGATGGCCGGAATCGGCCTGCTGCACGGCATCCATCGCCAGCGTGCGGACGGTGTTGATGCAGAGCTGGTCGAGCTCGCGCGTCACGCGGGTGACCGTCTCGGTCATAGCAGTCCGGATTTGGCGGCTTGCCAGAGTTTGGTCAGCCGGTCGAAGCCATCGACCAGCATCTCGACCTGCTGCGGAGAGGGCGTTGCCTGCGCCGCGATCTTCAGCTCCTCGACCAGCTTCGGCATCTCATGCCGCCCCTGCTTCGCGCTTTCAGTTCCGATTTGGGTCAGGAGATCCAGAATCTTCTGACGCGCGGCAGCGTCCTTCGGGACCTGCCACAAGTATTCAGCCGTCTGTTTCCCGTCGGCACACATCTGGCCGAGCGGGTCCATCAAGGGCTGACGCGACCGACGCGGTGCTTTGGGATCATTCATCGGAGCAGATAATCTAACATTGCCTGCGCGTTTGAATGCCTCTAGCTTGCGAGTCCCATGCTCCTCCTGTTGTTGCCCGTGCTGCTGCAGGCGATCACCGCCGACTCAGGGGAGGTGCATCTCCGCAACATCCGGCAGCTGACCTTTGGCGGCCAGAACGCGGAGGCGTATTTCTCCCGCTCCGGCCGCCAGCTGATTTTCCAGCGCCAGGAAGCGGACTCCGGGTGCGATCAGGAATTCGTCATCAACGTGGACGGCAGCGGGCTGCATCGCGTGTCGAGCGGCGCAGGGCGTACCACGTGCGGCTACTTCTTCGAAAACGACGCCAGGATTTTCTACTCCTCGACGGCGCACTCCGGCGCGGCTTGCCCGCCGCGGCCCGATTACTCCCAGGGCTATGTCTGGGCGCTGTACGACTACGACATCTATGTGGCGAACGCCGACGGCCAGGGTGCGCGCCGCAACACGAACAACCCGCACTACGACGCCGAGGGCACGCTGTCGCCGGACGGCACGACGATCGTGTTCACGTCGTTGCGCAACGGCGACCTCGACATCTACACGATGAGCGTGGACGGCCGGCACCTGCAGCGGCTGACCCGCCAGCTCGGCTATGACGGCGGGCCGTTCTTCTCGCCGGACGGCAAGCAGATCGTGTATCGGGCCTGGCACCCGCAGACCGCGACCGACTCAGCGGACTATCGTCGCCTCATCGCGCAGAATCTCGTCCGGCCGGTGCGCATGGAGATCTGGGTGATGGATGCGGACGGCTCGCACCAACGTCAGATGACGAATCTCGGCGGCGCCAACTTTGCGCCGTTCTTCCACCCGGACGGGCGCCGCATCATTTTCGCGTCCAACCACAAGAACCCGCGCTCGCGCAACTTCGATCTGTATCTCGTGAACCAGGACGGCACCGGGCTCGAGCAGATCACGACCAACGCCGAATTCGACGCCTTCCCGATGTTCTCGCCGGACGGCCGGCAGCTCGTCTGGGCGTCCAATCGGAACGGCAAGGTGCCAGGGGAGACGAACATCTTCATCGCCGACTGGATCGAGACCCCGTGACCTCGCCCAAGCCTCCGGAGCCTCCGAAAACCGTGAAGGACGAGGCGATCGCGTGGCTGAAGGCGATCGGCACCGCGTTCCTCATTTGGGTCGTGTTGCGGTCGTTTCTGGTCGAGGCGTTCCGCATCCCTTCCGCGAGCATGGAAAACACGTTGCTCATTGGTGACTTCCTGTTCGTCAACAAGGCGGTCTTCGGGGGGGAGCTGGAGATTCCGCTTACGGGAATTCACTGCTGTCGCCTGCCCGCGTTCGCAACGCCGCAGCGCGGGGAAGTCGTCGTGTTCCGGTCGGTGGAAGACTCGACGCCTGACCTGAACATCGTGAAGCGGGTCATGGGCGCGCCGGGCGACACGTTGCAGATGGTGCACGACACCGTGTTCCGCAACGGCCAACGTCTGGACGAGCCCTATGCACTGCATACGGCCCTCACGCCGGTCCCCGACGAACCGTTCCGGCTGCAGCTGATCAGGGCGTGGCAGCTGCCGCAATACGTCGGCAAGGATGCGCCGCATTATCGGCCCACGACGCACGACTGGGGGCCGATCGTCGTGCCGCCGGACCATTATTTCGTGATGGGAGACAACCGCGACGAGTCCTACGACAGCCGCTTTTGGGGCTTCCTGCCGCGGCAGCACATCCGCGGGCGACCGCTCTTCATTTATTTGAGCGTCGCGACCCACCCGCTGCGGATCAGATGGAACCGGCTGTTTCGGCATCCATCCTAGTCATCGGTTCTCGGTCGTCGGTTATCAGTGCTGATGACCGATGACTGAGGACCGACTACTTGTATCGGTAGGTAATTCGACCGCGCGTCAGGTCGTAGGGTGAGAGATCTACGGCCACGCGGTCGCCCTGGAGGATGCGGATGTAATTCTTGCGCATCTTCCCGCTCACGTAGGCCAAGACTTCATGTCCATTTTCGAGTTTTACGCGGAACGTCGTGTTGGGCAGCACTTCTGTGACGGTCCCCATCATCTGTATCGCGTCACCAGCCACGCGTGTCCTCGCTCATAAGCTCCTGGGATCCATGGTGGCATCGCGCGGTGGCTCCATTCCCCGCGTGATGTAGAAAGCATGGCGGCTGCACGCCGCACACGTCAGGCTGATCCGCTCGGCGGCGGAAAGCTCCCCGACCCGCAGCGGGCGGCGGCGCGGCGAACGTTGGATCGTGCGGGTGCCGCACGAGGGGCACACCAGCGGCTCGTGCGCCCGGTCGGCTGCGATGAGCGCCAGGGCTTCCGGCGCGCGGTACTCCTTGATCCCCCGTCTGCCCAAAGCGACACCCCTCCGGCTGGAAATCTATACTACCCAGATCTTGACGCACTTTGCCCGGGGGCTATCTCTCCGGCAACAGGAGCCGTTATGGACACCCCTCGCATCCGTCCTCGTGGCCCAACCGCCGGTCGTCCCGCGTTTGAGCCCATCGTGACCGTCGAAATCGATGCCGTGACGCCATCGGACCGCGGCTTCACGCTTACCGCCCAGGGGGCTCCCCCCGACCGGGCGGAGTACCGCCTCGATATCCACTTTGAGCTTCCGCTCGATCCCCGGACCCGCACGGTGCTGGGTGAGCTGCTCTCCCAATCCGACCTCACGATTTCGCGCCGCCCGCCCCCGTAACCGCAATTCTTGACGCCCCCGCGGAGGTCATATAGCTTGCCGCGACCTTAACGGCCCTTTCGATCCCGATGCCAGCCGAGCTAGGTGGTTCGCAAATCTCGTCGCTCCTCGAGGCCCTTCCCGGCATCGCCAGCGTGCTCCGCAGTCCGGTCGCGGACGCGCTCATCAAGGCGATGCGGGGCGCGGCCGGTTTGGCGGACTTTACGTTTGAGGACGCCGAAGAGCTCGTCCGGTACGCGGTCCGGCGGGGCTTGATCGGCCCGGACGAGGGCGACCGCGTGCTGGCGGAGGTGCAGGACGGGCTGCGCAAGAAGAAGCCGGTCGCCGTGAAAAAGGCGCCCGGAAAAAAGAAGAAGGGCCCCCGGCGCTAGATTCGGAAGCCGCGGACCAAGCCGCGCAGTTTTTCGGCCGCCTGGAGCAGATCGCCGGCGGCCGCTGCCATTTGCTGGGTGGACGCGCCCTGTTGTTGCGTCGCCGCGGTGACCTGCTCCGCGCTGGATGCATGTGAGACGGCGCGGTTCACCACCTGCTGGGCCTGCGCGCCGAGCTGCTCCGTGACGCCACGATTCTCCTGGGCGGCGCGGGTCACCCGTGATGCCGCCTGCTCGATCTGCTGAACGGCCGCGACGATTTCGGTGAGGCCGCGTGCGGCTCCCTCCGCCACCGACTCGATGCCGCGCACTTTCGCCTGGCCGACGGCCATCGTGGCGGTGACTTCCTCCACCTGTTCGCGAATCACGCGCGTGGTGCGTGCCACATCTTCGGCGGCGCGGGACGATTCGTCGGCGAGCTGGCGTACCTCTTCGGCGACCACCGCGAACCCGCGGCCATGCTCACCGGCGCGCGCCGCCTCGATCGCGGCATTCAACGCCAGCAGGTTGGTCTGCGATGAGATCCGTTTGATCAGGTCCACGAAATCGTCGATCGCCGCGCTCTGCTCGGCGAGGTGCGTGACTTCCGTCGCCGTCGTGCGGACCACCTCACGCACGTCGAGCAGCGTCGTGCCCGCCGCCGCGACGTCATTGCGATGACGGTCGGCGACCGTGCGGATTTCCTCCCCTAGGTGGGCCACGCGGGACGCGGCATCCGCCATCTCCGCCGTCGCCTTGCGCTGCTGCTCCAGCGCCGCCTGCGTCGCATTGAGCTCGTTGCGCTGGCTTTCCGCCCCCGTCGAGATCTCGAGCATGGCGCTCGACACCTGACTCGAGGATGCGGCCAGCTGTTCGCTGACGGCGGACAGATCGCTGGCCGATGCCGCGATCTTGTCGGCTGACCCCACGACTTCCGACACGATGCCCCGCAGCCGCTCGCCCATGTGCCGCATGGCGTCGGCGAGCACCTGGAATTCGCGCGGCATCCTCCCGGTGGTGACCGGCCGCAGATCGCCGTTCCCGAATCGCTCGGCGGCGGTCACGAGGCGCACGAGTGGCCCTTCCACCCAACGCAGCGTGAACACGCCGACCAGCGCGCCCGCTATCACGGTCGCAATCAGCACGAGCCAGAGCACGATCTCACGCTGCCGCGCGAGGTCCGCCAGGCGCTGGCCGACGACGACCGCTTTGTCGGACTGCCGGGCCGACAACTCACGCACCAGCCGCGTCAGCTCCGCGACGGGCGCGCGCACGCCGGCCGACAGCGCCAGCGCTTCCCGCGTCCGTCCCAGATCGAGATCGGCGTGCGCGAGCGAATAGTCGACGTGGATCGCCGCCTGCAGCTGCTTGATGTGGTTGACCGTGACGCGGTCGGCCTCGGTGAGTCCCGCCAGGCCGTCGAGCCGCTTCTGATACTGGAACGCGGCGTCCGCGGCGGTCTGAAACTGATTGCGTGCATCGTCGGCGACACGAATCTCCTCGAATACGGCTGCCACGAGACCGTTCCCGACCTCGCTCGATTCACGGAGATGCTCGATTTCGGTCGCCAGCGACCGCCGCAGCGTGCCGAGCGAGGTGACCCCCACGATCGCGGCGATCACCAGACCGGCCAGCAGGCCGGCCAGGCCGGCGATGATCCGCCAGCGGATCGTGTTCACGGCACAACCTCCGTGACCAGCCGGCCGCCACGCACGGTGCCGATCACGACCGACTTGGCCGGCACGTCGCCGCGTCCATCGAACGCGATGGATCCGGTGACGCCTTCGTACGCCGGCACATCCGTGCCGATCCGCGCCAAACGGTCACGGATCGCCTGCCGGTCCGTCCCGGCATTGGCGAGCACCCGTGCCAGGAGGTGGACGGCGTCGTAGGCGCCGGCGCCGCGATGATCGGGCCGCTGCCCCGGGTACGCGCGGGTGTACGCCTCGACGAATTGGGCGTTGCGCTCTCCGGGCCGGTCCACGAGGTACGCGGATGACAAACGGACGCCCTCGGCGATCGGGCCGGCCGCTTCGATGCCCGTGAGTGCGTCACCGCCGAGGACCGCCCAATGAACGCCGAGACGTCCCATTTCTCGCAGCGCGAGCTCCGCCCCGCTCCGTTCCGTCGCCAGCATCAGCGCGTCCGGCCCCCCCCCGTCTCCCAGGCGCAGGCGCGATAGATACGGTTCGAGACTGGGCGTCGTGGAGAGCGCCGGATCTTCCTCGACGATTTCGCCGCCCAGGCGCCGGAACTCCGCGGCGAAGCTGAGCCGCAGCCCCCGCCCATAATCGTCGTCGACGTAGATCACGCCGACCCGGCGCGCGCCAAGCGTCTGGCGGGCGTAACGGGCCAACTGCGCGCCATGACTCAGGTCGCTGGGACAGACCCGGAAGAAGTAGGGATTGACGCCGGAGAGGTCGGGACTCGAAGCGGAGGGCGAGATCATGGCGAGCGGGCGGTGCGCCTCGCCGTACACACGGACCGCCGCCAGCGACGTGCCGGACGTGAGGTGCCCTACCACCGCGACGACCGCCGGGTCGTCCACCAGCTGCTCGGCGATGCGAATCGCGACCTCAGGGCGGCCGCTGTCATCCATTACCCGCAGCGCCAGCTGGCGTCCACGGATCCCACCGCGGGCGTTGATTTCCGCGACGGCCAGCTCGGCCGCCCGCTGCATCGACTCACCGCGGGGCTGGGAAAAGGGCCCCGCGAGCCCCAGGACAATCGCTCCGCGGCTTCCACGGGAACACGCCGTAAGCGTCAGGATCGAAACGAGGAGGGCCCGGTACCGCCGCATGAGCGGGCAAGGTTAAGCCTGTGAATGGGATAGCGCAATATCCACGCGCTTTCCACATTACGTGCATGGATGCAATTCGGCGGCTGTGCGGATTTGCGGCGGGGCTGGAACGACTGCTCGCCGCACGCGACGCCGCCGATCTGGATGCGACGTGGGAAGAGTCGAATCTCGGACAGCTCGGATGGGAGGCGCTCGCACTCGCGCGCCGTGCCAACACGGAAGCACTCGAGCCGGCGCTCGCGGCGGTGGATCGCCGGTTGCTCGCCGCGCTGGAGCGCTGTCGGGCGTTTCTCGATCCGCACATCGTCACCTTCCGCGTGCCCGAGCTCGAGCGTTGGCAACATGCCGCGGCCGCCGCGCTCGTCGGCGCGCGCTGGGGTGTGGCGGGCCTGCGCACCGTCATCGCCGACATCCGGGCGCCGCTCGGCCGGCGCTATTTCGCGTTTCTGGCGCTTGCTGAACGCCATCCGAAGGGCGCCTGGCCGCTCTTCGCGCGGTACCTGCAGACTCCGGGGGCGCACCACGCGTTTGTCGCGGCGGCCGTCGAAGCGGCGCGCTACTACCCCGGCCAGGCTCCCGATCTGATCGCGCTGTTCCAGCGTATCCGCGGCGACGAGATGTTGCGGCGCTTCCTGGCTCCCAAGATTCTCGAGTCGTTATACGTGCTCGACGACCCCGCGGCCCTTCCTCTTTATGAGGAGCTGCTCGTGGCCGGCCATACCGATCCCGATGCGGGACGCTGCGAGGTGACCCGCGCGCTGGTTGCCGTCCGCAAGCTCACGGGCCGGGTAGCGCCGAGCAGCAAGTTCCCTGATCCAGAGGAACCGGATGTCATCCGCGCGCTCGATGAGGCCCAGCGGGTTTTTGAGGAGGAACGAGACCGGCTGGAGCCGGTCGTGGTCATTTGACGAACGCTGCGAGCTTCTCGCGGTAGGCCTTCCCGCCCATGTCGTAGGTGTCGTTGTGGCCTGAGCCCTCGATCATCACAAACTCCACCGGACCGCCGGCCGCGGCGGCAACTTCACGGCCCATCGCGATCGGGACAAGCATGTCGGCCGTCCCATGAAAGATCAGCACGGGGCAATGAATACGCGTGATGCGGTCGAGATTATCGAGGCCCAGCCGCACCAGGAAGCGCGGGAAGATGCGGTAATGGCGTGCGGCCATGCCACGGGCGCTCGTGAACGGTGACTCGAGAATCAGACCGGCAACGTCGTGCGTGGCCGCGACGTGTGTTGCCACGGCGCTGCCCAGTGAGCGGCCGTAAACGTAGATGCGGTGCCGGTCCACTTCGGCATGGCTGAGCAATGCGTTGTAGGCCAGATCGCCCGCCTCGTAGATGCCCGCCTCGCTGGTGCGGCCGGCGCTTCCGCCGTAGCCGGGATAATCGAGCACGAGGAGCGCGGCGCTGGGGGGCCGGAACTCCCGGATGATCGGCCAGATGGCGGCAATGGTCTCACCATTTCCATAAGACCACAAAACGGCGGCGAAGGGGTGGCGAGGGGCGGCGAGGGGCGGCAAATACCATCCCACGAGCTTCGTACCATCGTGCATCGTCAACTCGACTTGTTCACCGGAACCGAGCGTCTTTACAGGATCTGGCAATGCCGCCCGCGGGGCAGGGAACGTGATCTTCTCCTGCAGCGTCCAGAGCACCACGCACAGGACGATGTAGAGCGCCGGAATGCCCCAAACGAGCGCCATGGCCGGTGTTAGTTTGTGAGCCAATGGACCGGGGAAACCCACAGCTGGTCTCTCGCGCGCGAGGCGCGTTGCTGGGCCTTGTCGCCGGCAATCAACTGGGCGTCCCCACCGAGCATCTGGGCACGGCGGACGCGATACGCACAGCCTTCCCGCGGGGCGTGGTCGATCTCGCCCCACCCCCCAAGAACTCCCCCTACGACGACGATGCCGCGATGGCGCTGCTGCTCGGCGAATCGCTGCTGGCCTCGCAAGGGTTTGACGCCAACGATGTCGCGCGCCGCTGGGTGAAATGGATGAAGGTGGACGGCCGCGGCATCGGGATGACGACCAGGCGCGCGCTCACCTTGATCGATCGCGGCAAGGAGCCATTCGAAGCGGGCCGGCTCGCGAATCAGGAGAACCCGGGACGTGCCGCCGGCAACGGCAGCGTCATGCGCTGTATCCCGGTGGCGCTGCGCTACCATGATGATCTCGATCGCTTGATTCGCGTTTCGACGCAACAGGCCGCGATCACGCACGCCGACGAGCGGTGCACGTGGGGCGCTGCGGCGGTGAACCTCGCGGCCCGGGAGCTGCTGCACGGCAACATCTACTTCATCGATGAAGTGCTTCACAAGATGGGCGATCGCGCGCCGCGCGTGCTGCGCGAGGCGATCCATCGGGTGCCCCGCGAATCGGAGGCCGACCTGCCGATCGCGCGCGCGGGCGAGGCGGGATACGTGGTGCATTGCGTCGAGATCGCATTCTGGTTCGTCACCCACGACCGCACGCTCGAGGACGCACTCATCTATCTCGCACAGGCGGGCGGCGACACCGACACCAACGCGGCCGTGGCGGGCGCCCTCCTGGGAGCACGATACGGAGAAGTGTCGTTGCCCCCGCGCTGGATGGATCAGATAACAGGGGTAGAGGGGATCGCGCAGCTCGCCGAGCGTCTCGTCGCCGACGCTATTTAGGCTTCGGCTTCGCGGGGGGGCGGGGGGGGGGGCGATAGCGCGCGATCCGAGCCAGCACGTCACGGTCGTTGAGCGTAATCGAGATCACGCGCCACCCACGACCGCCTCGCCAGTTGAGCCGGATGAAACGCCGGCCTTTGGTCCATTCCCACATACTGCGCTCGCGGCGCTGCGGGACACCCAGGTGCCGGCGCAGGTCGTCCTGCGTCCGTCCCACCAGCGCGACTTTCCCCGAATCCACGAACGAGATGACCGACGCCAGTCCCTCGATGACGTTTGCGCTCAAATAGAAACGCGCGCTATCGACCGGATCACGCACGCGGACACCGCAGTCCATGACCTGTGCCGTCTGGCGCATCGTTTGGCACGCCAGGATGTCGTTGTGGCTCTGGGCGAGGGCGCGCGCCTGGGCCGCAAAATCCCGATACGACATGCCGGGGCTGAAGCCGCGATACGCGAACGGCCGGGGTGCGGAGGCAGCGGGCGCCGCCTGGAGGAGGAGCAGAAGGAGGAAGGCAGGAGTCATGCGCCAATATATGAAAAGCAAACGGGCCCGGTGTGACCCGGGCCCGCCTGTCTGAAATTGATTCAGACCTTCCGAACGTTCTGCGCTTGCAGCCCCTTTGGACCCTGGGCCACGTCGAACTCGACGTTGTCCCCCTCGGCGAGGCTGCGGAAGCCCTCCGCCTGGATCGCTGTGAAGTGGACGAACACGTCTGGACCCGACTCCTGCGCGATAAAGCCAAAGCCCTTCGCGTCGTTAAACCACTTCACCTTACCCTTAGCCATACTGGTCTAACCTCTGCACAATGGGGCACGGCCCCGGACTGGATCGACCCAGGCCACCGCGGCCTGGGACGGGCTCAAACAAAAATCCGCGAGACAGATGGTCCTCGCGGAAGCGCAGACAGCCGGTGACGGTGCCACGTATGCTTGAACCGCGGGCAAAAGTATGGAACACGCTCAGGCGTGTCAATCTGAGCGCGTTTCGCCCGATAGCGACACTATAACAACATCATCACGGCACTTCTCGTAAGTGTCCCAGCGCTCAAGTACATTCCGGGCCCGTCCTCCGGTACAAGGAAGACCGATGCGCCATCCGCTCTCCCTGTTCGCAGCGTGCTGTGTCGTCACCACCTCGCTCGCCGGCCAGTCCAACGTCGATCGGATGGCCAACGACCACTACACCCGGTCGCATGACTACGACCTGATTCACCAGCGGATCGAGATCTCCCGATTCGACTGGGATTCGACCTCATTCGACGGGAAGGTCGCGACGACGCTCGTCTCGCGTCGAGCGGGACTCGATTCGGTCATCCTGGACGCGGGTGCCAAGCTCGTGATCAGCCGCGTCAGCGGGGCGGGCGGGGCGACCCTGCGCACCGCGCGCCATGGCGATACGCTCGTCGTGTACCTGATGCGGCCGATTGGCTTTGGGGACACGGCCCGTTTCACTGTCACCTATCACGGTGTGGTGGAGAGCGGCCACGGCCTCACATTCATCGATTCCGAAGGCCGGCCGCACCGCCCGCGGCAGATCTGGAGCCAGGGCGAGGACCACGACAATCACTACTGGTTCCCCACCTACGACTTCCCCAATGACAAGATGACGTGGGAAGTGGTGGCCACCGTGCCCAAGGGAATGATGGCCGTCTCCAATGGCCGCCTCATCTCCGACGCCACCGCCCGAGACGGTTCGCGCACGCTTGACTGGCTGCAGGACAAGCCATCCGCCACCTATCTCGTCTCGCTTGTCGTGGCTCCGCTCGTGAAAATCCACGACACGTGGCGTACGGTCCCCGTGGATTACTACGTGTACCACGAAGACTCCGCCCTGGCGCGGCCGCTGTTCAAGATCACCCCCGATATGATCGATACGTACTCGCGCCTCACCGGCATCAACTACCCGTGGGCCAAGTATGCGCAGACCACCGTGGCCGACTTCTTCGGCGGCATGGAAAACGTCAGTGCGACCACGCTCGTTGACTGGCTACCAGGCCCGCGTGACTACCAGGACCGCCCGTGGTATCTCTGGATTCTGATTCCGCATGAGCTTTCGCATCAGTGGTTCGGCGACTACGTCACCACCGAGAATTGGGCCAACATGTGGCTCAACGAGGGGTTCGCGGAGTTCATGCCGGGCCAATACTGGGCGCAGAAGCTGGGGCGTCACGCCGAGCAGGATTATTACCTCGACGAGTACGACCAATTCATGCAGATCGACCACCAACGGCGCATGCCGCTCGCGTCGCTCGGCTCGAACAACATCTACCCCAAGGGCGCGCTCGTCCTCAGGATGTTGAAGCAATACCTGGGCGACCAGCGCTTCTGGGCGTCGGTGCACCGCTATCTCGTCAATCACGCCTTCGACAACGCCACCACCGATGACGTGCGTCAGGCCGTGCTCGACGCCACCGGCGAGAACGTCGACTGGTTCTGGGATCAATGGATCTATCAGGCGGGCTACCCGGAGTTTACGGTCAGCGCGAAGTACGATTCGAGCGCGTCCACCGTCTCGCTCGTTGTGCAGCAGACGCAGCAGGATTCCTCCAAGGCGGACAGCACCGGCCTGCGCTTTACGACGCCCGCGGTGTTCCGCATGCCTGTCACCGTCCGCGTCGGTACGGCGTCAGGCGACGTCACGGCGCGCGCGCAGCTGTCGCAGGGCCAGGACACGATCGTGGTGCGCGACGTGAAAGGCGCGCCCACCATGGTGATCTTTGACGACGGCAACGCGATCCTCAAGCAGCTCAGCTTCGATCAGCCAACCGCGTGGCTCGCGACGCAGCTGCAGCGCGATCCCGATTTATGGAACCGCCATTGGGTGATTGCCCAGCTCAGCCAGCGGCCGACCGACCCGGCGGCCGCCGCGGCCGTGGTCCAGGCCGCCACCGGCGCCGATTACTTCCTCACCCGTGCAGGCGCGGCCACTGCCCTCGCCGCCTTCCCCGCGGCCACGGCGCTCCCCGCGCTGCAGACCGCCCTCAAGGACACCTCGGCACAGGTCCGCGCCGCGGTGGTCGGAGCACTCGGCGAGCTGGGCGGCGCGCAGTCCGCGACGCTCGCGCGCCAGGCTTGGACCAGCGACTCGAGCGACGCGGTTCGGGCTGCCGCAGTGACGGCGATGGCCCTCACCGATTCGGCCGGTCGCCGCGCCGTCATCCTCCGGGCGCTGCGCACGCCCTCCTACCGGGACGCCATCCAGAACGCAGCGTACCGCGTCATCGCCCGCACAGGCGATACGACTCTCGTGGATTCCGTAGACGCACGCGCCGGCGATCAGCGCTTCGCGGTGCACGTCCTGGCGGCGCTCGCGAGCCGGGGCAACACCCATGCGCTCGACCTGTTGGTCAAACGGCTGGACGACGAACGCCCCTATCTGCGGCGCTGGGCGCTCGAGGCGTTCCGCTTCTCCCTGCGGCGCGACATAGCACAGTCCAAGCTGCAGTCCGTGAGTGCAGGACTCCGGTTCGCCGACATCAAGCAGGCCGCCGCAGAGTTGCTGCAGCAGTGGCTTAAAGGATTGCAGAACTAGCACTTACGAGGCTACTGCTGGCTGATCGCCTTGGTACTGTCCGGTTTGAGCGCATTACGGAAGGCCAGTAACGCATCGTCGTAGTTCTTCAACCGCGTCGTCAGCGTTCCGGCCACCGTCGCCGGATCATGGCCGGCCGTCTTCTCACACACCGGCAGCGCGCTGTTCAAGGAATCGAGCCGCGTCGTCACCTGCTTCGCCAGGATGCGCATCGAGTCGGCATAGGCGGTCGGTTGCATCTTCGGCCGGCCGCTGAGGATGAACGAGCGGGCGCTGCCGCACAGCCCGCCGAGGCGTCGAGCCGCGCGGCGCCGTGTGAGCGAGTCCCCGGCCTGTTGTGTGCGGACGACGCGGTTCAACCCGTCACGAATCTGTGCGACGCCGCGCGTTGCGGTCTTCAAGCCTGCCAGGTAGCGGATCTGCTCTATGGTCGGCGCGGGTGCCGGGACTGGTAACGAGTCCCTGTGCGTCACCGTATCCTGTTGATAGGCGACAACCGTGACGACCATCACCAATCCCAGCAACATCGTTGATCGCTCCTCTAACAGTTGAATTCCTGCTCCGTTATTATCCCGGGATGGCCGTTCCCGCAACCACCCGCATCTTGCGGACATTTGAGGATCGCGCCGACGCGCTTGCCCACTTCTTCCAGCGCGCCGGTGAAGCGCCGCGCCTCATCGCGTACGATGACGCGGTCGGCTTGCCGCTCGATCAAGCACTCGCGGCGCTCGAGTGGACCGCCCAGGTCGGCATTCTTGCCGCCGAAGACCTCGTGCACGCGGCGCGTCTCAGTCCCGATTCCGCCGCCATCGTCGTCGAGCGCAGAGACGGAGACAACCGCGTCTTCGTCTACTTCGGTCCTCGCATGGACGCGCCCCCCGCCGACCCATACGAAGGTACCCTGCTCTATGATGAGCCGGGAGTGCGCTCCTACATCTTCGCGCAACGCGGGCACGCGATCGCGCATTTTCTCCGTGCGACGCACGGTCTCGGGGCCGCGTTAAGTCTGTTGGCGCGCCGCGCGCCGGAGCTGCGTCACATTCGTCGCTGGACGCAAGCATTGTTCGCAGAACCCGCCGTCGGTCGTTCCACCCAATTGCTTGCCGGTTGGTTTGCGACGAGTGGCGCAGGATTTCTATTCGTTCCCGCCGAGTCGGACCAGCCGTTTGCCTACTGCGAAGTGGCAATAGAGGGGTAAATACCCCGATGTGGGAACGTGCGTGCTGTGGATTCACAACTCCACATCATGTGGACGAT